>CAZBEO010000058.1:0-20925 GCA_964490935.1 uncultured Verrucomicrobiota bacterium
ACGAGGGAACGCCGAATTTTGTGCTGCGCTCGATACAGCCCATCTCCAGATTCCAGCCTGCCCCTACCCATCCATTGCGCCCCGACGAACCATACGAGAGAGCCAGTTGCGGCTGCATATTTTTGCGGCCAGGCGGAATGCCAATCGGCACACCCGCATTCGCGCGCCCCGTGAACAGCTCCGGCTGAAAACTCTCTACCGTGAAAGCCGAGGGCGGGGGCGCGCTGCCTGCGGAAACCGAACTGGTTCCCGGAGCGGCCGCCTCGGCAGTTGGCGCAAACTGAGCCTGTGAAAGCGTCAGTGCGACAATCAGCACCCAAGTGGTCCCTTCCTGAATGCGCGCCCAGGCTTTTCGGAAGTGGCGGCGGTAAAGTCGATAACGCGGGCAACGGAATAAGGCGCATGCTGTCATGGGTATATCCTCACGGTCTTGGCGGGGTTCTGAAAAGATGGATGGAAGCGGACTGGGCAGACTGGGCACCATGGGCATCACGAGCCGTGACCATCACGACCTGACTGCCGGAGTCGACGGCATTCGGCTGCCACGAAAAGGGCACACTGGCAGATTGCCACAACGACGGCGCTCCACCGTTCAGGGTAAACCGGTATTCCGCAGCGTCGCCATCGGGGTCAAAGCACAGAACAGCCAGTGTGATCATTCCCTCGTTGTGTCGATTGGCGGCGCTGACCAGTAACACCTGTTGAATCGAGGGCGGCTCATTAGGATTCGCCGGGCGCGGATCGAGTCCATCCCGAATCCCGTCGTCGTCGCAATCGGGATCAAGCGGATTCAGATTGCCTGCACGCAGCTCGGTGACATCGTCCAGCCCATCCTCATCCCAGTCACCCGGTTCATTCACCGGGCGCGACACAAGGCGGTAAAACAGATTCGAGCAGTCCGTGAGCGCCGCTTCATCGCGCCAGGCTTGTTCCGCATTCGATCCGAGTTTCATGCCGCGAACCTGCGTCCAGCGTCCTGTGAGCGTTTCCGAAACCAACACCTTGTAATAACGATCGCCCTCGCCCTGCCAGCTCAGACAGCACGCATTCTCCGCATCGAGCGAAGCGGCCAGTCGCGAACTCCCCGCCGGTGGCGTAACCGTGAGTTCCGCATCATCCCACAGGACCGACCGGCTCCCCTCGCCGCTCGTGAAGCCGCCTCCCCCCACCGTCACCTTCATCCGATCAACGCCGGCCACCTCGTTCGTCAGTACAATGACGTATTCATTCCAACTTCCGCGGCGCTGAAACAGATCGCCATACACATCCAGCAGACATTCACCCGCAGGCGTTGTTCCGCCGGTGTATAGATTCAGCTTGATCCAGGCCTCGTGATTGGCCGACGTATAGCTGCCTTCCGCCTGCGCCCAGACCGAAAGACGAATCACATCGCCGGGTTCCGACGACGCCGACACATCCTGCCCGAATCCGCCCCATGCACCTTCAAGGTACGAGTGAAACGCCACCCCGCCGGCGCTGTTGCGGCCCGCCCAGGAATGCTGTCCGCACTCCCCATACGTCCACCAGCTCTCCGGCGAACCCCCTCCGCCAGGACCCAATTCCAATCCCGGATTCAGCAGTAGATTGGCACCCGCCGCAGGCGCGGTTGATACCGCAGCCAGCAGGACCAAAACGAACACGGTCTTCCACGCAACTCGCACACCTTTCATCGCCCCGATCCCTCCGTGTTGCAAACACCTGCGGCGCGTATCCGCTAAGCCGCCGCCGCCGCAAATTACAACCTAGTTGCGTACTGGTATTCTTTCTGGGAGGGATGTTCAAGCCTCAATTCACGCTTTTTTGCAAGCGGAAAGGCATGATTAGGGTACGGACGGAGTTTCTTTGCCCCAGCATGCCTCGGCCGTCCGGGTTCCCGCAGGAAGGTGAATGGCCTCATCGCCGAAGGTCTCTCTTTCGTTGCCATCCACGAGCACACGGGTCGGCTTACCGGCGTCCGGCCAGTACAGATCGATTCCATCCGCAGGCCGCGCCAATCCACCAAGCATCACGGTCAGCTTTCCGTCCTTCAGCCTCGCACGCATATCAAACGCTCCGAAATGAGTCGGCAAATCCGCCACGCGCAATCCATCCCCTTCCAGCCAATCGTCCGGCGTGCCCTTCAGCAGCACGAGTCGATCTCCCTTTTCATGCGCCAACATATACCACACGGAATTGACCATGCCCGCCCCGATCCACGTGTGCGGCATGTCGCCGATGTACACGCCCTTGCGCCTGTCGTTGAACACCACTTCCGTGAGATGATTCCAACCACGGGGACGGCAATGCCCGGTGATACTATCCAGCACTTGCCTGGCCCAGTCTTTGTGGCCCAGCTCAATCAGCGCGGGGATGACACGAATTTCATACGGCGTGTATCCATGCCAACCGGGATGCAAGCGAGCGCTGAAACTGTTGTAATAGTTCTCGAAGGTTTGGCGCATGAACTCTTCGGGCAGGATATCGGATTCCCCGCACGGAAAGAACGCGATGGCGGTGCTGATTGGATCGCAATCGGCATACTCCGCACAGGCCGGAACATGATGGATACCCTTCCACGCGATAGTCTGCCTCATCGACTTCTGCATGGAGCGCCGGAATACCCGGTACTGTTTTTCGGCCCAAGCGGCCACGTCATCCCGACCTGCAATGCGTGCGGCTTCGGCACCATCCTTCAATCCCTTCAGCGCGAAAAACAGGTCCCAGTAGCTGTGCACCGGCGGATTGTAGCCTTCGTGACTGATCGATTTGGGCAGGATGCCGGCAAAACGTTTGGGAAATTCCTCCGCCGCCATGTATCCCGGTTTTAGCGTCTCATTACGCAGGTACACCAGATAGTTCATCGCCCCAACGATGGCCTTAAAATGCTTTTTGATCAGCGAGCTATCCTTGGTGAACTGATAGTACTGCATCATGGCGAAAAGATATTCGCCCTGGCTGTCATACTCGTTATCCCATCCAAACCCTTGATTAATGCTTCCGTCGTTGTTCAGAATCGGCGGAACCCACCCATCTTCCCCGATTCGCTGCGAATACCAGTCCAGGTAGTCCCGCACTTCATTGGTCAGGCCCATACGAAGCAACGCCCCCGAGGTCAGGCAGCCGTCACGCATGAACGCCCGTTTGTAGTTGCGGGAGCCGGGCTGGATGGCCGGTCCATCGCGATTGATCATGATGTAGGCAATCTGAGCTTTGACGGTATCGACAAGCTGCCGGTCGGGTAGTTCGATCGTTACCTTGTCCAATATCCCGCGCCACTGCCGCACCACAACGTCACGCCTGTTTTCAAATACGGTTTCCACCCCGGAAGAGGCTCCACGCATCTCCTGCGAAGCCCTTTGAATGTCCGCTGAAGAATCAAACAGCGGTGCCGCAATCAAAATGCTTTGCTCTTCGCCGGGCGCAAGCTCCACCTCATAGGCCAGCGCGCCGGAAATTTCCTTCCCCGCCTCTTTAAGACCGGTACTCTTCGGAAATCGGTTACGCAGCAGGTCCTCCAGGATGTCGCCCTGTTCAAATGCCCGTGCGGCCGTTTCCGACGGAGGCGTCAGCGAGACGTATTGCAACGCATCGTTCACAAAGACACCCAACCCTTCTTGCAATTCCCGATACTCAAGACGCTCAATCGGCGAAATGCCGCCGAACTGCCAGACCGGATTAACCTGCACCGGGCGCACGACCAGAAAAAATCGACCCGTCTGCACCTGATCCGTCTCGTTTTTTAACGTATACAACACATAGCCGGTCGACTCCGGTTCCCGTCCAAAAACCAGGGCCCGAATATCCAGACTGATGGGTTTCATGTGCCATCCAACATAGGGCAACGGCAGATATCCCCCTTCCATGCTGTGTTCCAGAACGGGAGCATCCAAGCCGCACCGTATTTCGCCGCTAACCTGCAAGTACGGCTGAAGCGAACCGGCCTTTTCACGCGGCTCAAAATTGCCCAATTCATCCAAGAGGCTTTCATCGTGATCACCCGGCGCGCCAACCGGCGTCCAGTAAACCTGCTCCTTCAGGAACTGCAGGGGATAGATGCCTCTGCGGTGCTTCTTCGCCACAAAGTTATACTTGAGCAAGGAGTTTTCATATTCACCTGGACTGCAAAGCGACATATCCAATATCTCCGCCGGCAACGTCTCATGCGTCTCCTCCAGTCGAAGCCGGATATACCGCGCCTGGGTTCCTTTATGAAGCAGGAGGTCCTTTCCGCCCGTTCCGTCCCGCAAGTGCGCGACCGCTTCCCAGCGTTCCCCATCCAAACTGGTAAAGAGCGTGGCCTTCGGTGCGAAGTGCTTCCCCCACTTGATCCACACGCCACCGAGTTCTTTTTCGACGCGCAGATCAATGTCGATTACACAGGGCCCCGCCGTCGGGCTGCGCCAAACCGTGTCGAACGTACCATCCAACACACGCGCAGCCTCCTGAACGCTCTGCCCTTCCACCTGTACCAGCGCCTGTTCATCCGCCCCCTTCAGGTCCACCTCGTAAATGGAAAAACCCCAATGCGGCGTACCGCGTTCCATCGCATTGATTCGCAGAAAACGGGCGCGGGTTGGACGGAAATACAGCTCGTCCGCCCCTCCATCACCATCTTGGGTCGCATACACCTTTTCCCACGACAGCCCATCGGGAGACGTTTCGATGTCATACGCTGAAGCAAAAGCCGTTTCCCAATGGATGGTGCAGCCGTAGAGATCAGCCTGGCGCCCCAAATCCACTTCGAGGCGATGCGGTTGCGAATTTGGCGAACTCCAGCGGGTCGCTCTGTCGCCATCAATGGCCTCCGACGGCAAAAACTCGTCGGCCTTCTGATTCGCAGAAGCCGTGGCCTTCCACTCCGTTTTCGGCGGGATTGAAAACGGACGCTCTGCAACCTCCATCGCCTCGCCCCCGTCTCCGAGAGCGAAACCGGCAAAGACAAACGCCAAGATAAGGGGCGATAAAAAACGACGATGCAACCACATCCCCGCATCATAAAAGAGAGCGCTTACCTTGCAAGACTTAACCGTATTTTGTTCTGGAGCGGATAAACCATGCGTTACAGTGCCACCTGCCGCGCCTTGATGACCTGCCCCTTCAGGGCATTCATTTTGGCCAGTGAGGCCGTATCGAGTTCCGAGTTCAGTTGAATGGTGCAGCAGGCCGCCTGCGCGCCATCAAAGATCAGATTCTCGATTTCCTCGGCATTCACCTCGGAGATAGAGATAATATCCAGCACCGCCGCCAAGACGCCCGGCTTATCATAATGCCGAACCACCAACTGGAATTTCGCGGGTGTTTTCTTCATCTTATTCACCCAGTTTTCCACGCGCCCGGCTTCTTTGAAGACTTGGAGAATGCGAACGGTTTCCGTGGCCACCGCATTCTGCGCCTGCTCGGTGGACGCGCCGATGTGATGGGTGCCGTATACGCCCGGCAACATACCCAACTCATCATCAAACGCCCCATCCTTGCCTTCCGGCTCTCCGGCAAACACATCCGTCCCCACCCGGATTTTTCCGGCCTTCACCGCCGCAATCAATGCCGCATTATCCACCACGCCCGCACGGGCCGTATTGATAAAGCAGGCTCCCGGCTTCATCGAATCGATAATCTCTTTGGAAATGATGCCCTTGGTTTCCGCCGACTGCGCCAAATGCACCGAAAGAATATCGCACTGCGGTGCCAATTCAGCAATCGATGACGCATAGTCCACGCCCAACTCTGCCGCCTTTTCCGGGGTCAACGAACGACTCCACGCCTTGACCTTCAATCCGAACGACTGCGCACGCTTGATCAATTCTTTGCCGATCATGCCGACGCCGACCACACCCAGCGTCTTGCCCAGCAGACCATCCGCTTTGGAATAAAGCGCCTTGTTCCATTTGCCCGCACGCAGATCCGCTACGTTATCCACAATATTCCGGTCCAGGGCACAGATCAGCCCCATCGCCAGTTCCGCCACCGCCACTGAATTGGTGCCCGGACAATTCGCCACATAGACGCCCTTCGCACTGGCCGCCTTTTTATCAATGTTGTTCGTTCCGGCACCCGCACGAATGATGAGGGAAAGAGCCGATCCATTTTCGATCGCCTCGGCCGTCACTTCGGTGGAACGCACGATCACAATATTGGCATCCCCCACCTTGGCCGCCACATCCGCCGCTTTATAGCCCGGCTCATAGACCACGTCGTAGCCCAACTCCTTAATCTGAGACACATACTGTTCAGGAAATTTATCTGCGATCAACACCTTCATCATGGCCTGCTCCTTTCATTCATACCTGATTCACCAAACCGTCAAAACGGATGTTCCGTAAAAACCGGACAACAAGCGCGTACCATACCCGCCGTGCACTGCTTCGTTTAGCTTATCTTCCGCCGAATGGCAAGGTACAATGCCCGACAGACACACGCGCAATCTGTTCAGATCGCGGCAGTTTTTCCAACGAATGAAGAGAGCAACGAATGGGAAAATGAGGGACTTTTAGAGAAAATGCGTTGGAAAACCGCAAATGGACGCGAATGGACGCAAATCTCGGGAGGGATGCTGTCCTCAGCGTCCTTTTCATTGTCTCCAGATCAATCCTTTTTTCTCTCTTCGCACGCATTTCGCGCGCTCACTCTCCGCAAGGCGTCGGAGCCCGACGCCCTCCAATTGCTGGACGGCGCGCGGCCCGCGTGCCTCAACCGTCAAAGCCAAACGCCCTTCACGTTAAGGCACCCCCCTCTATTACGCCACGCCCTGCCTCATCGTCAGCGACGCGTCCTCGGGAGCGGATGGCGGATCAACCGACAGGTTCTCCTCTCCGCCGGATGGCGGATCATTTCGCAGCGCCCAGCAGCGGATATATTCATCCGTCCAGCGGCGGGCCAGCAGTGAATTTCCGAGAGCCGCATAGAGCCGGTACAGACGCTGGGCATTATGCAGCATTTCCGGAAGGCGGTTTTCGCCGAAGGCGGCGGCATATTCTTCCTGCCACCGCTTCAGCATAGAGGCGGGTGTGGGAATGGATATTCTCTGATTCATACCGTGCATCCAGCAGGGCACGTGCCACGCCTGCTAATTGGGCAGAATATTGCGGAGCGTTTGAATCCGCTCTTTTATACCGGGGTCCAGGCGCTCCAGGACGGAAAGATATTCATCCATCCATCGGTCTGCCAAAGGCTTGCAATCAATCGCCGAATAAACAATGCTTAATTCACCGCTGGCTTCAATCAACGTCGGCAAGTCATCGCGCCGAAGGGCCTCGGCATATTTTTGCTGCAACTCATCCGCTCTCGCCTCCCAGGCATTCCGCGATTTTCCAAACATCTTCATCGTCGTTTTGCTCCCATCCGCGTTCAGGTATTGGATATGCCCTGTTCAAGCAGGTGAGATGCCACAAGATGTGGAGTTTTTCCGGCAAAAGTTAGGCACAACACCGCAATACATGGTGGGTTGAAGGCTTTTCGACCCGCCCGTGCCCGAAGGCGTGGGGGCGGGAAGGTCATACCCTCTTTTCAGATTCAAGATGTCGCCAAGCCTTTTAGTTGCAACTCTACTCATCCCGCGACCCCCGCGAGTTGCTTTTTGATATCGGATTCGAGAGATTTAGATTCATCGAAGAGGGATTCGCGGTTGGAGATGGATTTCATTTTTGATCCATTCACAGACTTAAATTATTCTTCGTCAGCGGAGCGATCCGCCAGCCGGTTACGGGCCGTTTCAACCGCTTTATGCAGTTTTTGCTCCAGCAGCTCGCGTGGCGGAAGACCGGTCAGATATTCCGCGACATGAATCCCGGACTGGTTCAGCTCCAGCAGTTCAATCAACTCGGCCTTTTTCCCGGCGCAAAGAATGATCCCCAGCGGTTCATTTTCTTCCGGTCGGCATTCGTGCTTTTTGAGCCAGCGCAGATAGAGTTCCATCTGCCCTTTATATTCCGCCTTAAAATCGCCAAGTTTCAGATCAATGGCGATGAGCCGGTTCAGGTTTCGGTGGAAAAAGAGCAGATCGATATAATAGTCGTCGTGATCGATCTGGATGCGCTTTTGCCGGGCCATGAAGGCAAAACCGGAGCCCATCTCCAAAAGAAACTGTTCCAGCTCCCGCAAGATGGCATCCTCAAGGTCTTTTTCGAGGTAGCGGTCTTTGAGTCCGAGAAATTCCAGAAAGTATGGATCTTTGAAGACCAGATCGGGGCTGAGCCGGTCCTCATCGCGTAACTGCTTTAGCTCGGTTTTAACGACCTCTTCCGGCTTTTTAGAAATGGCCGTCCGTTCGTAGAGCATCCCGTCAATCTTTTGACGCAGAACGCGAACGCTCCACCTTTCAATTCGACACATTTCGGCATAAAACTCTCTTTGGAGGGGCTGTTTGAGAGGAATCAGGGCCAGAATATGTGTCCAGCTCAATTGTCGTATCAGCGATGCGACAATCTTCGAATCGGGAAACACCTCAGCAAACTGCACCATGCGACGCAGACTTTTTTCCGAGAACCCGCGTCCGTACTCACTGACCAATTGTCGCGACAGTGTAGCGACAATCTCTTTCCCATAGTCTGCACGCTCCCCACTGAGCACTTCGGTTTGAATCCGTTTACCGATTTGCCAATAGAGCAGTGTCATTCCGGCGTTAACGACTGTCGCAACAGAAGAGCGGGTTTCCTCAATCAGACCGCGAATGTCGTAAAAAAGCGTCTGCATATCCATTGCGTCCCCGGAGACCTGAACCGGATTGTATATTTTGTTTTCTGTCATTTTTTGCCCCTGTTTGCGGTCACATTTTACGACTTCAGGGATTCATAGCGCAACCCCGCAAGCTGTTTTTTGATTGTTGTTTTGATTGCGAAGGCACCAGCGGGCGACGGGTGGGAGCAGGAAGAGTACGGCGAGGAGGCAGGAGATCATGCCGGTCACCATCAGGAAGCCCATGGAGAAGATGCCGTTGAAGGAGACGAACATCAGGGTGCCGAAGCCGATGCAGGTGGTCGCCGTGGTGAGCAGGATCGGGCGGGCGGTTCGTCGCAGCGCCTCGGTGGAGTTCCCGCACTCCACGCAGCTCTGGATGTAATGAATGCCATCGTCAATTCCTAGTCCGAAAATGAGCGGGAGGACGGTGAGGTTGAAGTAGTTGAATGATTGACGGAAGAGCCCCATGAGGATGAGTGTGAACAGCAGGCCCGCTGTGAGAGGAAGAAACGTTAGAATCACGAGCCGGCGGCGGCGGAAAAAGAAGTACAGCAGGATCAACATGGCTACGACCGTCACGCCGGCCGCCAGAAGGGTGTCCGGGATGACCCGCAGACGGAGGGAATCCACGAACAGTGCGCTCGTTGAAAATTCCACGTTGAGGTCGGCGGCCTCGGCTTCCCGGTCGATCCGGCTCAATTCATCCGAAGTCCAGTTCGAGCGGTCCGCCTTCTCCGCCATCACAAAAAAGCTGCTTCCATCCAGGGCATAAAACGGCGCTGCAAAGGGCAGTTGCTGAAAAAAGGAGGTTTGGAATTCGGGGGCAAACGAGGCGATCACGTCGGCCGGGTAGCGCTCTAAAACCTCCGGGAAGACCAAATCCAGCCCCTCATAGGCATTGTTTAGCGTTTTTGAGGCCATTTCAGGTGAAATTCCGTCATTTTCGAGTGATTTTAGGAAAAAAGCGCGATTTTCGGTCAAAAACTCGGAATCGGGAAGCCAATTGAAGGGCGTTTGCCATTCCGCTTCCGGCAAGCGGGCCTTCAGCCCGGTCAAAAAAGTCAGCCCTTCAAAAAAATCACGATTTTCGATTTCGAGGAAAAGGCAGTCCGCCTGGTCGGGTCCGAAGCGGATGCTCTTTTCATCGACCCGCTGCATGTCCTGATAAATCTGACTGTTTTCGGGCAAAAATTCGTCGATTTTTGAAGAAAAATGCCAGTTTTTTGCTGAAAAAGGCAAAATAACGACAAAAACAACTAAAACGCACCATGAAAACCGGAGGTATCCGGTTTTCAGAAGGCTCGCGAGGACGCGAGCCCACCAGGGAGGGGGGAAAATTTTTGGAGGGCGAGCTGCTTGCCAGAGCGTAGCCTTGCGCGGAGTCTGGTCCTCGCGAGCGGGTTTTTCGTATGGGTTGAAAAGAAAAATAAAGAGTGGGAAGAGGAGAAAATAGGAAGAAACGGAGAGGAGGATACCGAAACCGGCGGTACAGCCGAGGAGGTGAAAGGAGGTCATACCGGTGACGAGTATGGAGAAGAAGGCGACGGAGGTGGACAGGGCGCCGGCGAGGTTTCCGCGTCCGGTTCCGAGGAGGGCGGTGGTTAGGCGGGCGACGGAGGTGCCGGTTTCTTCCCGGTAGCGGGCCATGAGGTGGATGCCGAAGTCCACGCCCAGTCCGGTGAGCATCGCGGCGGCCATCGAGGTGATCAGGCCGATTTCGGTGGCGAAGAGTCGGTAGAGGGCAAAGGTGATGAGTAGGGCGACGACCTGCGGAAGCATCACGCAGAGTGCGGCGGTGGGCGCTCGGCGGTAGACCGCGAGGAAGAGCAGAAGGATCAACAACAGGGAGAGCGAGGAAACCTTGACGAGATCGCGCTTGATGGATTCAAACAGTTCGGCGCGCAGAAACAGGCCGGAGGGCATTCGGCAGATAAGCCCCTCACGTTGGGCGGCTTTTTTGATGAGGGGTATGGCGGTGGCCAAGCGGGCCATCCAGGGTCCGTCGGGTTGGGGAGGTGGCAGAGCGATGAGCAGGGCGGTTTGCCCGTCTTCGGATTGGATCATCCCGTCGCGCAAGGTATAGCCGCCGCGTCCTTCGAGGTTGGCGAGGGCGAGCGAAGAAATTTGAAGTGGATCGTGTTCGAGGAAGCCGCGCACGAGGCCGGCGGCGGGAGAGAACAACCTATCGGTCAGTGCGGCGATAGAAGTGCGCATTTCATCGGGTTGAAAGCGTCGGGCGAGTGTGCGGGTGCCCTCGGTGCCCAGGAAGAGGGTGAATTCGGGGCGAAAGGTTTCGAGCGATTGAAGGCCGCCGCCGGATTGCAGGAGGGGAAACAGGTCGAGGGCCTGAACGGAGTCGGTGAACCGCTGCACGGAGTCAGCAAGCGGGGCGATGGGCGTGCCGTTGGCGGCTTCGAGGTGGAGCATCAGTTCCGAGGAGGACCCGAGGCGGCTCAATGCGCGAAAGACGGTCATGTCTTCGGCATACGGCATCAGGCGCGTCCAGTCGGTTTCCACGCGCAGGGTGGAGACGGCGGCGAGCGAGAGGAGCGACAGCGCGAGCACGGCGACGGCGACAAGCCATCGGTGCCGCTGGAGGGCCGTCAGCCAACGCGTGACCAGTTGGTTTGGTTTTTCGGAGTTCATGACTTCGGCTTTCCGCACGTTCGGACGCTGTTTATCACATCGGGGAGAAGAGGGCCCATTGAATGGTATCGGTATTGACCTGAATCAGGGCGTGGGGCTGCTTGCTTTCGAGGGTCTGCCGGGCGCATACGGCCCATTCGGCTGCAAAGAGTACGGTGAAGGCCTGCTCGTTTTGCATGTAGGGTCGTGCTGGGCCCGGCTCCAATGTGGGTAGGGTGGCGAGGTGCTCCGGGGCATCCGAAAAGGAGCCGAGTAGGAGGCGGGTATTTTCTTCGGCGAGTCGGGTGAGTTGGTGGCAGGCGTTTTCAGGGGAAAGCACGGGGGAAAGGCGGACCTGAACGGGGTGGCCGGGAAGTGGATCACGCGAGAACAGGAGGCTGACGGCTCCTCCGCAAAAGGTTTTTCCCGGATAGGTGGAGCAGGCCTGAAATACCTCGGTGCCGATCCGCGAAAATTCTTCGGCGGCGCAGAGCACCATGCGCTCGGCGTGTCCGGCATGAAGGAGTATGGCCACCTGGCGAATAATTTCGGCGCCATCGGCGATGCCGGCGTTCAACGAGAGAATGGGGGCGTGTGTTTTCAGGGCGAGGGCGATGTGCGAGGCGGCAATGTTGAGTACGGACTCGGTGAAGAGCATGGGGCTGGCCAGTTGAGGATTTTCTTCAGAGAGCAACTGGCCATAGAATTCCTCGGAATAGATGCTCGGGCCGTTGTGTGAAAGGGTGAGGACACCGTAGCGGCTGAAGTCGGAGGGGTCGGTCCCGCATTCGGCGAGGGCGCGGAGGGTGGCCTGTACTGCGTGGATGCTCATGTCGTCCAGGCGTCGCGTGTTGTAGGCGGGCGGGGTGCAGAGAAGCGGGCGCTCAGGAAAGAAGGCGCGGCCCCAGGTGGTGTCGTGTCCGGCATAGGCGGCGTGTTGAAGATAGAAGGAACGTTCCATGGTTCAGTCCCCCCCCGTTGAAAAGGCGAGGCAGGCATTGGTTCCGCCGAATCCGTAGGAGGTGGAAAGGATGCGGCGGAGGGGGCGCGCTTCGGCCTGGGTGGGCAGATGAATCGGGCCGAGTTCTTCGAGGGGTTGGCGTAGGCCCAGGGTGGGTGGAATGATGCCGTCTCTCAGCATGAGGATGGAAAAAACCGCCTCGATGGCACCGGCGGCACCGAGGGTATGGCCGATGGCACCTTTGTTGGCGGTGAGGCACACGTCGGGATGGTCTGCGAAGACACGCCGTGCGGCCTTGGCCTCCATAAGATCGTTATGGGTGGTTCCAGTGCCGTGCGCATTCAGGCAGTCGACTTCTTCTGATTGCCAGGCGGCGGCGTGCAGGCAGTCGCGCATGACTTTTTCGGCACCGAGTCCATCGGGGTGCGGCTGGGTGACGTGATAGGTATCGCATGAGGCGGCGTAGGCGCATAATTCGGCGATGGGGGTGCGACCGGTTTGCTGGACGGAGTCCTCGGTTTCCAGGATGAGGGTGGCGGCACCTTCTCCGAGGATGAGCCCTTCGCGTTCGCGGTCAAAGGGGCGGCATCCGGTACGGCTTACGAGACGCAGGACGTTGAATCCGCCGAATACAAATTCCGAAACGATGTCGAATCCGGCGACCAGGGCGCGCGGCGCGGTACCGGATTGGAGGGCCAGGAGGGCCAGTCCGAGGGCGTTCGCGCCGGAGGAACAGGCGTTGCAGACGACCACCGGTGTTCGGCGGAACCCAAACCGCCCTCCGAGATTTTTTCCCTGCATGTAGGGAACGTAATCGGAGAGGAGTTTTTTGTTTTCGTGTGTGAGGCCGTTGGTTTGGTAATCGCGATAGAAGCGGCAGCCCTGCTCCATGCCGCCCATGGTGGTGGCCAGATAGATCGGTGCATCGGCGAGGTCGGTACGTCCTGCGAGGGCTTCGGCGACGGTGGCAAAGAGGATACGCGAGGCGTTATCGAGGTAGGGATTGTCCTGATGCGGCGCGGGGAAGCGGGCGGTACAGACGGGTGCGCCCTGGTAGCGTTCGCCGGAAAAGCGCACCGCTTCGGCGGCACCGCAGTGGCCAGCGAGCAGATTCCTCCAGTTCTCTTCAACCGTTTGGCCGATTGAAGTAATCAATCCGAGCCCTGTAACAAATACCCTGTTCATGCGTATGCCGTTGTTCTCCAAAAAAACCCGCCGCCGGACCTGGAGGAGTCCGCGGCGGGTTAACGCTGCGCGGGTACTAAATCAACGACCTCCGAGACCCAGGAACGTGCCAATCTCGGGGGCATATTTCACTATTAGCCCTGCAAAGACAATCGAAACCATGCTCATCAGCTTAATTAAGATGTTGAGAGAGGGGCCGCAGGTGTCTTTGAAGGGGTCGCCGACGGTATCGCCCACGACCGACGCCTTGTGCGCCGGGCTTCCTTTTCCGCCTTCGTGCCCAGACTCGATGTACTTCTTGGCATTATCCCAGGCACCACCGGCATTGGCCATGAACACCGCCATGCAGAATCCGGAGGTTAGCCCGCCGACGAGCAACCCCAGTACGCCCGAGACGTTCAGGACCAGACCCGTCGCCACCGGTACGGCAATGGCCAGCAGCGAGGGCAGAATCATTTCCCGCTGCGCACCCCGCGTGGAAATAGCGACGCAACAGGCATAGTCTGGCTTTTCCGAGCCATCCATAATGCCGGGGTGCTCCCTAAATTGACGGCGTACCTCCTGCACCATCGCATTGGCGGCACGGCCCACCGCCTTCATGGTCAGGGCACTGAACACAAAGACCAGCAATACGCCCAGAAAGACGCCGACAAGCACCTTCGGATTGATCAGCGTGGCGCCGTAATAATTCATGAAGTCGTTCAGTCCGGCCTTGCGGCCTATCAGCGGCTGACCGTTGAGGTCCATGGCGGCGAGGTCGGCTACGCGTCCACCGTACATATTCACAATCAGGTCCAGCGGTTCGCCGTCGGGCCCTGCGACGCTGATGGTGTAGTCGCTATGCCCCTCGAAGGCGCTGAGGGTGTAGAGATCATTTTCCTGGCGGGTGCCGGATGAGCCGGGCAGATACATCGCATATTTTCCGTTGGCCATGTCCTTGAGGGCATAGGCCTGCCCATCGGCGGGGGCTTCATAGGCGATGGCGGCTTCGCGGTGAATACCTACACGCACCTGCTCGACGTAGCTGGCCAGCAGGGCCAAGGCCGTGAGGGCCGCCGAGCCGATGGCAAAGCCTTTGCCAATGGCGGCGGTGGTATTGCCGAGCGCGTCCAGGGCATCGGTACGAGCGCGGACTTCTTCGGGTAGTCCGCTCATTTCGGCGTTGCCGCCCGCGTTGTCAGCAATGGGACCATAGGCATCCGTGGCCAGGGTGATTCCGAGGGTGGAAAGCATGCCGACAGCGGCAATGCCCACCCCATAGAGACCGCTCAGAAGCATGTCAAAACCACCATTCACGCCAAAGGCAACCAACATGCCCACGCCCACGGAAACCACGGGTATCCATGTGGAAAACATACCTTCAGCCAGCCCGCTGATGATGACCGTGGCCGGGCCGGTTTGTGCCTGCGATACAATGTAGCGCGTGGGTTTAAAGTCTGCCGAGGTGGCCCATTCAGAGCCCTTGCCGATGACAATACCCAGCACGATACCCACCAGAATGGACCAGAAGACACCCATCGGCAGAACCAGCAGCTTAACCAGTAGGAAGGAGGCGGCCACAATCAGGATACTGGAAAGATAAATGCCCCGGTTGAGAGCGGCGAGCAGCTTGCTCATGGTGGCATCCTCGCTCGTGCGCACCACGTAGATGCCGGCGATGGACAAAAAGATGCCGATGGCCGCCAGGAGCATGGGGGCCGCCAGATAGGAAAAGGTGTCCATGATGGGCAGACCCCGAATGGAGGCGGCGGCCACACCGAGTGCGGCGGTGGCCAGAATCGATCCGGCATAACTTTCGTAGAGGTCAGCGCCCATGCCGGCTACATCGCCCACGTTGTCGCCCACGTTGTCGGCAATGGTGGCCGGATTGCGGGGATCATCTTCCGGCATACCCGCTTCGACCTTGCCGACCAGGTCCGCGCCGACATCCGCCGCCTTGGTGTAGATGCCTCCGCCCACGCGGGAGAAGAGCGCCTGAGTGGATGCGCCCATGACACAGCAGATCATGACCACCGTGATCGTCTCGAGGCTCATCGGGTCGCCTCCGAACACGTGGTGATGGAAGCAGTACAGATACAGAAACCAGAGCGCCATATCCAGCAGGGCGAGCCCAACCACCGTCAGGCCCATGACCGCGCCCGCGCGAAAGGCAATGGTCAGCCCCCGGTTCAGCGATTCGCTGGCACCCTGCGCCGTACGCGAGGAGGCCGATGTGGCCGTTTTCATGCCGATGAATCCGGCCAGGCCCGAATAGAAGCCGCCGGTGAGAAAGGCGAAAGGAAGCAGGTAATGCTGCACATGCAGCACAAAGGCCATGTAAGCAAAAATCAGTGCCAACCCAATAAAAACAATAAACACCACCGTATATTGTCGGCGCAGATAGGCGTAGGCACCTTCCCGCACGTAGCCTGCAATTTCCTTCATCCGGTCGTTACCTTCGGGGGCCGCCATAATCGTCCGATAGAAATGGAAGGCCGTGACCAAGGCTACGATACCCGCCAGCGGAACCAGCCACCACCAAACAGGCAGATGGCGTTGAGCGGCATCGGCCGTATCCGCCAGGGCGGAAAATCCACTGCAGGTCAGCAACGCAAAGGACAGGCACCCAATATGCAATGTGTTCAACCTCATATCACACCTTTCTGTTCATGGCCTCATTAACTGAATTTCCGCCTCTGACGCACAGCGAGCTCCACGGTACGGCAAGCGTATGAAACGCACCAAGGTAACGATTTTCAAAAAAATTGACAACCTCAAAGACGGACGCATGAGGCTAGAAAGTACACACGGCCCGCTGGGAGGTACAACGATTTCTTGCAATCCGTCGGTCTTCAGGTGTTTTAACCCGCGCACGCCAGCTCCACGCCGATGGTTTCGACCTACTCTCCTGAGTGCCGTGACGGATTGCTAGGGGCAACTGTTCATGAATTCGATGGCCTGGTGCGTGATATTGGTCCAGTCTTCACCCAAGAAGAAGAGGTGGCCGGCGCCGTAGAAAAAGCAATTCGAGGTGGGGCCCGAGACCTTAATTGAGGACGTTGTACGCATTGGTCACGGGCACGTCGCCATCGTATAGGCTGTGCGAAACGAATACGGGCATGGTGATTTCTTCCAGCGGATACTCCGGGAGCGTGTAGAGGATGGTATCGTCGTTGACCGTTCCCTCGTAACGCGGACTGATGGGGGTAATGGTGCGCGTGAAGGTCATGAGCTGCTCGCGGTATTGGGGCACGGCCATGAGCTGGGCGGCCAGTTCACGCTGAGTGGTCTCGTTGGTTAGGGTGACCAGTTGAAGCCACTGATAACAGATTTCTTCCGGATAGCGGGCCGTTCCCTGAAGCAGTTTCCATGACTTCTGGTCTTGAAAGGTGTCGGGCACGAGCAGGGGAACAATGAAATTATTCTCGTCGGCCAAGTCGGGCGCGTAGGGCAGGGAAACGGCGTCGAAGAGAAGCAGTCCGCGCGATTTTTCGGGGTGGCGCAAGGCAAACTGAAGGGCGGTGGGACCCCCGGCGGAGGTGCCGAAGACAAAGACCTGGTTCGTGATGTGCAGGGCGTCCAGCAATGCCGCCATCATGTCGGCGGCCAACTCGAAGGTGTCGTTGGTGGCGGGAAGCAGGGGGGTGCCGGGATAGCCCGGACGCGATGGACACAGAAGAGAGCGTCCGCCGGCCATGAGGTTGGTCAGCATCCAGGCATTGTCGTAGCCCATCAGTCCGCCGTGAGAAATCAGAATGACGGGGCCGGTGCCGAGGTAGAGATAGCGCACGGTTCCGAACCCCGGCAGACTGGTCTCCACGCCACCGATTTGCAGTTGTTCGAGTGCCTGGGTGTGCCAGGTTTGATAATCGGAGAGGGTGGCCACGGCATTCCACCAGTTGGTTTCGCCTCGCAACTCGACGTCCATTTGACGGAAAAAGGTTTCCTGCACCACGGGACTGTCGATGTAGGGTTCGGTGGTGGCATTGATTCGATAAAAGAGCGGCAGATCGACCGAGATGACCTCCGAGGTGGCAAAAACAGCGGTCTGATCGTACCAGCTTGCCTTCCAGGAGGAGGTATCCACCAGCGACGAGGTCCATTCGACGCTGTAGTAGACGCCGGTTTCCGTGGGCCAGTGGATCGAGCTCTGCGTAAGGGAAATCACCGTGTTGCTGATGCACAGGCCGTTGTGCGCACAGGCCAGTAGAAACAAAAAACCGAGGAACCGTACCCGCATCGTTTTTCTTTCCCCTTTATGATTGTGGTGGATTATCCTGCACCGGTTCGGAAGGCAGGAGCGAACCGAGGCCTTCGAAAGGTGAAAAAACAGAGGGTGCAAGGGAGCGCTCGCCCGAGGAACCGCCTCCATGCCCTTTCATGAGATATTTTTCGTGTTCGTGATCATGGCAGTAGAGACAAAGCAGCTCCCAGTTGGTGCCGTCGGGCGGATTGCGGGTGTGATCATGGTCTTTATGATGCACCGTTAGTTCGGAAAGATTGCGCCCGGCGAATTCGCGTCCGCATCGCGCACAGAGATGCGGGAAGAGTTTGAGGGCTCGCCCGCGATAGCTGGTCTCGCGCTTATCGCGCTCGCGACACAAGGCCGCCAAGTCGCGTGCTTGTTGCTCTGGGGTACGGGTATCTCGCTTCAGTGCCATATGTTTCCTGTATCGTACCAGGCGCACATGGTCAATCAAAAGCACGAAAATGCGCCGAGGTGCAGTTTTTGCCGTTGGGCTGTTTTTTATACGCCGACTTTCCGTCCGGATTCTTTCTCATTCGGATGACGAAGCCCTTTTCTTATCCTTAACATAGAGAGAATTGGCGCGTTTCGTGTAGTCAACAGCAGCGTACTCGCTGTTGTTACCGGAGAGACTGGCGAGCCCCAAACCCGCCATCCTTTTCGTGGCACGCCCCATGCTTTATGCACGGTGCCCTGAAAAATAGGTAAAAAACAGGGTGAAAAACAAACAGGGAGCAAACCATGCAAGTATATAATAACTCTACAGCGTTCGGTGTTTGGAAACACTACAACGCGAATGTATCGAGTATGCGCGGCTCGATGAGCAAACTCTCATCGGGACTACGCATTAACTTTGCCGGCGATGATCCGTCCGGCTTGGCGATCAGTGAGCGGCTACGCATGCAGTACCGCAACACGGCCGCCGCCGCCTCAAACGTGGAAAACAAAATCAATTATCTGCAGACGGCGGATTCCTGGCTGCAGAAAATACACGACATGCTGGGCCGTATGGCCGAATTGTCCATCATGGCCAATGACGGCACAAAGAGCCAGGTGGACCGCGACAACCTGCAAAAGGAATTCCGCCAGATGCAGGATGAAATTACGCGCATCACCAGCGGTGCGACGGCGGCGGGTAAGTTCAACGGATTGTATCTGTTCCGCGGCGGCAATGGCGTGGCGTTGATGACGGGGGATGGGGTGTACGGTTCAGGCGATGCCCGCAACTCGGTGTATCTGCAAGTCGGCCCGGACAGCAACATGACCTTTAAGGAAGAGCCGCTCAACATGACGGCCACGAACTTCGCCGTGATTGGCTCCTATGCCAAATACAGCTATGGCTCTGCCAATATGACCCTGCTCGGCTCCGGCGGAGGCCCAAGGGTTGTGCGTTGGGCGTCCATCATCTGCGGAGCCAATCTCAGCATTTCGCTTCAGTCTTGCGCGCAGGCGGCGGTGGACAAGCTGAACCTGGCCATTGACTATGTCAGCTCAAAACGCGCGGTGCTTGGTGCGGAAATGAAGCGAATGGAACAAACGCTCGGCGGCCTGCGCAATTATGAAGAAAATGCGCGAGCCACCGAAAGCCGCATTCGCGATGTGGATGTGGCGCTGGAAACGACACAATATTCCAAGTATCAGATTCTGGTGCAGATCGGTACGGCGATGATGGCTCAGGCCAACGCCATGCCGCAATCCGTCCTCCAGATGCTCGGATAAAATACGAATCTCCCTGTTTACGCCCGGTTCTGACCACAGGACCGGGCGTTTTTTTTGATTTTCTACCGCAAGGCGTCGGAGCCCGACGCCCTCCACGTCAAGAAGTAGACCTCTGCTGGAGGGCGCACGGCCCGTGCGCCTCGCGCGTCAAAGCCCGACGCCCATCGGACCGAAAAACCCGTCACTTTGCCGGAAAAAACAACCTTTTCCCCCGGTTTTTGCGGTTTTTGTAAAAAACAGCAAAAATGTCCCTTGAAGGCAGGGCGTTGCCTCTGTGGCACATTGCCTGCTTTATGCAAGACGCCCTGAAAAGCAAGAGAAAGAAGGGGCGGTAACCAACATAGGGAGCGAATTATGCAAGTATATAATAACTCTACAGCGTTCGGTGTCTGGAAACACTATAACGCCAATGTAAGCAGTATGCGCGGCTCGATGAGCAAACTCTCATCGGGACTACGCATTAACTTTGCCGGCGATGATCCGTCCGGCTTGGCGATCAGTGAGCGGCTACGCATGCAGTACCGCAACACGGCCGCCGCCGCCTCAAACGTGGAAAACAAAATCAATTATCTGCAGACGGCGGATTCCTGGCTGCAGAAAATACACGACATGCTGGGCCGTATGGCCGAATTGTCCATCATGGCCAATGACGGCACAAAGAGCCAGGTGGACCGCGACAACCTGCAAAAGGAATTCCGCCAGATGCAGGATGAAATTGCCCGCATCACCAGCGGTGCGACGGCGGCAGGTAAGTTCAACGGACTGTATCTATTCCGCGGTGGCAACGGCGTGGCTCTGATGACGGGGGACGGGGTGTACGGTTCAGGCGATACCCGCAACTCGGTGTATCTGCAGGTCGGCCCGGACAGCAACATGACCTTTAAGGAAGAGCCGCTCAACCTGACGGCTACGAACTTTGCCGTGATTGGTTCCTATGCCAAATACAGCTATGGTTCGGCCAATATGACCCTGCTCGGCTCCGGCGGAGGGCCGGTCAATGTACGCTGGGCATCCATCATTTGCGGCGCTAATCTCAGCATTTCGCTTCAGTCCTGTGCGCAGGCGGCGGTGGACAAGCTGAACCTGGCCATCGACTATGTCAGCTCGAAACGTGCCGTCCTCGGTGCGGAAATGAAGCGGATGGAACAAACTCTCGGTGGTCTGCGCAATTATGAAGAAAATGCGCGAGCCACCGAAAGCCGTATCCGCGATGTGGACGTGGCCATGGAAACCACGCAGTACTCCAAATATCAGATTCTGGTGCAGATTGGTACGGCGATGATGGCTCAGGCCAACGCCATGCCGCAATCCGTCCTCCAGATGCTCGGATAATTCGCAGCTTTCTCTTGCTAGAGCCCGGTTCGGAACCCCCGAATCGGGCTTTTTTTGGTTTTTAACTACGAAACATGCAGAAGGCCGCGAAAAACAGGGGGAACCCGGTTTTTAGGGCTCTTCCGGGAATTTCGTGAAACAACAGGGCCTTCGTAGAGAATATAACGCAGGGACGCAGTGGCGCGGAGGCGCACGAGGAATGCTCTCGGGGAGGGCCCGTGTCCCC
>CAZBEO010000059.1:0-20783 GCA_964490935.1 uncultured Verrucomicrobiota bacterium
CGCTGGACCAAAACAGACTGAAGGTTTCATCCCCGATCGGAGCGAGCACGCCCTCGGCCAGGAAAAGGGAATACGGATTGGTAGGATGTGTTCCAGCGACGTATTCGCCCCAGTTGCTCAAGCCGTCCCCATCATAATCTCCGCTGCTGGTAATATTGGTCGTGTTTCCGAAGCAGGCGATTTCCCAGGCGTCTGGGAAGCCGTTTCCATTGCCGTCGTATCCGGTGGTGGAGGTGTCCCGGTTTCCGGTTGTCCAGAGGCCTTGCGCGCCGTCGGTTCCGATGGCGCGCACGCGGAAATAATAGCGCGTTTCTGCAGTCAGGCCCGTAACGGAAAGGCTGGGTGGCGTCGTAATTTTCGGATAGCCGGGCATTCGTTCGGTCTCGCGGTAATCCCCGCCGGAGCCGCTGCGCTCGAGGCGCAGGCTGTGCACATACGGTCCGCGAAGATACTGATTATACACTTCGGCATTCGGGGCGATGAGCTTGAGATAGAGATTGGTACCCTTCAGGGCGCTGGACGACAGCGCGGCTGAAAAGGCCACCTCGTTTCCGTCGCCGCTGGCGGAGGCCGTTTGAGAGCCCAGCAGCGTCCAGTCGCCATCATCCACCCGATAGTAGGCGGAGACGCGCGTACACTCGAGAGTGACGGTGGAAAACGCGGCATTCCAAGCGCCGCTGGTGAAGCGCAAAACGGATGAGGTCTCGCCGCCTTGAGCCACGGCATCGCTCAGAATGGACTGCCCGTTGGCGCCCACGAGAAAATGACCGGTGCAGTAGGGCGAGGAAGGATAGGCAAAGTGAATGGGGGCCGATTTTACGGAGCCGGAGGCGGCTGTCACTGTCGTCCCTGCATAATACCACCCGTTGGGTGATGCCGGTGCGAAACCGAGCGTTGTTGCGGGGCAGGCGTTGGTGGTGCCCGTCCAGGCGGCATCCGTCAGCTCGATCTGATATTCCACGGCCCCTTCCACCGAATTCCAACTCAGCAGAAAGGCCTCGTCGGTCACATTCGTAACGGCCAATCCCTCGGGCGCAGGCGGCTCTGCGGGGTGCTCCCCGAACCATTCATCAATCAGTGCCCACAGGTCGTTCGCTCCCGTTGCCTGGGTCAGATTCCAAATGCCGATGCCGGCGAGGTTGCACCCCTCGGCATACTCATATTTTAGGTCGAGGCTCTCGGCGTCATCGTAAAAGCATTGATAGATCCGGGTGTTGGTATAGACATAATACGCCGCCGCCCCGTCCACGTTCCATTGCCGCCCGTAAGTCGCCGATGCGGAGAACGCCTGCAAATAGGTTTTGGCGGAGGAGTAGGCGCTGCCTTGACTTTCGGCCCCCAGTGCGGCGCTCACTGCCGCCCATTGCCGCCCATAATACGGCACGGCCAGCATCAAATGATCTCCGCTGATTCCCTTGCTCAAATAGTAGCTGACCGAGTAATCCACCGAGCACCACGAGTCCTCGCCGATCCACTGCGCACTGCTGTACAGCGGCGCCACGGGCCCCGGCGTCGCACTCCCACTGTAGTAATAATCGTAGCCCATGATGATGGCGTAATCCAGCCCGAAGGCTTCATACGCCGCCACATCAAAATCGGCGTACCAATCCACCGAAGGCAGCGCGATGCTTACCTCGGAACCCGGCAGATCGCGATGAAAACGTACCGTCAGATTGCTCATAAACGAAGTAAGCGCCTTCGTGGCTCCGCTCCAGGAACCGACGCTTTCAAAATCAATGCACACCCCGTCGCCCCCGCGATTGGAAACCACGGTCGCCAGATTGCCAATGAGCGTCTGGCACGCCGTCGAATTGGTCAGGAGGCGTTGATTGTCGGCGGATCCGAAGAGCGTCGCCGTCAGAACCACCCGAACGCCGTTGCTGTGCGCCTTTTCCACCACCGGCGAGGTGTTCCAGGCGTGCAAATCGAGGCAGCCACCATTGGTCGAGTTCACCTCATAAGAAAAATAGGCAATATGCGTCAGATTGGAATACTGATACCCATCGATGTCATTCTGGGTGGCCCAGTAAGGGTGCCAACCGAACACTCGCTTTTGCGGCCCGACGCCCGGGTCGCGCGGAATCAGAGCGGACAGGGTGGCGGCTCGTGGCGGAGCCTCCGCCTCGGCCTGCACTTCGGCGTCGCGATGCGCCTCCAATTCCTCCTGATGAATGCCGATGTGGTCCCGGGCATCCGCCGGGATACCGAAGAGCGCTTCCGCTCGCCCGGTCAAGGCCAACAGGATCAGGAACAGAAAGAAACAGCCATATCTCATGGTGCGGTATATTCCCCGACGGAGGTGTACCGTCAAGAGGAGAAGACCCCGCGAATTATTTCTTCCCGAATTTCCGGTCCATTTCGTTGAAACTCATGAAGATGACGGTGGGGCGTCCGTGCGGACAGGTATAGGGCATGTCTGCCTTGGCCAGATCCTCCACCAGGCGCTTCATTTCCGGCTCGGTCAGCGCACGTTTGGAATGCACGGCGGTTCGACAAGCGGCGCGGGCAATCACTTCGGGCGACCATTTTCCGCCGCCGCGCCCACTGCCCGCCCGTTCGACTTCGGCGGCCATATCCCGCAGCAGTGCGTGTGCGGAAATATCACCGAAACAAGCCGGCAGAGCATCGACCAAAAAGGTATCCGCGCCAAATTCGGAGATGCCGAAGCCCATGCTTTCGAGCAGGTTCAGGTTTTTGCACACGGCGTTGGCTTCGGTGGGCGTGAGCTGGACCGTTTCGGGCGCGAGAAGCCCCTGACTTTCCAGTTTTTTTCGTTCATAGCCGTGAATAAGGCGCTCGAAGAGGAGGCGTTCGTGCGCGGCCTGTGGATCAAGCAGGACCAGTCCGTCGTCCGTTTCCAGCACCAGATAGCGCGTGCCCACCACGCCAAGCTGGCGAAAGGCGCCCCAGGGACTTTTGGACGACCCGGACCGCTCTTCCCAGGGCGGCGGAATCGGCGCGGACTGCGTTGGTGGCGTCGGGGCCCTATGCGTGGAATCGGGTCCGAGGCGCGGATAGGGAAACGTCGGCGTATGGTGTTTCACGGGCGGAGGGACGGCGGTAGAGAGCGGAGGCATGAACGGGCGGTCGGGCGTTGCGGAAAGCTGTGGGTCGGGCGGGGTGGCCCCCGCCTCGGCGTCCTGCGGCTCTTCGGGGCGTTGCCGAAGCGCGCCGGTCAGCGCGGCCATGATTCCGTCACGGACTTCCTGCGGCGAACGGAAGCGTACTTCCTTTTTGGCGGGGTGTACATTCACGTCCACCCGGTCGGGCGGCAGTTCGATGAAGAGGATGACCACCGGGTAGCGCCCCTTCGGAAGCAAGTTCTGATAGCTCTGCTGAATGGCGTAGCCCACCAGCGGGGCCGAGGCCGGACGACGGTTGATAAAGATGTACTGGCTGTTTCGGTCCGACCGATGACAGGTAGGATCGGCCGTGTAGCCGCGCAGAACAACTTCACCCTGGCGGCAATTCACCGGCCGCAGCGACCGAACGAGTGTGCGGTCGAAAAGCTGGTGCAGGCGCTCGTCCATATCGAGGCCGGCTGGAAGCTGATAATCGGGCCGGTCGTCGAGCGTGAGGGTCATGCCCACTTCGGGGAAGGCGAGCGCGTACATCAGAAAGAGTTGCCGGATGTGGGCGGTTTCCGTCTGAATGGACCGCAGAAACTTGCGACGCGCGGGCACATTATAAAAGAGATTGCGCACTTCGATGGTGGTGCCCGGCGGGCAACCGGCGTCGCGCACATCCGAGAAGCGTCCGCCCTCGATGAGCACCTCCGTGCCACCGTCGTTTTCGGCCACGCGTGTGCGTAGGATGAAACGGGAGACCGAGGGAATGACCGCGAGGGCTTCGCCGCGAAAGCCCATGGACGTGACGCTCTCCACGTCGTGCATGTCGCGCACCTTGCTGGTGGCATGGCGCTCCACGGAGAGCAGCGCGTCGTCGCGCGTCATGCCGCAGCCGTTATCCTCCACCCGCATCAGGCGTTGTCCGCCTTCCACCACGCTCACCTCAATGCGCGTCGCGCCCGCATCGAGCGCGTTTTCCATGAGTTCCTTGATGACCGAAGCCGGACGTTCCACCACCTCGCCGGCGGCAATTTTGTTGATTACCGTGTCATCAAGCAATCGAATGGGTTTGCGTTCGGCCATGCCGCAGAATGCTCCATGTTATGAAACGGCGATGTTGACCAGGCGTCCCGGCACCACAATGACTTTGCGGATGGTTTTTCCTTCGGTCCAGCGCAGCACATCGGGATCATTGAGGGCTTCGCGTTCGAGCGTTTCGCGGTCGGCCTCGGCGCTGACCATGACATGCCCGCGCACCTTGCCGTTCACCTGCAGCACGAGTTCCACCCGATCGCGCTTAAGCGCGGCCTCATTCACTTCCGGCCAGGCGGCATTCAGGATGCTGGGAGGATGGCCCAGTTCCATCCAGAGTTCCTCGGCCATGTGCGGGGCAAACGGCGAAAGAAGCAGTACCACACTTTCCACCGTTTCACGGAAGACGGCACGTGCCGCCTCGCTGCTCTCGGCATTCACGGTGACGGCTTCCACGGCGTTCATCACTTTCATGATTTGCGCAATGGCCGTGTTGAAATGAAAATCGCCTTCCAGATCACTGGTGATCTGGCGGATGGATTCATGGGTCTGACGATAGAGATCACGCAGGGCCGGCTCGAGTTCATCCACGTCCGGGCGGGTCTTCGGGGCCGCCAGTAGCAGTTCCCGGTGATCGTGCACACAGCGCCAAATGCGCCGCAGAAAGCGAAACGATCCTTCGACGCTCTGGTCGTTCCATTCCGCATCTCTTTCCGGCGGGCCGATGAAAAGGGTGTAGACGCGCACGGTGTCGGCACCATATTCGCGGAGCAGTTCGGTGGGGCTGACCACGTTGCCTTTGGATTTCGACATTTTGTAGAGCTGGCCGTCCTTGTCGCTTCGCTTGCAGATCATCCCCTGCGTGAAGAGATGGGCAAAGGGTTCATCAAAATGAATCAGGCCGATGTCACTCAGTGCCTTGGTGAAGAAACGGGCGTAGAGCAGATGAAGAATCGCGTGTTCGATGCCGCCGATGTATTGGTCCACGGGGAGCCAGTGGTCGCAGGCGGCGGTATCGAGTGCCTTTGTATCATCGCGCGCGCTCAGGTAGCGGAAGAAGTACCAACTGGAATCCACAAAGGTATCCATCGTATCGCTTTCGCGCTTGGCGGGTTTTCCGCAGGCCGGACAGGGTACATTCATGAAGGCTTCATGGGCACGCAACGGTGATTCGCCGGTGGGCTTGAAGGCGACATCGTCGGGCAGCAGCACGGGCAGATCCTTTTCCGGCACGGGGACCAGGCCGCAGGCGTCGCAGTAGATCATGGGGATCGGCGCGCCCCAGTAGCGCTGACGACTAATCAGCCAGTCGCGCAGGCGGAAGTGAATGGACCCTTTTCCATATCCCTTTTCTTCGGCATGACGGATCATGGCGGGGATCGCCTCGCGGTTGGGCTGTCCGGTGAAGGGCCCCGAATCTACGCACACGCCATCGCCGGTATAGGCATCCGCCATCTCTTCGAGCTTCAGGGTCTGCTCCGGATTCTGAATGGAGATTTCAATGGGCAGGTCGTATTTTTTTGCGAAAGCCCAGTCGCGGGTATCGTGCGCAGGTACGGCCATGACAGCGCCCGTGCCGTATTCCATCAGCACATAATCCGCCACCCAGAGCGGGATGCGGCGTCCGTTGTAGGGATTGATCACGAAGCGCCCGGTGAAGACCCCGTTCTTTTCGAGCGTATCCGAGGCGCGGTCGATGTTGGTGAGGCCTTTGACGGATTCCTGATAGGCCTTGATGGCGGCCTCTTTGGGAAGTCCGGCCACCATCTCGGCAAGCTGCGGATATTCGGGGGCTAGGACCATGTAGGTGCAGCCGAAAATCGTATCGGTCCGGGTGGTGAAGCAGGGGACCGAAGCGACGGAGTCCGCTTGCCCGTCCGTGCGCGGTTCGAGGGCAAATTCGATGCGTGCGCCCTCGCTACGACCAATCCAGTTGCGCTGCATGGTTTTCACGCGTTCCGGCCAGCCGGTGAGTTTGTCCAAGTCATCCAGCAGGCGCTGGGCGTAGTCGGTGATTTTGAAGAACCACTGTTCGAGGGCTTTTTGTTCGACGGTCGAGGAGCAGCGGTCGCATTGGCCGTCCACCACTTGCTCGTTGGCCAGCACCGTGGCGCACGAGGGACACCAGTTCACATTGCCCTTCGATTTGTAGGCCAGCCCTTTTTCGTAGAGCTTCAGGAAGAGCCACTGCGTCCACTTATAATAATCGGGCATGCAGGACGTGACTTCGCGATCCCAGTCGTAGCAGCAACCCCAGTCCGCGAGCTGTTTTTTGATGACGGAAATGTTGTTCAGCGTACTGATGCGGGGGTGCGTGCCGGTTTTGATGGCGGCATTTTCGGCAGGGAGGCCGAAGGCATCCCAGCCCATGGGTGCCAGCACGCGTTTGCCGCGCATTTTTTTGTAACGGACGACGGCATCGCCAATGATATAGTTGCGCCCATGTCCCACATGCAGGGTGCCCGAGGGATACGGAAACATCATCATGCAGTAATATTTATCCGTGGCGTCATCGGTATCCACGCTAAACAGGCGATTCTCCGCCCAGTACTGCTGCCATTTGGGTTCAATTTCCGAAAAAGGATATTTCTCATTCATCGTCGCGCCTTTGCTGTCGTTGGTTTGTTTCAGAATCGGGCGAAGGTATAGGAATCAGGCGAAAATTGCAATAACGCACACCGCATGGAAGGAACGACCCCGGTCCCTCAGCGCGCGTTCTCTAAATAAAGAGACTGGAGGTATTCCTCAAGAAACATCTATTAAGGAATGGCCAAGGTTCGTATGATGCCCCTATATTTTCGGCCCCAAATCAGTCGGGATGCTGCCAGAAGGTGTGGCAATTTAACGAGGTAACTGTGCGCAACAAAAGGGATCAAGGGGTAAAGGATGGGGCAGAACCCTTTGGCTGGAAGAGCGGATGATGTCGTCGAAGGCTATAAAATATGAAATCCCGAGTTCTAAACCAGCCCCGGAGGAAACGGCATGAGAGGAATTCCTGGGAGCGCCGACGTCCTCGTCGGCATGGATAGCATAAAAGCCGACGAGGACGTCGGCGCTCCTGAGTGGCATTCCCGTGGCTATCTCCCTCATCGCGACGCCCATCACCTCATCCAATCCGTCACCTATCGACTGGCCGACAGCCTTCCGCAGATGAAGCTAAACGAGCTCAAGGAAGAACTTGAGCGTCTTCCAGACAAGCAACGAGAGGTTGAGCGCCGCAAGCGCATTGAACACTGGCTTGATGCCGGAATGGGTTGCTGCGCCCTTGCTCACCCCGAAGTCGCCGGTTACGTCCAAGACTCGTTCCTCCACTTTCATGGAGCGCACTATCACCTCCACGCTTGGTGTATCATGCCCAACCACGTCCATGTGCTGATCGAGCCCACGATGAATCTCGCTACCATCGTGCAAGGGTGGAAATCGTTTACCGCCCGATGGGTATTGCAAAAGAATGAAGAACTCGCGCTAAAGATCCCCTCATCCGATCAGTTCTGGATGCGAGAGTATTGGGATCGATACATTCGTGATGCGGAGCATTATCAAAAGGCGGTCGAATACATCCATCAGAATCCAGTGAAAGCCGGACTATGCCAGACTGCTGAAACCTGGCCTTGGTCGAGTGCCTTTTCTGGGAACGCCTTTCCCGGGAGCGCCGACGTCCCCGTCGGCTCATATACTCTGCATGCCGACGTGGACGTCGGCGTTCCCAGAGACGTCGTCGCTCCCAGGAGGTTTCCATGACCGATCTCATCCTCTACACCACCGAAGACGGACAAAGCCAGATCAAGCTGCCGCTGACGGCAAGGACTACCAAACCAAGCTCAAATACAGACCAAAGAAATAGAGGCTTTCTCATGACCGACCAAAAATAACTGGGCAAGACCCTTTGGAGCATCGCCAACATGGCCCGCACCCAGAAGGACGAGCTGCTCAACACCTTGCAAGCGGGCTTCAAATACATCGAGAACGACATCCAGAACGCGACGATCAAGCACAATGAATTCCTGAAACAGTTAGGCTTGCCGCCGCTTCCATAGTCATGGGTTTCAACGACCAGTACGGAGCTGCTCCTTCTTTGGGAAACAAGGTTTCTTCAAAGCTACAACGCTCATTCTGACAGAGGATTCCGGCCACAATATGGATGCCATTTGCAGCCGTGTTACAAAAGGCATAATGCCGCTTCCCAAAGACTCATCGCCCTGCTACTGTCCGCCGCTCTTATGTTAACCCTATCAAATATGTCCAAGCAGTTTGGCGAGCGTGTTCTCTTTGAGGACGTCACCATTCAGATCAATCGCGGCGACCGTGCCGCCATCGTCGGTCCTAATGGATCGGGCAAATCCACGCTCTTTTCGCTCATTCTCGGGGCCGATGTCCCGGATACAGGTGAAGTGGCTATTGAACGCAAGGCCACTATCGGGCATTTGCCTCAGGAGACGGCGCCCATTGGAGACGAAACGGTCCTGGAGTTAGCAACAGCTATCACGCCCCGCGTGGCGGAGTTGCAGCGTCGCATGAAGGTATTCGATGCAGGGCACGATACGGATTCGCATGATTTTCACGAGGTGCAGGAGGAGTTTGATGCGATTAATGGGTATCAGCTTGAGCCACGCGCTAAGACTATTCTGCGCGGGTTGGCGTTTCGCGAGCAGGATTTTGATCGACCACTCAAGACGATGAGCGGCGGGTGGATCATGCGCGCCCATCTGGCCCGCCTGCTTGTTCAGCAGCCGGACCTGTTGATGCTCGATGAGCCCACGAACCATCTTGATCTGGAGTCTCTTTACTGGTTCCAGGGCTATCTCCAGGCGTATCCCGGCGCGATCTTGCTGATTTCCCATGACCGCGAATTTCTGAACGCGCTGGCCGGCAGTATTCTTGAAATTCGCCAACGGACGTTGCGTCGGTATCGCGGGAATTACGATGAATATCTCGTTCAACGCGCTGCTCAGGCGGAGCAATTGGCATCGGCTTACAAAAGCCAGCAGAAGGAAATTCAGAAATTGCAGGAATTCGCAAATCGATTCCGTGCCAAGGCCAGTAAGGCGTCGCAGGCGCAGGCCAAGCTCAAGCAGATCGATCGCATGGATAAGGTTGAGGCCCCGGAGCGCGACGGACGATCCATCAAGTTTCGTTTTCCACAGCCGGTACGCAGCGGTAGAGTGGTTGTTCATCTCAAAGATATCCACCAGGCCTATGGCGAGATGGTGGTCTATCAAGGTATGCATCTCGACGTGGAACGCGGCCAGCGGATTGTTCTGGTTGGCCCAAACGGTGCCGGCAAATCCACCCTGCTGAAAATTATGGCCGGCGTATTGCCTTTTCAATCCGGAATCCGGGAACTCGGGGTGCATGTGAAGACGGGATATTATGCCCAGCATCGCGTGGAGATGCTGCAACCCGGGCGCACGGTTCTGGAAGAAGCCAGCGATACGTTTCAGCCGGTTCCCGAGCAGTTTGTTCGAACGGTTCTGGGCTCCTTTCTTTTTACGGGCGATAATGTTCACAAGCGGGTTTCGGTGCTCAGCGGCGGAGAGAAGAGCCGACTCGCGCTGGTGAAGCTCCTGCTCGATCCCCCAAATTTTTTGCTGATGGACGAGCCGACGACCCATCTGGATATGGCCAGCATCGACGCACTCGTTGTTGCGCTGGAAAGCTTTGAAGGCACGTTGGTATTCATCAGTCATGATGTCTATTTCATACGCAAGCTCGCCAAGCTCGTGTTGCATGTGGATGCCGGAAAGCTTCAGCCGTACCACGGAGACTATCAGTACTACCTCGACAAGACGGCCGCCACCTCCGCGCGGGTGGCGTTGACCACCGGGTTACCCTCGCGTAACGCCCAGCCCGCGCCGGCCCCTACGCCTGAGCGTGCTTCTGTTCGTACGAAAGAGCAAAAGCGTCAGGAGGCCGAAGCGCGTAATGCCCGCTTCCGCGAACGTCGTCTGCAGCAGGTTGGAGAATAGCACGGGGGTTCGGGGTCACAGCGAATGCCCCGAACGTTCGTGCACTCTCCCCCTTCGTTGCGTTCCTATTCGTTAGAGGCCTGTCGCCTACTGCTGCACTTGACTTTCAGGGCGCATTGGCGCACTTTTATTTTCCGAGAATCTGATTTTGTTAAGAGTGGACGCACCGTTCGCGGAAGGAGCAACGCATGAAGATCACGAAGCACAGTTGGCCGATTATGATTGTGTCCGGGCAATTCGAGGCAAGCAACGACGAAGGGTTCCGCCTGCGCGAGCTGAAAGAGGAACTCGAAACCGTGGAAGAATGCTCCGTGCTCCCCTCGTTCAGCTACGAGGATGCCATCGAAATCTTCCGCTCTCGCTCCGATATCGGTGCCGTGGTAATTGACTGGGATATTCAGGAGGAAGATCAAGGGGAGCGGCTGGATCCCGAAGTCCTGCTGGAGGAGGTCCGCAAACGCAACAAGAGTATTCCCGTCATTCTGCTGACCGATCGCGTTGCCACCGAAAACATTCCCACCCGCGTGCTCCAAAAAATTCAGGACTGCCTCTGGAAAACCGCCGACACCACCGAGTTTCTCGCAGGGCGTATCGAAACACATCTGGTGGCCTATGTGTTGAGTGTTTATCCACGCTTCTTCGGGGAGATGGTGAAGTACTCCATGGAGTACAAATACGCCTGGCACACGCCCGGGCACATGGGCGGCGAAGGCTTCCTGCACAGTCCGGCGGGCGTGGCCATGCACAAGTTTTTCGGCGAAAACGTATTTCGCTCGGACCTCTCGATTTCCGTGCCGGAACTAGGGTCCCTGCTGGATCACAACGGCGTGGTGGGCGATGCGGAACGGAACTCCGCCCGGGTGTTTGGCGCGGATAGGACCTATTATGTGCTGAATGGCACTTCCAACGTCAACCAGATCATCTGGCGCAGTCAGTTGGTGCGCGATGACATCGCCTTCGTGGACCGCAATTGCCACAAATCGCTGAATTACGCCATGGTCATTACCGATGCCTTCCCGGTCTACATGGTCCCTCGGCGCAACAAGCGCGGCATTATCGGCCCGTGTCGCCTCTCGGAATTCACGGAAGAAACCATCCGTCGGAAAATCCGTGAAAGCAAACTGATTCCGGACTCGGAAAAAGACAACCCCGTTAAAATGTCGGCCCTGACCAATTCCACTTACGACGGCCTCTGCTACAACGTCATTAACATTAAAGGGCAACTGCGCAAGAGCGTGGAAAACCTGCACTTCGATGAAGCGTGGTACGCCTACGCCCGGTTCCATCCGATCTACAAAGACCACTTCGGGATGGCCGACGACGACGTGAACGAAGAACATCCGCCGATCTTCTGTTCGCACTCCACCCACAAGCTTCTGACGGCCTTCTCGCAGGCCTCCATGCTGCACGTCCGCCATGGAAGCCATGTCCGTGTGGAGCATGATGAGTTCAATGAATCCTACATGATGCACGGCTCCACCTCGCCGCAGTACAGCATGATTGCCTCGCTCGATGTCGCCACCAAAATGATGGATGACAACGGTCCGGTGATGATGGACGACATCATCCAGCAGGCGATTGATCTGCGCAAAAAGGTCGCCTCCATTCACAAGGAAATGCTGGCGGAAAACGAATGGTTTTTCGAGATGTGGCAGCCGCGCCATGTTCTTCAGGACGGTGTGTCGAAAAACTTCGAAGACGTCCCCACTGAGTATCTCGCGGGCCATCAGCGTCCTTGGGTGTTCAGCGCGAAGGACAACTGGCACGGGTTTGATGATATTGAAGACGACTACGTCATGCTGGACCCGATCAAGCTGACCTTTTCCACCCCCGGTCTCAGCGATCAGGGGGAAATGCAGGAGCTGGGCATCCCTGCCACCGTGGTGACGAATTACCTCATCAACCACGGCATTGTCTGTGAGAAGACGGACTACTATTCCTTCCTGCTGCTGAACTCGCTGGGCACCACCAAGGCCAAGCAGGGCGCACTCCTGGCCGCACTCCTCCAGTTTAAGGAACGCTACGACCGAAACGAGCCCCTCGAATACGCCTTCCCTGACTTGGTGAAAAACAATCCGGACCAGTATCAGGGCGTCGGACTCAAAGATCACTGCCAGGCCATTCACGACTCGTTCAAGGAAAGCCGGATACTCGATAAGATGCAGGCAGCCTTCCAAGTCATCCCCGACCAGGCGATGAAGCCGTCCGATGCCTATCATGCGGTCGTCCGTAAGAACGTGGAATACGTGGAGCTTTCGAAGATGATGGGCCGCATTCCCGCCGTCATGATCGTTCCTTATCCGCCCGGCATTCCGGTGATCATGGGTGGCGAGGTGCTCAACGAAAAGGCCACCGCCATTTACGACTATCTGAAGACCCGGCAGGATTTCGAGAATATCTTCCCCGGCTATGAAAGTGATATCCACGGCGTCGAGCGTATCGTTCGCGACGGAAAGAAATACTTCAAAACCATGTGCGTGAAACAAGGAGTGAATGCATGAGCAACGAAGGAAAGAAACTCGGATTGATCGGTGCGGTTTTTCTGATTGTATCCAGTTTAGCGGGAAGCGGTGTGATTGCGCTGCCGCAGCAACTGGCGGCCACGGGTTCCATCACGGCCGTATCGTTTCTGCTGGTGACCTTGGGCGCGCTGTTTCTCACCCTCGTTTATGTGCGGGCCGGGACTCGCTTTGAAGATCCGAGTCCGACCGCGCTGGCGGCCTATGTGAATCCGCTGCTGGGCGCAAAGAGCGGGTTCTTTTATGTGTATGGCAACTTGATCTCCAACGTATCCATCCTGATCGCGGGGCTGGGTTATTTGAACATGTTCGTCCCGGCGCTGAATCATTCTGTGGTGCTTGGATTGACGGTTATCATCCTGATATGGCTGTTTATCGCAATGTCGATGCGGGGCGTGGGCATTATCACCAAAGTGGTCTCCATCACGGTCACTATGCTGCTCATTTCCGTCATTCTGACCGGCCTGGCCGGATGGATTGATTTCAGCCCCACCCAGTTCAAGGCGAACTGGAACGTGAGCGGACTGTCCGACGGAAAGGCGGTCATGTCGGGGTTTGCAATACTGATCTTTGCATTTGTGGGCGTGGAAAGCGTAGCCACCAACAGTGCCCTGATCCGGAATCCAAAGAAAATTGTTCCGCTCGCCACCATCGTGGGCTTCATTATCGTGGCGATTATTTACATCGCCTCGACGACCGTGATCGAAGGCATGTTCCCGGCCAAAGCCATTCAGGACGCGCCGGCTTCTTTCGCGATGTCGATGCAGACCATTTTCCACTCCAAGATCGTAGGCGATGTGGTTTCTCTGGTGATGTCGATCGCGTGTATCGCCAGCTTCCTGGTCTGGAATTTGTCCTCTGCCAGTGCCGCCAAAACCAGTGCGGATCACGGCTACCTCCCCAAGGCGTATGCCTACACCAACAAGCACGGCATCAACAGCAAGGGCCTGGTCATCAATGGTGTGATTATGACCGTGATCGAATTGATCCTGATGATGCTGGGCAGCAATATCGCGGCGGCATTCAACATCACCGTGACGATCTCCGTGCTGCTGCTGCTTTTCCCTTACTTCTGGTCCGGCATTGCACTGTTGAAGAAAAACCGGGTGGATGGGAAAAACTCCATTGCCGACATGCTGATCGTTCTGCTCTCCTCGATCTTCATCATTTCGGCCTTTGTCTCTGCCACGCTGGATGAAATGTGGCTGGTCGTGGTGCTGGTGCTGGTGGTCATGGGCACGTACGCGTTGCTGTTCGCCGGAAAAGAAAAGACGGCCTGAGCAACGACGTGACCCGCTGGAGGCCGATTTTCTTCCCCTGATTTAGAAGGATACCACGATGGAAAAGACCGGCGGCCCCCACAAGCTGAGCGTATTCACGCTGATGATGATCAATGTGGCGGCGGTTTTTTCCCTGCGCACCCTGCCGGGACTGGCGGAATACGGCTACGCCCTTATTGCCTATATCAGTCTGGCAGCCTTGTGTTTCTTCATTCCTTCAGCGTTGGTTTCCGCCGAGTTGGCCTCGGGCTGGCAGGGTGAGGGGGGCGTCTATCTCTGGGTGAAAGAGGCCTTTGGTCCAAAGTGGGGCTTTTTGGCCATTTTCATGCAATGGGTGGAAAACCTGCCCTGGTTTCCGACCGTACTCGCCTTTGCAGCCTCGGCTTTAGCCTACTCCTTCAAGCCCGATCTGGCGGAAAACAAGGTCTTCGTGCTCGGCGTGATTTGGGCCGCCCTGTGGCTGGGAACTTGGTTGAACTTCCGGGGCATGAAGTGGTCGGCTTTTCTGAGTTCATCAGGCGTACTGGTCGGCACCATTATTCCCGGCGCGGTGATCATTGCGCTGGGTGCCGATCGCATGGCCTCCGGCGATGTGCCGGCCATACCGTTCACCGCAAAATCACTGCTCCCCGACCTGCACAATCTCGACCAGCTTATGCTCTTGGCCGCCATGCTGATCTCTTTTGTCGGCATGGAAATGTCGGCCTCGCATGTGAACGATGTTAAAAATCCGGCCCGTACGTATCCGCGGGCGATTTTCGGGGCCTGCGTCCTGATTATCATCCTGTCCATCTTCGGTTCGCTCGCGATTGCGCTGGTGATTCCACCGGCTCATCTGAGCCTGAGCGCGGGCGTATGCCAGGCATTTGATGCGCTCTTCCGCCTGCACAACGAATCATGGATGACCGTGCCGGTTTGCCTGCTGATGGCCTATGGCGCCCTCACCATGGTCATCACCTGGATGGCCGGACCGGCCAAGGGTATGCTGGCCGTTGCACAGGAAGGGTATCTGCCGCCACGCTGGCAACGGGTGGACCGCAACGGCATGCCCTCCGGCATTATGATCGCCCAGGCCGTCCTTTCCTCGGTACTTTCCTGCGTAATCCTGTTCATGCCGTCGGTCAGTAGTGCTTTTATGCTCATGAGCGCGTTGGCGGTTCAGCTTTACCTAGTTACCTATATACTGCTCTTTGCAGCCGTGATCCGCCTGCGTTATACGCATCCCGAGGTGGACCGGAAATACCGGGTGCCCGGCGGAAAGGTCGGCATCTGGCTGGTGGGGGGCGTTGCCCTGTTGACGAGTCTGTTCGTCATTATCGTAGGTTTCATTCCGCCGACCTCCGTGCGACAGGAAGGACTCTTCGCGGCAACCCACTATATCCTGTTTCTGCTTGTCGGCTTGGTCGTGTTCACTGCGTTGCCCCTGCTCTTCTACGCACGCGCCATCCGCATCCGAAAGGCCGGAATTCAGGCGTGAGGGTGGCGGTTTTGCCGGAGGTTTCGCCCTTCCCCATACGGTTCGCGGGACGCTTGCCCTCCATCGGCTGAGAAAAATGTTGGAGGGCGAGCGTCTCGCGAGCCGTTTCCGTGCTCTGTTTTACTCTATTGCTTTTCCAGTGCGGAACATCCAACGTCCGAGGAATAGCTGGCACTCGGTAGCAGATTCCATTCCGGCCCCATCGAGGCCAGGAAGACCAGGCTGAAATACCGCAGAAAGACGTGGTAGGGCAGCAGCATAACCGTGCCGATGTACGGCATCGCCAGCAGAACGCCTCCCACACAGAACAGGCAGCACGTCAGAACAAACACCGTGAGAAAGACCACGCCGAACAGTAGCATCAAACCTGTCTTGACGAAGCAATAGGCCACGAACACCCAGGCCCGCGAATAAAAAAGACCCAGCAGCGTATGCCAGGCGCACACCGCCGTTTCGTCGCGCAGGAGCATAATCGGAATCACGAAGTCATTCAGAAACGTGGAAACCACCGCCATCATCAGCAGCACGAGCAGCATCACAAAACCCAGCAGCACCAGCAACAGGAGTGGCAGCGGAAGAAGCGCGCCCTTCAGGATGCAGGGGAGCACAAGAAACACACCGGCACCGAACAGACACATCAACAGCAGCGATGCGATGGTCAGGTAGGCAATGCGCCACAGAAAAACCGAGTAGCCGTGCGCACGCTGATTACTCCAAGCCTCCTGAACGGTTGGGTTGCCCGAGGTCACCTGCTCCACAAACAGGCATTTCCCCCGCGAATTCAGCCATAGCATCACCGTGGTCACCAACGCCAGGATCAGCAGGGCCGCGCTCACGGTGACGGTCACCAGCAGGGCGTGATCCACAATGAATTGCATCACGCGCTCGGCCATCGCCCTTGGGGCCATTTGCTGATCGGAAGAAAAGGGCCAGTTGAAACCCAAAGAGCCCCCCTGCTCGCCGAGGGTTGCCAACCACGCGCCAAACCCCACCACCATCCAGATGGTCAGATTAAATGGCCGGAAAAGGAGCTGCTTAGTTCGGCCCCAAGCCTCTGAACAAATCGCACGATAAGAGACGGTCTGCATAAGGCCCACACGCTAAGCCACCGCCGCTCAAAAGACAAGACCCAACCTTTTTCATGTTTTTTAATGACGGATGGGAAGGGGGGCATTATGATGTAGAACATCAGTTGAGATGAGAATATAGAATAAATGCCTCTCGGAGGTTCAGGCGCGAAGCAGAAGGGAAGAGTAACCATGTTTGAAGGTTTATATACGGCCATCGTCACCCCATTCGATCGAAACGGCGAGGTAGATTACGGGCGATACAAAGAATTGATCGAGCGCCAGATCGAGGGCGGCGCGGATGGCATTGTGCCTGTCGGCACCACAGGCGAATCACCCACGCTTGACAGCAAGGAACACATCCGCGTGATCGAAGCCACCGTGGAAGCGTGCGATGGGCGCGTCAAGGTCATTGCGGGCACCGGTGCCAACAGCACCTCCGAAGCCGTTGACCTGACCCTGCGTGCCAGGGATGCTGGCGTCGATGCCACGCTGCAGGTCACGCCGTATTACAACAAACCCAGCCAGGAGGGCCTCTATCGCCATTTCACCACCATCGCCGATCTCGGCCTGCCCGTCGTACTCTACAACGTGCCGGGGCGCTCCGGCCTCGAAATTGGCATTGATACGGTCGAGCGCCTGACCAAAAACACCGCCGTCGTCGCCATCAAAGAGGCGGGGGGCAGCGTGGACCGCGTTTCACAGATTCTGAACGTCTGTGAAATCATTGTGCTGTGCGGCGACGACTCGCTGACGCTGCCGATGATGAGTGTCGGGGCCGTGGGTGTCATCAGCGTGGCTGGCAACGTGGTGCCCCAGCCGGTCAGCGAGATGGTACACAGCATTCTTGAGGGCCAGATGGCCGAGGCCGTCGCCCTGCACAGAAAGTATTATCCGCTCTTTTGTGATCTCTTTGTCGAGACCAACCCAGTGCCCGTGAAAGCGGCGCTGGCTATGATGGGCCTCATAGAGGAAGAATACCGCCTTCCCCTGTGTTCCATGGATAAGGCGAAAAAGGAAAAGCTCGCGTTCACGCTGCGCGCACTGAATCTGCTGCCGGAAAAGTGACGGGAACACCAGGCGGGCCGCGATACCCCGGGCCCGTCCGCTTGTCTGTCGGGGAGGTATGCATAATGTTGAGCCTATTCAGGAAAAATGCGCAGCAGGAAGAGACGGGCGGACCGGTGAATCCGGAGGTCGCTGAACATGAGGCCTTTGCCCAATGGCTGGAGCGCCAACCCGATGACCGAAAAAAAATATATCTGAATCTCGCCATGGCCTACGGCTTCCGTATGCACGGCGTCTCAAACAATCCAGAAGGGGAGGAACCACATGATTAACGCACTCAAAACAGGCTACGAAGGCCTCATGATCCACCTGCAAACCAACACCGGGGAAGTCCTCCTGTGGATGCTGCTCTTCCTCCTGATTCTGACTTTGTTCGTGATCCATCTGATGCGCCGCATCTCGCTCGAATCTTCTAAACGCGCCATTGAAATGGCCGAAAAAAGTCAAAAAAAATCCGAGGAAATCGGACGCCGTATCGATGACCTCAACCGGTATCTGCGTGACGTCTTCCGCAAGGAATTCGGCGGTGCCATGGACTCCTTCGATGCCAACGTCACGGCCGTCCTCTCCGAAATGAAAAACGAGTTGACCCAGAGCGTCAACAACATCGAACGCATTGAATCGGCCGTGCACAGTCGGAAAAAAATCAATATCCAGGTCGAAGAGGGGCGCGACAAGGCGCAGGCCATGCTTCACCAGCCGGATACCAAAAAACGGAAACCCGAGCCGCCGATTCTATGAATCACTCCTTCTCCGATCTGACCCCCGACCTCGTGCTGGATTTGACCGAGCAGGCCCTGGGGCGTCGCTGCGCCAATCACTGCCGCCCGCTCAACTCCTACATCAACCGCGTCTACGAAGTGCAAACCGATGAACGCGAGGCCTACATCATCAAAGTGTACCGCCCCGGCCGCTGGAGCCGCGAAGCCCTTCAGGATGAACACGACTTCATGCTGGAACTCCAGGCTGACGACATACCCGTCATCGCCCCGCTCCCTGACCCCGCAGGAAAAACCCTGATTGAGTCGGATGGGCTGTTCTACGCCGTCTATCCCCGAAAAGGCGGGCGGGTCTGTGATGAACCCTCCGCCGAACAGTGGAAACAACTAGGGCGCCTCATCGCGCGCACCCATCAGGTCGGCGCCCGCCGTGCGCCCCGCGACCGCATCACCATGCACCCGGAAATCTCCACCGCGCAACAACTCGAAGATATCCTCGAATCCGGCTGCGTCTCCCCCGATTTGTGCGATGCCTATGAAGACGCCGTGCAACACATGATCGGCGAAACAGCGCCGCTCTTCGACGACGTCGCCATGCAGCGCATCCATGCTGATTGTCACGCACAGAATCTCATCGACCGCCGGGACGGCACGTTCTACATCATTGATTTCGACGACATGGCCGTCGGCCCCCCCGTACAGGATATCTGGATGCTCCTGCCCGGACGCGTTCAGGATGCCCGCCCAGAACTAGACGCCTTCCTTGATGGCTATGAAACCTTTCTGGAGTTTGATTATACCTCCCTTCGCCTGATTGAGGCCCTGCGCGCCATGCGGTATGTGCACTACACCGCTTGGTGCGCCCGACAGGCCGCCGATGGAGGATTCGCACGCCTCGCACCCGACTGGGGCTCCCACTCCTTCTGGCGGCAGGAGGTCCATGAAATGGAAAAACAACTCATGGAAATCCAGGATGTTCATGAATAAAACAGTAGATGCGGGGGAAACCGCGAATGAACACTAATTTACGCAAATAGGCCCGGTTTTGTTCTTTTTTTGGGTTCTCCCGGGAATTTCGTGAAACAACAGGGTCATCGTAGAGAATATAACGCAGAGCCGCAGTGGCGCGGAGGCGCCGAGGAATGCTCTCGGGGAGGGCCCGTGTCCCCACGGGCCAAGCGGAGAGTGAGCGCGGAGAGCAAGAGAAATAGGAAATGAGCTGGAGATAAATAAAAGGACGCTGAGGACAGCATCCCTCCAAAAAATCGCAATACTTGCGTCCCCGCGTTCAAAACCTCTCCAATATGCCGATTGACGGTTTACCTTATGAGACTCTATTATACTCGTCTTCCGGCTTGGGCGTATTCGTTTTGTTGTGCGCTTATTCGCCTGACCCGTGGAAGCGGTAAAAAATAGAAAAGGAGTTGGGTATGCGCATTGGGAAAAAAATCACGTTAACGACTATTGGGTTGGTTGCGCTCTCTATCGTTCTGCTGAGTGTTATTGCCCTGTGGGGTGTTAATCGTTACAGTGCGCGCACAGCTTCTTCGACCACAGAAGCCTTGACGGGGCAGATACAAGAAACGCTGATCAAGGGTGCCGCTGCCGAAGCAGCCACGGTTCAAACCATCCTGGATCAAATGGCCGGCACGACCATTCGATTGTCCGAATCCGCCACACTCCGTGACTACATTGCCATCAGCAGCGGAAATGATGAGGCCCGCAACCAAATGGCCGCCAACGAAGCCTTTCGCCTGGTCAAAGGATATGTGTATACCTGTGAGACACAGCAGAAGCTGCTGGAACAGATGATGCAGGCCAATCTGAATGTCGCGCAGGATCTCCTGAAAAAGGCAGGCGGGGCCTCCCTTTCCGATACCGCCACAGCCTCCTGGGACGCCGTGAATCAATTCACGCAGAAAAAAGATAAAATCGCCCTGCCAGCGCTCCTCGTGGGCGGAACATCCGTCAAGAAAAACAACTCGTTTGACAAGCCCTCGGTGCTCGTGGACGAAGTCACTGCGCTGGTTGGAGGCACCTGCACCATCTTTCAGCGCATGAATGAACAGGGCGACATGCTGCGCGTCGCCACCAACGTGAAAAAGCTCGATGGCGAACGCGCCGTGGGCACCTATATCCCGGCGAAAAACGACGGCAAAGAAAACGCCGTGGTCAAAACCGTCCTGGCGGGCGAAACCTTTCTCGGACGGGCCTTTGTGGTCAACGCCTGGTACGTCACGGCCTATGCCCCTATCTTCAACGCCGCCAAGGACGTTATTGGCGTGTTGTATGTCGGCATTCCGGAACAGGAAAACGACATTCTGAAAGAAGCCCTCCTCAAGGCCAAAATTGGCGACACGGGTTACGTGTTTGTGATGGATTCCAAGGGGGACCTCTTGGTGCACCCGCGTGCCGACCTGGTCGGAAAAAACGTGATCAGCGATCTGAAAATCGGTGAATTTCAGGAGGCATTGAACCATCTGAATTCCGACAGCGTGTCCGAAATCACGTACGTCTTTGAAGGGCGAAACAAATTCATTTTCTATACCTATTTCAAAGACTGGGACTGGTTGATCTGCGCCAGCGG
>CAZBEO010000060.1:0-20408 GCA_964490935.1 uncultured Verrucomicrobiota bacterium
CTTCTGCTGGAGGGCACGCGGCTCGCGTGCCTCGCGCGTCAAAGCCAGGTGCCCACCGGCTCAGTGAAACATCCCAACGCCGGAGTAGTTCCCCACGCCCAAGGCGTCGGAGCCCGACGCCCTCCACGCAAACGCAGTTTGCATAAAGCAATCCGTCACACCGCCCCAGAGTTGGTTGCACCCTCATCGTTGACATCATCTGACGAGCAACACTGCAACAAAAAACCGACGGATTGCTGGCTGGTTAGACTTTCCGTGCATAGATATAGAGCGAGGAAAGAATGACGATGAAGACCACGGCCATCTGGGCCATAATGGTTTCTTGAAGCGTGGACCAACCTAAAAAGGCAAAGAGCAGCATCATAATATCCACCGCAAAGACCATGAAAATGTTGAAATCAATGGTCTTTACAATCTGCCGCCCGATGCGCACGGCTTCATATAGCGAACGAATGTCGTTGGTGAGCAACGCCACGTCGGCCGACTGGACGGCCACATCGTTGCCTACTGCGCCCATGGCAATACCCACATCCGCCGCCGCCAGAGCAGGGGCGTCGTTGATGCCATCGCCCACCATGCCCGGCACGTATCCCTGGCTGCGCTCTCGGGTGAGCTGAGCGAGCTTATCGCTCGGCATACATTCGGCAATCACATCATCCATTTCCAACTGCCTGGCGAGCCGTTCGGCAACCCGTTTGTTGTCGCCGGTCACCATCACCAATCGCCGGATGCCCTGTTTTTTCAGCAACCGAAGAGTTTCGGCGGCACCTTCGCGCACTTCATCCTCAAAGGAGATACCGCCGATAATCCGGCGTTTAGCACCTACCAGCACCGGGGTCAACCCCGACACCTGCTGCGCCTCCATCCACGCGCGTGCTTCATCGGGAATGGGGCGTCCATCCTGCATCAGCCAGAGCGAACCGATTTTGTAGTGTTCATCCTCTTTAATCGCACAAGCACCTCCACCCTCGAATTCAAGAAACCGGTCCGCCTCATCCGCTTTTACGCCCTGCTCTTCTCCGCGGCGCATAACGGCTTTAGCAATGGGGTGATTCGACTTCTGCTCGATCATCACAGCAACCTTCAGCACCTCGTCCACTGTGTGTCCTCCAAAAGGTTGTATCGAGGACACCACGGGTTGTGCGCAGGTGAGTGTGCCGGTTTTATCCACCAGCAGCGAAGTGATGCTTTTCATCCGCTCGAGCACATCCCCGCTCTTAAAAACGATGCCCCGGCGGGCTGCCTTGAGAATGCCGGCATACACCGCAAGCGGCGTGGCCAGAATCAGCGCAAACGGGCTGAGCGCAATCATGGCCTTCAGCGCCAGGTGAATGGAAGGGACCATCCAGTCCCGATTATCCCACCCCGTGAATTGGCCATAGAGAATCGACAGAAAAACCACGCCTGGAACCAAAACATACATGCAGATTTTCGCCACGGTATCCACCGTACGCTGGCGCTTGGTTTTGCGCGTGGCCGCATAATGAATCAGTTTCTCGAGATAGGCCAGCGAGACGTTTGCGCCAACCTTTTCGGCGTGCATCTCAAATGTCCCGTACTGCACCACGCAACCGGCGTACACCTCATCACCCTGCTCCTTGATGCGAAACGAGGATTCCCCGGTAATGCCCGATTCCAACACCTCGCCCATGCCGGAACTGATTTTCCCATCCACGGGAATCATCATGCCCTGACGCAGCAGGACGGTCTGCCCGACCTGCACCTCGCTCACTGGGACCTCTAAAAAATCATCTCCCGAGCGCACCAGCGCCACACGTGCCCCCAGCAGGGCATTCAACGGAGAACCACGCGTGGTGAAATGAATCACGGCCTTGCGCAGCGTGTGAGCCATAATCGCCATGAACGACATCAGGGCCGCCTCGGTCCACAAGCCCATCGCCATCGCGCTCAGCGTGGTAATGGTAATGAGCAGTTCCGCGTTGACCTCGCTTTTGCTGAACAGATTCCTGAAGGCGCGATAGAAATTGGAAAACCCGAGCAGAACCAGCGTGCCGTTCACTACCCAATACAACGGCGTGATGCCGGACTGCCCACCACCGGCGTGAGCAAGGTAGAGGGAAATCAACGCCAGCACCAAGCCGATGACAAAGACCAGATACGCCCCATAGGAAGCCAGCCATTTGCGGCCACCACCCTCATCCAGCCGATTCAGCAACCGAGCCGGCTGACGAATCAACTCCTCAACTTCTTTCCGGCTGATTATCTGTGGATTGAATCCCACCGACACCGTGCCCTCGAAACGGCTGATTTCCACCCGCCGAATGCCGGGAATTTCACTCAACCCGGAGCGCATGGCCTCCTCTTCCGCCCCCTGCTTGATGGCCAGCTTAACGGTCAGGTTTTCCCGAACAGATTTCTCTTTGGACACATCGTTCATTGGTGCCTTCTCCCGGCTTGTGCTGGTTTAATTCCCGTTCAATCCGCTAAGGGCCTCTTCGCGTGTCTTGCAGATCGTGAAGAACGATGAAAATCCGGAGATGTCAAAAACGTCCTCCACAATCCGCTGCAGCCCGCAAAGCGCCATTTTCCCTTCGTAGCTTTTGACCTTATTGCTGGTCATGATAAAGGCACGCAGGCCCATACTGTCCACGCGCGTCATTCCACTCAGGTCAAACAGCATTTTTGGAGGCTGTTCTTTCAGCATATCCATGATTTTATCCTGAAAATCAGCGGAATCCGCCCCATGCAAACGCCCTTCAATTTCCAGGATGAGCACATCCCCCTGTTTAATCTCGTTCACTTTCAGCAGCATAATGTCCCTCTCTCTCTTTCTTTCTCTTATTTGAATGGTTAAAAGGTCAGGCTCAGCAGGCAGCAGTCGTCCTCCATACTGCCTCGGTTCAGTTCGCGGGTAATGCGGTCTAGCGCTTCTTCATCATTGGGTTCCTGCTGATCACATCGCAATAAATCAGCCAGCGATTCCGGCGTCCAGCATGCCGCATTTGCACGGCTGTTCTTAATCACGCCATCCGTAAATAGAACCAGTCGGGCTCCTGCCGACAATGAATGCGAACGGGTCACATAGGAAAAGGACTTCAGGGAACCAAGCGATGGGCCGCTTGTGGTAAGGAAACAAGGAGCGTCCTCACCATGAAGTAGAATCGCGGGCGGGTGCCCGCCACTGCTGTAATACAATGTTTCGGTTTGCAGATGATAGATGCCCGCCCACATCGTATAGGAAACACCACTGTGTTTTTCCACGGGAAACTGTCGGTTCAGACGGTCCAAGATTTCGGAGGGGCATCGGCGGTTTATCTCCGGCAGAATGCGGGTGGTCAGCATGTTCTGGACCGCCACCGAAAAAAGGGCCGCGCGGAATCCAGACGCACAGGAGTCTAGTTGATAAAACGCCAGCCAATCATCATCCAGCCATTGATAGCCTAGGAAGTCACCACTCAAAAACGAGCGAGGCGAAAAACGCCAGCAGATGCGCACCGGCTCCTCCTGGGGCAACGGCAACAGCGAGGAGACATACTCCGCAGCCTCTTTCAGTTCCCGCCGGGAATCCGCCTTTTTCTCTGCCAGCGACTCGACCGCCTGGCCATGAGCCAACCGCTGTGCCAGCAAACGATACTCATAATCCAGTGTACGCGCCGCCACATCGAGGTGCCGACGGAAAACATGATAATCAAAGGGTATAAAGAGCAGGTCATCCACTTGCGGATCAGGTGTATCGGTACGGTCCGCTCCCTGTTCGGCCAGCAGCAGCACATAGACGTAAGGTGCCTGCTGCCGAGTCTTCAGATGGTGGGCATGTTCGCTGATGCGGTCCGGTGCGATTCTTTTATCCAGCAGTGCCAGTTGGATGCCGCATTGTTTTTTCAGGATACCCTCGAGCCGCTCCGGCGTTTCCGCCACCCAGACCCGAAAGCGGGTTTCAGCTAGTTCGGAAAGAATCATCGCGCGCAGTTCGGCATCTTCTGAGGCTAACAGGACGTTCACCACAGCCTCTTCTCCATCCAGCAGCGCCGACTGCTCAAACACCGACGAGTTCCGCCCCGTATTGATCTTCAGCACAAGGTGATTGCAATCGCCCTCGCGGCGGTATTGCAGAATATCGAGCAGCTTGCGCATGAAATGAATGCCGAGTCCCCCCACCGGTCGCGTATCGAGCGGAAGCGTCACGTCCGGATCGGGAAACAGCGTAGGATCAAAAGGGATACCTGTGTCGCGCACATCCAACTGGACGGCCTGCTCATCATACATCATGGTCAGAGAAACCTTGCCGGTCGAATCCGGATAAGCGTAGTAGATGATATTCATCACGGCTTCATCCGCCAGCAGGCAAATCTTCTCTATCCACTCCCGCTCCACATCCCACATCTCCAGAGTGGATTCGACAAAATCCATCAACCGTTCAAATTGATCCAGAACTGCGTCGATCTCGAATTGCTTGACCGCCTTGACTGTTGACTTGATCATGGACTCTTTCCTTGTCGCATGCGTATTCCCGAATCCAACCTCTACCACAAGTTCCGACAATGCAACGCATTTAACCAATCCCGCCCGAGGTTAACAATAGCGGACTTGAACTTTTTCCCGCCCGAATTTTTATCCTTCCTTTTTCCCCGTGCACCGGATAAGTTCTCTCACAACTGCGGCAAGGAGCCTTCAAGCTCTGACCTAAGGTGAACAAGCTAAGAAACAGAGTTCTCCTTCAGGCCGCAACGAAAACTGCGGTCATTTTATTTGTTGGAGACCCTTATGAGCACCCGTTTGGGATTTGTCGGAATCATCATCGAGAACCGTTCGCAACACGCGCCGGCGGTCAACACCATCCTCGAACAATTCGGTTCTTCCATCGTGGCACGCATGGGCCTGCCCTACGAAAAAAAGGACTGCTCGGTCATCACCCTGATTGTCGATGCCAATACCGATGAGCTCGGAGTGATCACCGGCAGACTCGGTGCCCTGCCCGGCGTATCCGTTAAGTCCATGCTCAGCAAGGGAGATCACGGATGACCCATTCTTCCCCCCAACGCACGGAACACGATCTACTCGGAAAGCGCTGCGTTCCCGAGGACGCTCTATGGGGCATCCACACCGCTCGCGCCATCGAAAACTTTCCCGTCAGTGGATACCGTACGTCCACCGCCCTGCTGAAGGCACTGGCGCACGTAAAAAAGGCCTGTTGCCTGGCCAATGCCGAACTCGGATTTCTCCCACGCGATACCGCCGAGTGTATTCAAACCGCCTGTGACGAAGTCGCCGAAGGCCGCTTCAGCGATCAATTCCCGCTCGACGCTCTTCAAGGTGGCGCGGGCACCTCCACCAACATGAACATGAACGAAGTCATCGCCAATCGCGCACTGGAACTCGGTGGCTTCCCACGCGGCGACTATTCCCGCATCCATCCCATCGAGCACGTCAACCTCCACCAATCCACCAACGACGTCTATCCCACCGCCCTCAAAATTGCAGCCATCCGCTCCTTCCGCACCTTCAGCGCCGCCGCCGAAACCCTTCAGGGAAGTTTCCAATCATCGGAAAATAAATTCGCTGATTTTCCAATCATTGGAAAAACGGAAATGATGGATGCCGTACCGATGACCCTTGGAAAAATATTCTCCGCCCATGCCGACGCCATCGCACGGGATCGCTGGCGCGCCTTTAAATGCGAAGAACGCCTGCGCACCGTAAACCTCGGAGGAACCGCCGTCGGAACCGGTCTGACTGCCCCGCGCAGCTACATCTTCCTAGTCATCGAAAAACTCCGCGAAGTCACCGGGCTCGGGCTCGCACGCGGAGAAAACACGGTGGATCAAACCGCCAACGCCGATGCCTTTGTCGAAGTCTCTGCCACCCTCAAAGCCGCCGCCTGCAATCTCGAAAAGATTGCCCGTGACCTGCGACTTATGCACGCACGCGGAGAAATCGCACTCCCGCCCGTACAGGCCGGTTCCTCGATCATGCCCGGCAAGGTCAATCCGGTCATCTGTGAATGCGCCATCCAGTGCGCCATGAAAATTCACGCCAACGATCTGCTCGTTGGACTTTGCGCCGGACAGGGCACCCTCCAAATCAATGAATTTCTCCCGCTCCTCGGTTTTGCACTGCTCGAATCACTTTCCCTGCTGGAAAACGCCTTTCTTCTGCTCGCACGCCACGCTGCGGCGCTAAGCGCCGATGCGGCGGCCTGCCGACGCCATCTCGATGCCTCCCCTTCCCTGATCACCGCCTTTCTTCCGCTCATCGGCTACGAACGTGCCACCGAACTGGCTCAGGCCTTTCAAACATCCGGCGAAACGGACCTGCGGGCCTTTCTTTTTCGGGAACTTGGTGAAGAAGCCGTCAACACCACCTTGGCACCACAACGCCTAACCGCCCTGGGATACGCCCATGCAAAACACACCTAAATCACTCCGTCTGCATATCACCCTGTTCGGACGCACCAATGTCGGCAAGTCCAGCCTGCTCAACCTCCTCGCCGGACAAGATGTCTCCATCGTCTCACCGGAACCCGGCACCACCACCGACCTAGTCGAAAAACCGATGGAACTCCTCCCCATCGGGCCGATCGTTCTACTCGATACCGCCGGACTCGACGACCAAACCGTCCTCTCCACCGAGCGCCTCAAAAAAACCGAGGAGGCCTATCATCGCACCGACGTGATCCTCCTCGTCTGCGAAAACAATCACTTTGACGCCTTTGAACGCCACGTCATCGAGCGGGCCGCCGATGGAGGGATACCCGTCATAGCCGTCGTCAACAAAACGGATATCGCCCCGCCTGATGCCACTTTTCTTGCTCTGCTCGAGGAACAGACCGCCGCCGTCATCACCTGCGCCGCCACCGACACCCAACAGCGCGAACCCCTCCTCGCCGAACTCAAACGCGCCCTGCTTGAAATCTGCCCGGAGGACTTTCTTCGTCCGCCGCCCCTCGTGGGCGACCTGCTTCCCGCTGCCGGCCTGGCCATCCTGATCATACCCATTGACCTTCAAGCCCCGAAGGGACGGCTCATCCTTCCCCAAGTACAGACCATACGCGACACCCTCGATCACGACGCCGCCGCACTCGTCGTCAAGGAACGCGAATATGCCGCCACCCTTCAGCGCCTTAACAAACCGCCCGACCTGGTGATCTGCGATTCCCAGGTTGTCATGAAAATGGTGGCCGATACCCCTCCCGGCATCCCCTGCACCACCTTCTCCATCCTCCTCGCACGCCTCAAAGGCGACCTCGCCAAATTCGCACGCGGCGCCGCCGCTATCGATCAACTGAAATCCGGCGACCGCATTCTGATTGCCGAATCCTGCTCGCATCACGCCATGGAAGACGACATCGGGCGCGTGAAAATTCCCCGCTGGCTTCGTCAATACACCGGTGCCGACCTGACTTTTGAGTCCTTTGCCGGGCGCGATTTTCCCGCGAATCTTTGCGACTACGCGCTCGTGGTGCAGTGCGGCGGCTGCATGAACAACCGACGCGAGATGCTTTCGCGCATCCAGCGCTGTGAAGCCGCAAACGTCCCCATCACCAACTACGGCGTATGTATTTCCCAAACCCAAGGCGTACTCCGGCGGGTTCTTTCCCCGTTTCCGTCCGCCCTCGATGCCTATCTGAATGAAACGCAACAAGACAAGGAGTCTACGTTATGAACAAAACCACCACACCCGATCCAGAAACCGCCCACTACATGACCGATGGACGTCCCTTCATTGATCCCGAGCGCATTCAACAACAGCTTAACGAAAACAAAAATCCGGAGCCCGCGCGCATCCGCGATATCATTCAAAAATCACTGGATAAGAACCGCCTTGATCCCGAAGAACTCGCCGCACTGGTCAACACCACCGACCCCGACCTGATCCATGAAATCCGCGAAGGTGCCCACGAACTCAAGGAGCGCGTCTACGGCAACCGCATCGTCCTCTTTGCCCCTCTCTACATTGGCAACGACTGCATCAACGACTGCAAATACTGCGCCTTCCGCATGTCCAACACCTCCGTTACCCGCAGTACCCTCGAAATGCCCGACATTGATTCCGAAGTCAAAACCCTGATGGATGCCGGACACAAACGCCTCATTCTCGTCTACGGCGAACACCCCCGTTACAACGCGCAGTTCATTGCCGATACCGTACGCGAGGTCTATGCCCAGAAATCCGGCAAGGGAGAAATCCGCCGCGTCAACATCAATGCCGCGCCGCTCAGCGTGGCCGACTACCGCATCGTCAAGGCCGCAGGTATCGGCACGTATCAGGTCTTCCAGGAAACCTATCATCCGGAAACCTATGCCGATGTTCACCCCACCGGCCCCAAAAGCAACTATCTCTGGCGCCTCTACGGACTTCACCGCGCCATGGAAGCAGGCTGCGACGACATAGGCATCGGTGCCCTACTCGGCCTGAACGACTGGCGCTTCGAACTCATGGGCCTGCTGGCCCATACCATGGACCTCGAACATCACTTCAACGTTGGCCCGCACACCATTTCCTTCCCGCGCATCAACCCGGCCGTCGGCACCGATATCGCCTCGAATCCGCCTCATCGTGTTTCCGACGAGGACTTCAAAACGCTCGTCGCCATTCTGCGTCTGGCCGTTCCCTACACCGGTCTCATCATGACCTGCCGCGAGCCCATCGCCATACGCAATGAAGTGCTGCGCTATGGCGTTTCACAGATCGATGCCGGCTCCAACATCGGTATTGGCTCCTACAGCAAAAACAAAAAAGAAGACAACAAATCCCAGTTCATCCTAGCCGACAACCGCCCGCTGGACCTGGTCATACGCGAGTTGTGCAAAGAACATTACATCCCCTCGTTCTGTACCGGATGCTACCGCCTCGGGCGAACCGGCGAACATTTCATGGAATTCGCTATTCCTGGATTCGTCAAACGCTACTGCACCCCCAACGCCGTCCTGACGTTTCTCGAATACATCGAGGACTACGCCTCACCCGAAACCCGCGAAGCCGGACTCCGCCAACTCGACTGGGAACTCGAACGACTCGACAACGAGACCATGAAAAACGAAGTCCAGTCCCGTATCCAGCGCATTCGTTCCGGTGAGCGAGACTTGTATTTCTAGCAGGCTGGCGGGCTTTGGCCCGCCAGCCTGCTAGTCAACAACAGCGAAACGCTGTTGTATAAGTCGGCGCCAGAAGGGCTGAGAAAAACTGGCCAACACCCCATTCGGGATGATGATTAGTTGGCACCGGAGGTGCCGAGGAAAACTGGCCAACACCCCATTCGGAATGATGATTAGTTGGCACCGGAGGTGCCGAGGAAAATAGCCCGGGGTCAACAGACCCCGGGGACCCGAAGAACGAAAAAACATGCACCCCGGGCGGGGTGCCGGGTTCTCGGCATCTCAGTCGCTATTCGCCCTGCTCATCCGGCGGCCCTGGGCGATAGCGCTCCAGGATCATTTCCAGAATGGCGGCGCTCTGTTCGACATGTCGATGCGGAATGGACAGTTGAATTTCATGGGCCCAGCCATCCTGGATGAAATCAATCACGATAATCTGCGCATAATGCAGCGTGATTTTCCGGCGTACCGCAGGCTGGTCGCGGAACGTGATTTTTTCAATGTTCATATTGATGCCGACCTGGTCCTGAATGCCTCGAAGGTCGTTCAAAAGGCTCGCGAAGGTTTTATCTCCAATGGGGGAAACGATGAGACTCAGATCGCAGCCGTAGGGACTGTTGAATACCACGTCGTAGGGACGATCCTGTTTCGATGGGTGATCTGAAGTCCAGCTCGATGGAACAGTCAAACTGAACCGTCCTTTCGGATCACGGTAGACTCGCTGATCTTCATTCAGCAGAATAGCGGCCAAGTCCTGTCCGAGGCTTTCTTTCTCCGGCAGCTTTTTGGGTCGTCCGGCGTATTTCAGGTCATAAAAAAAAGCCAGCAGCGTCAGCAGCGCGAACACCATCAGCGCGATTCGTATGATGGTCTTCGTTCCCCGGTTGTATTTTTTTCGCTTCATGGCTCGTTTATTTCCTTTTACAGTCCTGCCAACTGGCTTATACTGGCACTCACAGTTGAATAAGGAGGTACCACCGATGAACACCTTTTACGAGATGATGATGGATGCCCATATCACCCTTCCTTTTTACGAGGTGGCGCTGATGCTCATTGTGCTGACGCTCTGCTTTCTGCTTCACTCCTACAAATTCGGTTTGCTAGCTTCCTTCGCCTATGTCTTCCGCATGGGTTGGCTCTTTTTTGGAAACAATTTCGATCTGGACAGCGTGGGCTATATCGTAGCCTATTGCGCCTTCGGACTGGTGGTGTTTGTCTTCGCCTGTTATCAGTTTTTTATCGGCGAAGCGTGAGCCACCGGCGCTTCAGTCACCCGCTTCCGCCCCTTCGGCCTGCGGTGATGCGTCCTGAGGCACATCGGGTGCGGGTTCTGGTTGCGTGGTGGGCGTAGGCAGCGGCTGCGGGCGTTCACCCTCCTTAGGCTGAATCGGCCAATCCGGGCCCCACTGATGATCGTCCGACCAGTAATTCAGCATGCGGCGTCCCTTCGATTCCAGCCGTTTTCCTTCCGACTCCAAAGCATCCGCCTTGGCCAGAGCTTTGGCCACGCGCGGATCATTCTCGTCAAGACTCTCTCGTATGGCCTTGAAATCACGCATCGCGCGCTCAATGGTTTTAAGACTGGCATTCACCATCTCGCGTTTGAAATCGGTACGAACGCGCACGATGTTCGCCTTCTGATCTACCACGCTGCGGGCAGACATATCCATCATCGAGCGCGCCCACCACACATACTGCTTGCCCCATTGTGTTTCAACCGCATCTCCTCCCAGCACAGAGGCCAAGGTGATTTCGGCGGTGCGCTTCAGATCGTTGATGACCGAGACCACGTACCGGGCCGAGTCAGGCGACTTGGTGATGATGATCACATCCCAATTCCCGTCGTACTGCCCCATCGCCCCCTTGGAAACCACCGTTTGCACATGATGGCGCAACTGCGGAGGCAGCACATTTTCCGGATTCGGAAAAACCGTCACGTGATACAGGCGGTTGGTAAGCGACTCGGCCAGCGGGAGAATGCTTCCATCAAAGACGGTATCTATGAGCCCCTGATGCTCCTCGGCATAGTTGGTCGCCGCAAAGAAAATCATATCGCGCCCGAGAAACTGCATCTGCCGATTACCCAGTGAATAGAGCTGGTTATCGGTTAATTCGTTGAAAAAGCCATCGCGATGAAAACCGGGCTTCCGCGACTCCATCGGGAAGCCGCCGGCGATATGTGCGGCCACATTGATGTTACTTCCTTCGGGCGTCACATTGTAGGTGATGTTCATCGCCGCGACTTCACCCATGTTGAGTGAGGGTGCCTTATCCATCCCGTCGTGAATCATGCCCTTGAGTTCATCAAGCAGTTCGCGGTTGTCGCCCAGCACCATTTCCAGATAGCCGTCCGAGAGGGCCTCCGAGGCGGGTGCCGTGCCGATCGAGCCGCCGCTTTCCACCAAGTAGCGTATCTGCGTGCGCCAGGATTGGGCAATGTCATACACCCGATACGTGCGGTATCCAACAAACACCGCGCCGCCCGCCGCTATAATTGCCGCCACACTTAATACGGCCACCGCTTTTTTACGAAATGTCACGTTGCTCTCCCTGCCTCTCCGTCGATTCTTAGTAACTCAACTCACGCAGCCTCTAAAATACCCCCGTTACGCATTTTCGGCAATAATTTGTTTTTCTTTTTGCCCATCCCTATATAAGATTCCCACTCCATATCCGTGCAAATTAAACGAAACAGGAGCATATCCCTATGAGCAAGCTGAAAGTCGACCACGTTTTCACCTCTGAATCCGTCTCGGAAGGTCATCCAGACAAAGTCTGCGACCTGATTTCTGACGCCATTCTAGACGCCTGCCTCGCGAAAGATTCGGAAAGTCATGTGGCCTGCGAAACCCTGACCGCCACCAACCTGGTCGTCAACGCCGGTGAAATCACCTGCAAGGGCTGGAATGAAATCGACAGTCATCAAATCGCACGCGAAGTGGTGCGCGAAATTGGCTACAATCGCGATGAACTTCTCTTCAGCGCCGACACCTTTATCTATCTCAAAAATATTCATGCCCAATCCGCCGACATCGCGCAGGGCGTGAATGCCACCCAAAACGTCTATGCCGATCAGGGTGCCGGCGATCAGGGCATGATGTTCGGCTACGCTACCAACAATACGCCCGAGCTGATGCCTGCCCCCATCATCTACAGCCATCGCCTCCTCGATGAACTCCAGAAAATCCGCAAGGCCGGGAAAATTCCCTATCTGCGGCCCGACTCCAAATCCCAGGTTTCCATTCAGCATGAAAACGGAAGCCCGACCCATATCACCACCGTCGTCATTTCCCACCAGACCGACGACGTGCCACTCGAACAAATCCGCGAAGATTTGATCAAGGTATCTAAAGAAATTCTCGCCCCGACGAATCTCCTGACCGACGACACCGTATTCCACATCAATCCCACCGGAAAATTCGTCATCGGTGGACCTCATGGCGATTCAGGACTCACCGGACGCAAGATCATCGTGGACACCTACGGCGGTGTCGGTTCGCACGGCGGCGGTGCCTTCTCCGGCAAAGACCCCTCGAAGGTCGACCGCTCGGCGGCCTACTACGCACGCTATGTCGCGAAGAACATCGTGGCCGCTGGACTGGCCGAAAAATGCGAAATTCAAGTGGCCTACGCCATTGGCATCGCCAAGCCGCTCAGCATCAATGTGGATACCTACGGCACCGGCAAGGTCGAGGACGATCAATTACAGACCATCCTCGAAAACGGGAAACTCTTCGATTTCCGCCCCGCCGCGCTCATCGAAGAACTCGGACTCAAAACACCCAAAGGCTGGTCCTACAAACAGACCGCCGCCTACGGGCATTTCGGACGCGACATTTTCCCGTGGGAAAAGACCGACAAGGTGGAAGCCCTGCGCAAGGCCGCTGGCATCTGATGGTCCCCAATTCCGAACAGTTCAACGAAACAACAGCAGGGCCCGGCCACCAGGCCGGGCCCGTTTTTCATAACGCAATACCACCGGAAGGTCCTTCTCATGAACAAACGCTCCCTTGATTTCTTCAAACAACTCCTCAATCACATCGGCCCCTCCGGCTACGAACAAACCGTCAGCCGTTTCTTCGCCAACGAAGTGAAAACCTTTGCCGACGAAGTCACCAGCGATCAGCACGGCAATGTCATGGCCTGTATCAACAAAGGCGGTTCCCCGCGCGTCATGCTCGCCGGGCACATCGATGAAATCGGCCTCATGATCACCTATATCGACGACAAAGGCTTTCTGAACGTGGATCAGATTGGCGGCTGGGATTCACAGATACTCCAGGGCCAGCGCGTCTGGATTGAAACACGCAAGGGCCGCATACCCGGCGTTATCGGCAAAAAACCTATCCACAAAATCAAAGCCGCCGAACGCGATAAGGTGACCAAGCTCGAAGAACTCTTTATCGACATCGGTGCCTCCTCCAAAAAAGAAGCCGAAAAACGAGTGGCCGTTGGCGATCCGGCAGTCATTGCCTACGAACCGCAGGACTTTCCGAATCACCTACTCGCCTCGCGCGCCCTCGATGACCGCGCGGGCGTGTTCACCGTCCTCGAAGCAGGTCGTCTGCTCTCCAAAATGAAACCAAGCGCTGAGGTACATATCGTCGCCACGGTACAGGAGGAAGTGGGTTTGCGAGGCGTGACCACGAGTTGCTACGCCATTGCACCCGACGTTGGCTTCGCCGTTGATGTCACCTTTGCCACCGATTTTCCCAGCATGGATAAAAAAGGCGGTTCGGTGGATATCGGCAAAGGACCTGCCGTCAGCCGAGGCCCCAATCTTAACCCTGTGCTCTTTGATCTCGTCATGAGTACCGCCAAAAAGTGCAAAATACCCGTACAGGTCGAGCCCGCCGCGCACGGCACCGGCACCGATGCCAACAAAATGCAGCTCACCCGCGCAGGCGTGGCCACCGCCCTGATCAGTATCCCCTGCCGCTACCTCCATACCCCCTGCGAACTCGTCAGCCTGAAAGACATTGAACACGGCGCCCGCCTCATCGCCGAAACCGTCGCCCGGATTGATGAAAACACGGACTTCACCCTAGCAATCCGTCAGCATTAGGATACAGACCTACCCTGTGGACGACGACAACGGTGACGAAGGCGGCCAACTCCAGGACGATATGACGGATTGCTGCATACAAACATCCGTTTGCTATAACATAAGGTTCTCTCGGGGTTTCCGTGAGGAGTTGCGCGGCGATAGATTGAAGAGGCGCTGAACGCAGAGAAGCAAGTAGTGCGAATTTTGGGAGGGATGCTGTCCTCAGCGTCCTTTTATTTTTCTCTAGCTCATTCCTTATTTCTCTTGCTCTCCGCGCTCTTCCTTTGCACCTACTCTCCGCACGGCTCGCGGGGACGCTCGCCCTCCCGAAGAGCACTCACTCTCCGCTTGGCCCGTGGGGACCAGACTCCGCACAAGGCTACGTTCTGGCAAGCTACGGGCCCTTCCGAGAGGGAAAAAACAGCCATCGACTTCATCGCTGTCCTGGCATTGCAAAAACTTATCAACTCGCCAGACCCCGTGAACACTACTCCAACCCAATAGCGCGGCGGGCGGCGGTCAGGGTTTTACGTGCCTCGATGCGGGCGCGTTCCGCGCCCTTCTGAAGCACCTCTTCCACGTAATCCATGTTCCGCTCCAACTCGGCACGCTTTTCCCGCATGGGGCGAAAATAGTCGGTGAGCAATTCCAGAAACGCCTTCTTCGCGGTACCGTATCCCATGCCGCCTGCCCGATATTTTTCGGCCAGTTCCTGCTGCTGCGCCTCGGTGGCGAGCAGAGAAAACAGTTTGAACACATGGCATTCCTCGGGCACCTTGACCTCTTCGAGCGTTCGGCTGTCCGTCACGATCCGCATCACCCGCTTCTTGATCTCGCCCTCCTCGCCAAAAATCTCAATCGTATTGCCATAGGATTTCGACATCTTTTCGCCGTCGATCCCCGGTACCACCGCCACATCATCCCGAATCGAAGGCACCGGCATTTTGAAAACCGGCCCATAGGCATTGTTGAATTTGTTCGCCAAATCGCGTGCCACTTCCACATGCTGCTTCTGGTCGCGCCCCACCGGAACCACGTCCGACTGCACAATCAGAATATCCGCCGCCATCAGCACCGGATAGGCAAACAGTCCATGATTCGCCTCCAACCCCTTCGCGAGTTTATCCTTGTAGGAATGACACCGTTCGAGCAGGCCCATCGGCGTCACCACGGAAAGAAGCCACGTCAGTTCCGTTACCTCCGGCACATCGCTCTGACGATAAAACGCCGTCTTTTCTGGATTCAATCCGCAGGCCAGAAAATCGAGCGCCACATCCCGCACACCCGTGCGCAGCGCCTCCGGATTCGTCACCGTGGTCAGCGCATGATAATCCGCAATGAAAAGAAACGCCTCGCCCTGCTCCTGCAACTCCAACGATGGACGCATCATGCCGAAGTAATTCCCGATGTGCAGCTTGCCTGAAGGTTGTATGCCCGAAAGTATTCTCATGATCTCAAATCCTGTCTTTTCTATTTTTCCAATGGTTGGAACTTTTCTATCTGGTTTTTCCAATCATTGGAAACTTTTCCAGCGTTTTTTCCAATCGTTGGAAAACGCCCGATGGACGAGTATTGCACGGCTCAACCCCAGTCCACCCCTGGAGGGCGCGTGGCTCATACGCCTTTCGGTGTAACACCGTCCAACGCGTCGCCTCAACTATTAGCCGTAGCCGTCCCGCACGCCGAGCGGACGGGGGGGGATCACCGCGCGAGAAAATAACCCGTGGCGCTCGGAGTGCACCACGCTACCAATACGCCCATCCTCGCCTATATCTTCCGGATGTGTACGCGCGAAAGTTGACAGGGCGAACCGTCACGGCGAGTCGTTTTAGGGTAATGCTAAACAACTTGGTAAGCCCACGTCCATCGGCTCAGCCGGAGGCATTCGCCCTACCATCGGGAGGGACGTTGTCCCACGTCCTTATATTTTACGAACACATTCCCTATTTCTCTTTCTCGCCGCGCTTACTCTCCGCACGGCTCACTCAGTGACCGAGAGATATTCGTAGAGACGGCGGTAATAGCCGTCCTGTCGGATCAATTCCTCGTGCGAGCCCACCGCCGTGATGCGCCCCTGATAAAGGACGATAATTCGGTCCACATGGCGTATGGTGGAGAGGCGATGCGCAATAAGGATGCTCGTGCGGTTTTTCATCACGCGCGTGAGGGCATCCTGAATGAGCAGCTCGGTGGCGCTGTCCACATTGGCGGTGGCTTCGTCAAGAATCAGGAGTGCGTCGCGATTCTGGGCCAGGGCGCGCGCGAGGGCGAGGAGTTGTTTTTGGCCAGCGGAAAGTCCGGCGCCGCGTTCGTTGAGTACGGTATCGTACCCATTCGGCAGTGCCTCGATGAAGGAGTGCGCGTTGACATAGCGGGCGGTTTCCTCGATCTGTTCGCGAGTGATGTCCGGGTCCTGCAGGCTGATGTTATCGGCCACGCTCGAAGAAAAGAGAAAGGGGTCCTGAGTCACGACACCCATGTGACGGCGCAGGTCTTTTTTGCGGTAAGCGCGCACGTCGTGCCCATCAATGGAAACGGCCCCCTGCTGCACATCGTAGAAGCGGGCAAGCAGATTAATGATAGTAGTTTTCCCGGAACCGGTGGCCCCCACAATGGCGATGGACTCGCCTGGCTGCACCTCGAAGGATATATCCTTCAGCACCCAGTCGTTTTCATTGTAGGCGAACCAGACCTGATCCAACTTCAACCGCCCCTCGATGTGTGTGGCATTGACGGGTTGTTCTGGATCGTGAATCCGTATATCGCGGTCCATCAGCGAGAAAATACGTTCGCAGGAAACCAGGGCCTGCTGTAAGCTGCCGATGCGATTGGAAAGGCTATCGAGCGGACGGAAAAACTCGCGCAGATAGGATAGAAACGCCACCAGCACGCCGAGGGTGATATGTCCCTTCCCGGAGAGAATCACCCAGCCGCCTGCGGCGAGAATCAGCACAGTGGAAAGGGCCTGGGCCCATTCCAGCACCGGAAAATAAAAGCTGAACCAGCGCACTTCGCGGAAGCAAGCCTGCTTCATGGCGTCGTTGTATTCACCGAACACGGCGGAAGCCACCGGCTCGCGGTTGAACAGTTGGATCGTGGTCATGCCAGCTAGGCTCTCCTGCGTGTTGGCGTTCATGGCCGCCTGCGCACGGCGTATCTCGCGATTCGCACGACGCAATTTCGTGTTGGCAAAGGCAAAGAGCGCAATCATGAACGGAATCACGGTGAAGAGGCAACCCGTCATGAATGGACTCAGATAGAGCATGAATCCCACCACGCCCACAAACATAAACACGTCCGCAATAGAGCCAGCGACCCCCTCCGATACGAATTGCTGAATGACATCCACATCCGACGTCACCCGCGTCATGATGCGGCCCACCGGCGTATGATCATAAAATTCGCGCGGCATCTCGATGGCTTTGTTAAAAACATCTCGACGAATGTCGCGCACAATGCGCTGCCCCGTCCACGCTGTGACCAGTCCCTGCGAATAGCGGGCCGCACTCCCGAGCCCTGAAAGCACAAAATACAACACACCAAGATGAATCAGCCCCTGAATGCGCACCGCATCCGCGAGTCCCGTTACAGCGACATAACGGTCAATGGCATTACGCAGAATCACGGGCAGATAATTGAACAGGCCAGCCATCAGCAGGATCAGGACAAAGGCCAGCGCCATGGTCGGGAGATAGGCACGGGTATAGCGCAGCAAACGACGCAGCACCGAAAACGGCGGCGGCGTTCCCCGACTCTCCTGCTCATCAAATAGTCCCGGTCCTGTTTTCATAAATTAAGCGCACGCACGGTCAATTCACGCGCGCGGCCAGCTCCTGTATTTCGCAAAGTCGTTTGTAGTATCCTCCCCGCCGCACGAGTTCGCCGTGCGTTCCCTGCTGCGTGATGCGCCCGGCCTCGATCACCACAATGAAATCCATGTCGCGCAGCGTACTTACCCGATGGCTCACAAAGAGTGTGGTGCGCCCCTGAAACAGCGGACGCATGTTGTCCAGAATCGCCGCCTCAGTGGCCGTATCCACCGAGGCGAGCACATCATCCAGAATCAGAATGCGCGGCTCGCGCACAATGGCCCGGCTGATCGATGCACGCTGACGCTGCCCGCCCGAAAGCGTCACCCCACGCTCGCCGATCATCGTTTCATAGCGCATGGGAAAGCCTTCCACATCCCCGTGCAGATGCGCAATGCCCGCCGCCTCCAGCACCTTCTCCTCTGAATGCGCCTCCAATCCAAAAGCGATGTTTTTTCCCAACGTATCCGAAAAGAGCATGGCCTCCTGTTCCGCCATCCCGATCTGCGCACGAAGAACTGAAAGAGGATACTCGCGCAAATCGCGCCCGCCGATGGTGATGCCGCCCGGCGCCGGATCAATCAGGCGCGGAACCAGCGAAACCAGCAGCGTCTTGCCGCTCCCCGTCGGCCCCGTGATGCCCACGCGAGCACCCTCGGGCACCGTCAGCGACACCTCGTGCAACAACGTTTGCCCTTCCAACGTTACCCCGACCCGATCAAACACCAGCTCCCCGCGCACCTCCTGCAATGCGGCATCTGTCCGGTCACCATCGCCGATCTCCGGCTTGCACCGGAGTACCTCGTCGATGCGCTCCCAACTTGCCTTACCTCGTTGAAACATGCTTAGCATCCACCCCAGCGAGAGCAGCGGCCATTGCAGATAAAGCAGATACTGATTGAACTGCACGAGCTGACCAAGCGTCATTTCTCCGCGAATCACGGAGCGCCCGCCCACCACCAAAATCATCACCGAACCAGCCGCAAGCCAGAACGCCGCCACCGGCCAGATCGCCTCATGCACCCGCGCTAAACCAAAATTCCGCCCCACCAGCGTGTCATTCAATGCGCGAAACAACTCCTTCCAGCGCGGCTCCACGGCAAACGACTTAATCGTCTGCGCGCCCGCGAACGCCTCCTGCGAAAAACCCGCCATCCGCGAGAGTTCCTCCTGAACCGCCAGATGTGCCTGCTTCGTCCGACGGGCAAAACGCGAAAACGACCAACTCATCAGCGGCACAAAAAGCAACATCAGCCAAGCCAGTCGGGCCGAAATACTGAACATGATTGCAAAGCCGAAAAAGAACACAAACACCATTCGGCAGACCTGCATCAGCCCCTGCCCCACCGTCATCGCCACCTGGCGCATGTCCGACGACATCCGATTCATCAGGTCGCCCGTACGCTGCGTTCGGAACCACGCGCGGTCCATCGTGGTCAGATGATGAAACACATCGGCGCGCAGGTCCGCCTCCACCGTGTGTCCAATTCGCAAGGGTATATGGCGCATCCAGAACGAGGTGGCGGCGGCCAACAAAGAGGCCAGGGCATACAGCGCCGGCAACAAAATCAACTGGCGCAAGGCCAGCTCCCCCTGCGTCAAGCCATCGATAATGGTGCGCGTGATATACGGAATCGCGAGATTGAACCAGACCGTCAACAGCGACATCGCAAAACCCAACAGGATTTTGCGCCAATGCCTTAGCACATAACTGCTCACCCGCAGCGGTTTGTTTATTGGCTGTTCTTCACGCATTGTATTCATCCAAAACAGGCGGACGAGAAAGCGCTCCTTCCTCCATCGAAAAGACCTTTCTCAGAGGGAGAGATACTAAACAGGATCACGGAGGAGCGTAAGACTTAAATCAGAAGAAAAATCGTCATACCGTCACCCGATCAGGAATAAGCGGAAAATAGTCTTAACATCCCCTTACGTCCGTTATATAAATCGGCTTTAAAATGAATGGGCGCACGTTATGCTGAATGATCATACGCCATATAAAGGACGTACGTTGCTGGTTCTTTCTGGACTGGCTTTTTTCTTTTGCCTTTGGTCCCTTTTTTCCTACTCGGGAGCAGTGAACCCCATTCTTTTGCCGTCCCCCTCCCGCGTAGCAGACGAATGCCTTCGTCTTCTTCAAAAAGGCGTACTCGTGCGCTTCACACTGCTCAGCACTGGGCGTGTATTGATCGGCTGGAGCGCCGCTGTACTGCTGGCCGTTCCCATTGGCATCATGATCGGTGTTTCACGGCGGGCGGCGGCCCTCTTTCAACCGGCCATTCTCTTCGCACGTTATATACCGGTGATCGCTCTTCTCCCCCTTTCCATGCTCTACCTCGGCACCGGCAACCTGCAGAAATGTTTTATTGTTTTCCTGGGGTCCTTTTTTCAACTCGTACTGATGGTCGCGCTCTCCATGCGGAACGTACCTCGGGATTACGTACATGCCGGTGCCACCATGGGCATGTCCAACAAACAGATATTCCGCCATATCCT
>CAZBEO010000061.1:155-19876 GCA_964490935.1 uncultured Verrucomicrobiota bacterium
TTTTGACGGTTTAGGCACGCGGGCCGCGTGCCGTCCAGGGATAATGTGGAGGGCGTCGGGCTCCGACGCCTTGTGGTTGATCGGGCGTTGGGCTTTTTGTTTTGACGGTTTAGGCACGCGGGCCGCGTGCCGTCCAGGGATAATGTGGAGGGCGCCGGGTAGCCGCAAAAAAAACTCCCGCAGGAATCTCCTGCGGGAGTGTGGTTTCAGGTTCGGAGAGCGCTTATTCGAACATGACGTCATCGAGATAGAAGATGACGGGTTCGCGGCGGCCCTTGACGGAGTAGACGAAGCCGGAGACGATCTGTGAAAGGTTCTGGCCATCGAGCGGAATGATGTACTGTTTCCATTCGGGGGTCAGCTTGACTTTGCCGAGGCTTCCACGTCCTGTATCGTAGTAGGGCTTGTTCTGGCGGATGACGCCGAATTTGAATTCAACGAGTTCCTCGCCTTTGTCGCCGCGGGCCCAGAAGCTGAGCTGCTTGGCACCGCGCAGGTCTATGCCGCCTTCGTCATCGCCCCAGTTGTTGGCAGGGTTCTGCCAAACAATGCCGCCCCAACTGGCCGGATCGGAGAAGGCCAGGCGCATGCAGGAGGAGCCACTGTGCGGATTTTCGGACCAGCAGTCGTCCATTTCGATGGCATCGGTGGCACCCATCCAACCGGCAGGAACGAAGACGGGCGCGCCTTCAGAATCGCAATCGCTGTAGATCACGCAGGGGAGGTCCACTTTCATTCCCAACGGGGCAAGGCCGACTTCTTCCTGCGCCTGCGCGCTGAAGAGCATGGAAGCCGACATTAACGCACTCATCATAACAACAGTTTTATTGGTCATTGTATTTCTCCTTTTCTTGTTTGAGGCACGCAGGATTTCAACCCGCAAAGCCTGTGAATCCATGTAAAACCAACTAATCGAACCAAGGAAAGCTCAGTGATCGGCACCTCCCTTTCTCACATCTCGGGTGGTCGCCCACTCCTCCTTCAGTATCCAATATGATTTTTTTAGTGCCCGTGAGAACGGACTGTTTTTTCCGTTGCCCTGACTGGTTATACCGAACCATTCCTCCTGGGCATAGCCATCTGGAAAGGGCATCGGAAAGACGGCGTCGATACATTGATTTCCGGGAGAATCCTCGAAGTAATTGATGGTATGTTTCCACCATTCATCCACCCACTCGAAGACAAACCCTCCAATCGAATTGCCGACACCCTTATGTCCAGCACTGTTGTAGGCGATGTCCTTCCAGTTGCCAACCAAATATTTTCCCTGAGCGCCTTCATCAATGCCGCGTTCGGTCCAGTAGGAGTCACATCCGAATTCGGTGATGACGACGGGTCGGTTCATATTGCGCCGCACTTTTTCCCAAGTAGCGCCAAATCCATCTTCGCCAAGATAGCTGTTGGCACCGAGGAAATCTATTTCGGGGGCGAAGCGTCCGTAGTAATCCACGAGTCCGGTCATGAGGTTGCCAATACCCACGGGGTGATTCGGATCTATTTCGTGAATGGCCTTTGCGACCTCATTCAAGAATCGGGCAAAGGTTTCCGGATATTTCCCGGCGTTGGTCCGGGTGGCGTTCACGCCGGTCTCAGAGGAGGCCATGTTGTTTTCATTGCCGAGTATCCAGGCCAGTACCCAAGGCTCGTTTTTCAGTTTTTCGACCATGTTGGTGACCGATTTGAGCATGGCTTCTTTTTGTACGCGGAGGGTGTAGTCGGTTCCCGCATCCCAATCAGCGCCGGAGCCGTGGCAGTAGGCTCCGAGGAAGTTGCCGACGATGACCCGTATGCCGAATTCGGCGTAGAGTCGGCGGAAGAGGAGAATGTTGAAGGCGGGGAGTTCCGGGTCGGTGATGTACAATTTGATGGTGTTGCAGCCGAGTTCTTTGAGCAACTGTCCGTCGGTGGTTAGCGGTTCATTCTCGTCGCGGTGGTTGTTGTTGTTCTTGTCCACCCAGATTTCAAAGAGATCCACGATGCCGTTGGTGTTGTCGTCGCCCCAGGTCCAATCCCACTCCCAGGGGATTTCGCCGACTTTTACGGGGGCGTAGCAGAGGCCGTGAATGAAGTATTCTTTGCCCTGGACGAACATTTTCCAGGAGCGGTCGGCGTATTGAACGAGCTGCACGATTCCGGTTCCACGTTGCTGGATGATGACGTTTGGGTCGATGGGCGCGGATTCAGCCAAGATGGTTTGGTCAATCTCGATGCCTTCGGGTGGCGGGATGGGGGTGGGGACGGCTTTTTCCTCTTCCTCATCAGCGCGGACCAGGCGACCCGGTTGAACGGAAACCTGCAGGCCCGCGGGGGTGGAAACGACACTGACTTCGCAATCGATCAGCGACAGGTTCATTTCCGGGTGTTTGCGCAGTAGGTTCACGGTGGCATTCCAACAGGCTTCGGCGCTGCTCCATTGGAATTCTCCGCCGGAACTCCAGCAGGAGGAGTCCGGGAAGAGAATCATGCTCGCCCGATAGGCTTTAAGGGCTTGATAATAATGGCCGCCTTTTTCCAAGGCCTTGCCCACAAAGAGCGCGCGGATGCCGGGTTCTTCCGCCGCCTGGGTCCAGACAAAATAGTCGAGTTGCGGATTGCCGGAGTTGACGCGTTTCCAGACATTAGGGCAATCCAGCTTGCCGGCCTTTGTCATCTGGCAGAAATCAGGATTGCTGTTTACGGAATTGCAGGGATCCACCCCTTCGCCCGAAGCCGCAATCAGGCCTGCCCGATTGGTGATCTGGTACTCAAAAGACGGCTTTCCCGCATCCACGTAATATCCAAACTCCTCATAATCAATCCATTGTCTGGTCCCTTTGTCATAAAGGGGAAAGGCTATATCGCTCCGGGCGGAGAGCGTGAGGCTCAGCAAAAAAAGAGTCAGAAAATAGATTTTCACCCGCATTATCACGCTCCAGTCGTTAAGACGTCAAATATGTGATCTAGTTATGTACCAGTTTCATGAATTTGGATGCAAGGCCCGATTGCAAAAAAATGTTTTTCACTTGAGAACGGGCGTTAAGAACCCGGATGTGGATTGATTTGAATGCGCAGGCTGTGTACGAGTTTGGCGTTGGCACTTTGAACGGTGATGTGGCAATCGTGGGCCTCGATGGTTTCGCCGGGGCGAGGAATATGGCCCAAACGGCTGGTGACGTAGCCCCCGAGCGAATCGTATTCCTCGCTGAGGGGGATGTGCAAGTGGAGCAGATCGTTGAGCTCGTCGACCAGCAGGCGGGCACTCGCGACCACCGATCCATCGGAGAGGCGGGTAATTCCCTCATCGCTTTTGCCGTCGTACTCATCCTGAATTTCGCCGACCAGTTCTTCGATGATATCTTCCATCGAGACGAGTCCGGCGGTGCCGCCGTATTCATCCACCACGATGGCCATCTGGCTTTGTTCGGTGCGCAGGAGCTGCAGCAGGTCGTTGATGGGCATGGATTCGGGAACGAATGGCACGGCTTTGACGGCCTGGCCGACGGGCTGTACCGCGCCTCCGGCGGTAAATACGCGCAGGACGTCCTTGATGTGTACGGCACCGCGTATGTCATCCAGACTTTCATGGTAAACCGGATAGCGGGAGAAGCGTGAGGCGCTCAGTTTTTTGGCGCATGTCTCTATCGTCTCGGAGTCTTCAAAGCCCTCCATATCCACCCTCGGAATCATGATTTCGCGGGTGACGGTATCGCCGAACTCGAAGACGCTTCGAATGATTTCCCGCTCTTCCTCTTCAAGATCGTTTGATCCGTCACTGCTGACAAGGGAGCGGATGGCCTCTTCTGCGGTGGGGCGGTCGTCTTCATCGGAACCGGAGATCATTTTTTGGCGAAGGCGTCGGTCGAGTTTGGCGAGTGGCCAGGCAATGGGCCAGGTGAACCAGGCGATAACTTGGATAATCGGAAGAAAAATCATGGAAATGCGGTCGGCATACCCCTCAGAAAGGGCTTGAGGCAGAATGTTGAGTGCCAGGATCATGATAAAGGTGCTGAATAGTATGATGCCCGCGATTTCCAGCCAAATCCAGGCATCGCCCAGGCTCATCACCAGCATCACGCCGCAGGTGATGCCGGCGGCATTCATCAGGGTGGCGAGCAGGAGTACGGTGACTCGCAGCATATCCCAGCGTGGCAGCCAGTGGTAAATCTGCGTTCGTTTTTCCGGGTATTTTTTGCAGAGGCGCGCCGCTCCGGTTCGTCCGGTAAGGGAAAGAGCGGCGCGAATGGTGGCAAAGAAAGTGGCCAGCAGCATTAGCAGAATGTACCAGGTGATGTAGTTTCCGTGGGAGAGGTGTGCGAAAGGTGGATTCATAGGCTGTGGGGATGGTTGGTTATTGCGGTTTGGTAAATAAGGTTAAGGAGAGAGATTGGGCGGCCTTCTGTATCCACGCGTCTTGCCGGCGGTGCATAGCGACCCGGTCGGAGGGCGTCGCATCATCGGCACCTGTCAGATGCAGGAAGCCGTGCGCAATATAGAAGGCCAGTTCGTAATCGCGTTGGCCCCGACGCAGGCCCTCTTCATGGGCCCGCTGCACGTTGACCAGTACTTCGCCGGTGATGCGTCCGCCGTCTTCCGGGGCGGGCGCATAGCGGAAGCTGATGACATCGGTGGCGTCGGGCTTTCCGAAGAATGTCCGGTTGACGGCAGATATGCCCTCGTCATCCATCAGGACCAAAGAAAACTCCTTCCAACGGGTGTTGGGGTCCGCCTGGACAACCTGGGAGGCCATGGCGGATAGGAATGGGCGAATGACACGCAGATTAACCTTCTGCATTTTTTGCTGATTTCTTATTTCCGTTTTCATGTTTGGGATAGGCGATGCGCCCATGCAGCATGCTGGTGAGCGAGAAGATAAAGGAGCGTTTGATGGTGGAAAGCTGCATCAGGGTTAGTTCACTGGTTTCGAGCTGTCCGTCATGGAGCTTGCGGTCGATGATTTCATTGATGAGGCTTTCGATTCGGCTGCTGCTTGTTTTTTCGATAGAGCGCGAGGCGGCCTCAATCGAGTCGGCGAGGGAAAGAATGGCCATTTCGGGGGAGGTGGGCGTGGGGCCCGGATAGCGAAAATCCTCCTCGTTGAGTCGGGAGGCCCCGCGCCCGCCGCCGTCCTGGGAGGACTCGTTTTCCTGCTGTTTGCAGGCGCGGTGATAGAAATAGGAAACCAGGCTGGTTCCGTGATGCTGCTGGATGGCCTCTTTGATAATGCGGGGCAGCTTGTGGCGATTGGCCAGCGTCAATCCTTCCTTCACATGTGAGGTGACGACGAGGGTACTCATGTTGGGGGAAAGATCATCGTGCGGGTTGGCGCGGTGCTGCGAATTTTCGATGAAGAACTCGGGTTTGGTGAGTTTGCCGATGTCGTGGAAATAGGCGCCGACGCGCACCGCCAGCGCATTGGCACCGATTTCGAGTGCGGCCGCCGAGCCGAGATTGGCCGCCATGAGGCTGTGATGGTAGGTGCCGGGCGCTTCCATAGCGAGGCGCTGAAGAAGCGGGTTTCCCATGTCGGAAAGTTCAAGCAGGGTGATGTCCGTGGTGATTCCGAAAGAGGCCTCAAATAGCGGAATCAGCAGCAAGGCGAGAAAGGCGCAGAGCAAACCGCTGAAGAGTCCGGCCAGGGCCTGCTCCAGCAGCACCTGCCAGGAAGGGAGCGTCAGAACAAAGAGGGCTAGCGCAAAAAGAATCTCTCCGAGTCCGGCGAGCAGGCCCACCTGGAAGACGCGGGATCGGCGGTGAATATTCCGGCTGGCCCGCGCGGTGATCATGGTGATGAAGAGCCCGAGGAGGATGACGTTGAAGTTGTAGCCGAGCAGGATGGCGGCGGTGCAGACGCTCCAGACACCTGCGGCTAGTGCCGCATAGGAGCCCAGCAGAATCGTGGCCAGTAGCGTGGTCAGACCGATGGGAAACAGATACATTAGCAGCGACTGATTGAGCCAGTCCATGGAGTTGGAAAGGTAGAGCAGCCCTTTCAGCGGTACAATGCTCAGCAGGGACAACAGCAGCATGATGACCAGGGCCGAATCATCGTTCAGGGCCTGTGGACGGGTGATGCGCAGGATGCCAGCGCAGATGATCAGCACCATGAACAGCAGCATGGCGTCGCCGAGGGTCTTGAGCAGTTTGTCGTGGTTGGTTTCCATCTGCTGCAGGCGGCGCTCGTAGGCGCGCAGCTTTTCTTGAATGGCGGGCGTAATGCGTTCACCGGTCTGCACCAGAGTGGCACCGGCTTTGATGCTGACCACGACCGGCTGAACTTTCTGTCTGGCCTGCTCGCGCCGGCGGTCGGTCATGACTGGGTCAAAGAGCAGGTTGGGGGCTATCCAGGGTTGAATCAGTTTGGTCAGCATTCTTCGGTTGGCTCGGTTGATTTCCTGCTGTTCTCCGAGGGTCTGCAGAATACGGTCAAGTGCCTCCTCGGGCAGATCAATGGATTTGATGGCGATGGGTTCTGAAAGTTCATCCTTTCGGTTGGCCAGCGTGATCAGGCCGCTGGCGGCTAGTCCTCGGAAACGAGTTTGTTTTTCCTCAGTGGAAAGCATGGGTGTGGAGGATAGGCGGTTTAGCATTTCGTCGGAGGTTTGCTGCAGGTTGGAGAGGTTCTCCACGTTAACCGTGGCGAGCAGATTGGTGGCACCGAGCTGAATGTTCAGGAGATTGAGCATATCGTCGAGGATCGCTTCCTGACGGAGGCGTTCGGAGGGTGGCGCTTCCGGCGTATAGGAGGCGAGCACGGTGGAAAGGGTTTGAAAGAGCTTGCTCAAGAGGCGTGTGCCTGTGTTGAGGGCCGCCGTATTCAGTTTGAAGACGGGCGGAACCATGCCAGCGGCCTGTTGCTGTTCGGTGACGGTACGGGCGAGATCGATGCAGGAGAAGTCGGTGGAGGAAACCACGGTGGAAGGCGCCTGCTGGCCGGGGAGCAGGGCCGAATACTGAAGACGGCCTCCCAGATGCAGCACGCTAAGGCTGGTCAGCCAAAAGAGCATTGCCATCAAACCATTTTTGAGCGACAGGACGCGAAAGGTTTTCTTGTGCCGGAAATCCTCCCGGTCGCGTTGGCGTGATTTTTTGCTTCGCGATTTGGAAATGGTGGTGTTCATGGACAGGATTCCTTTTTGGTGTCAGGCGGCTGGTCGGGTGGTGTGCTGCTCTTTTCGCGGCGTGGGCGCGCGCGCGGGGCGGTTGGTTGCGGGCGGCCTTCGCGATAGGCACGGATGATATTTTGTACCAGGGCGTGTCGAACGACGTCAGAGTCGGTAAGTTCGGTGAAGGCCAGTCCGTTGATATCGCGCAGCAGATGGCTGGCCTCTAGGAGGCCGGACGCTTTATGGCTGGGCAGATCAATTTGGGTGACATCTCCAGTGATGACGCTCTTGGAATCGAAGCCTAGGCGTGTCAGAAACATCAGCATCTGTTCCTCGGTGGTGTTTTGCGCTTCATCCAAGATTACGAAGGCACTGTTGAGAGTCCGTCCGCGCATATAAGCCAGCGGGGCGACCTCGATCACGCCCCGCGCCGTGAGGCGGTCCACTTCAGGCGGGTTCATGACATCGTAGAGGGCGTCGTAGAGGGGGCGCAGGTAGGGAAAGACTTTCTGTTGGAGGTCCCCCGGCAGAAACCCGAGGGTTTCGCCCGCTTCGACGGCGGGGCGGGTGAGGATGATGCGGCTGACCGTCTGCTTCAGGAGGGCCTCCACAGCGAGGGCGATGGCCAGATAGGTTTTTCCTGTTCCGGCTGGGCCGATGCCGAACGAAATATCGTTGGAGCGGATCGCCTGCACATAGGCACGCTGCCCGAAGGTGCGGGGGAACACCGGCGGGCGCGACTCATGCACATCAATGCGCAGATTGAACAGTTCCCGGAGCGCCTCCTCCTGATTGTTCTGGAAGGCTTCCAGGGCATACAAAATACAAGGGCCATCTACTGAGAACCCTCGGTTGCGGCCTGCTTTGAGGGCGTTAAAGAAGCGGTCCGCCCGTTCCACGGCCTCTGACTTTCCCGCAATGCGCAGCCAGGCCTCGCGAGCCGTCAGCCGCACATCCAGGGCCGCCTCGATTCGTGCCAATGCCTCGTGGCTGCTGCCCGTCAGTTGGTGAGCTTCGCGCGGGTTATCAAAATAAATAGTTGTTTCTGTCATGCGGTGGAAGTTTTAGGTGGCGGGGTGTAGGGCGTCAATGGCATTTATAATCATTTTTTTGTGGCGTATGAGGCACAAATGTTTAAAACTCGCCATCAAATTCAACTGCGGAGGAATTCAGTATGTCGAAGAATGTTTTGTGTTTAGTTGTGTATTCCATGATGGGTGTTTCAACGGTTTTTGCTTCCTCTAGTCGCCCCATGCTGACCTTAGAAAACCATTTTCCCGAACAATGGCAGGTCGAGGCGGGGGTCTACGGCAGCTATGAGGATTACGATAAAGACGAGAAAAACAACCTGGTTGATCACACGGCCTACTGGGGTACTCCGTATGTGCGAGTGGGGCTGTTGGACCGCTTGGCTGCTACGCTGAAGGTTCCTTACGGCAGCACCAGTATGAAGGTCGGCGAGGACGGTTCCGGTTTTGGCGATGTGGTGGCTGGCCTGCAATTCCTGGCCTATGAGGACATCTTTCATTATCCGTTCATCATCCCGCATGTAGAAGCACGCCTGAATACGGGTGATGAGAAAAAAGGCTTGGGCGATGGCGCCAACTCCTTGACCTGTGGTTTGTCCGTGGGCAGTGTGATGTATGATTGCGTCACTATTATTGTGGATGGCCGCTACAAGTTCATTGAAAACGTGACCGAGAATTATTCGGTGGGCGGTTCGGTCATCTGGGATTTGGATACGCAATTCGCGCTCTTGGCCGAAGGGTACGTCGGCTCCATGAAGCGCGAGGATGCAGACGAAGTGATGCGCCCAATCTACGGCCAGGCTGGCATGGTCTATCGCGCCACCGAGAGCTTGGACATCGGCCTGTATGGCGGCGGCGGGAAAGACGGAGCTCCTTCGGTAAGTACGACCCTGAAGGTGTCCTACACATTCTGATTACGGGCGGCCTCATGTTCTACAGCGGATTGATTGGCTCCAGATGGCTGATCCATCCGCTTTTTTTTGCAGTGATGGCGTTGGGGTGTTTGTATCCCTCGGTGCATTCACTTTCAGCGCAACGGTTGGATAATGCATCCGGCGATTCGATTTGGACCTTGGATGAAATCACCCGGGAACGCGGCTTGCTTCGCGCCCGCCCTCCGCAGGAGGTGGTTGAACAATGCACCACGCTGATTGAAAACAAAACGTTGTCCACGGTGGGTCTGGCGCAGATGTATCACGAACGCGGAGTGGCGCGGTTCGCGATGGGGGACTACGATGAGGCCTTGCGCGACTTCGATCAGGCATTGTTGCTGAATCCCTCGTTCGCGTATGCGCTGGTGGAAAAGGCGCGTGTGTATGTGGCGCGTGGCGAGTTCAGCCGGGCCGCCGGGATGCTGGATGCGGCGGGACCCCTGAAAAACGATCCGCTGGTGATGGGCTCGCGGGCACTGATTTTCATAAAATCGGCTCACTATGACGAGGCGCTTCCCCTACTGAACGAGGCCCTGAAAAACAATCCGGAAGAGGCCCGCCTCTATATTCTTCGGGCCATGGTGTATTACGCACAGAAGCAAACCGGGGCAGGGGATAACGATATGGCGCAGGCCCGGCGATTGAACCCGGAGTGGGTCCAAGCCTACAATCAGGCACTGCGGGAATCGAAGGAAGACCGGCCCGTCAAACCGGCTGCCGAAGCGGTGATGGTGCCGATGACTCCGAATGAGGCACTAGAATCCATTACGCAACTTTATGGGGAGGGGAAGTATGCGGCGGCCTGTCGCGAAGCGGATGGAATACTCGAACGCGAGCCGGAGTTGCTGCGTATCCGTTTTTACCGTGCCCGCAGCCTGCTGGCGCAGGGCAAGCAGGCCGCCGCCATTCCCGATCTGACCTGGCTGATCGATCAGGCGGGCCCCCGCGAGGACTTGTGCCTCCTCCGGGCGCACGCCCATTATGCCTCCAACCGATATGCTGAAGCGCTTGCGGATTACCGCCGCGTGTTGGATATCAATCCGCAATCGGACGAGGCCGCTCAGTGGATTCGGCGCATTCAGGAAGAAGCCGGGCTTCCGTAAAGTCGCAAAAGAACGCATAGAGCGCATAGAAAGAGGGGAGAGATTCTCACACAAAGCCACGGAGGCACGAAGGAAGAGGGGGGGCGAAAATCCCGGGAGGGCCCGTGTCCCCACGGGCCAAGCGGAGAGTGAGAGCGCGGGAGAAGAGAAAATAAGGAATGAGTTGGGGGAAAATAAAAGGACATTGGGGACAATGTCCCTCCCGGAATTTTCATTCATCTGCATCTTCCGCTTTTCGGAGATAATCATTTTGCTTGGCGGCTCTTTATAAACTATGCTGCCCGCATTACAAACTGCGCGAATTCTTCCATGCGGGAGACTGCAGCATGCGCGGAGCAGTCATTAAAATGTCCACGTCGGGAGCGAAACGATGAAGTTGGTTTTTATGGGATCGGATGAAATAGCCTGCCCGTCTTTGCGGCAGCTTGCCGGACGGTCGGATTTCAATCTGGTTGGAATTGTCTCACAGCCGGATCGACCACAGGGGCGGAACAAAAAGTCTGCACCGTGTGCCTTGAAGGCCCTCGCCGAGGAGTTGGGCTTGCCGGTGTTTGCTCCGGAACGCATCGGGAGCGCAGAGGCCGTCAGCCAAATACAGTCCATGCGTCCGGAGTTGATTGTCGTGGTGGCTTACGGGCAGTACATCCCGGAAAGCATTCTCTCCATACCAACGAGAGGCGCTATCAATCTGCATCCCTCGCTGCTGCCAGCCTACCGGGGTGCCTCCCCGATTCAACAGGCCGTGGCGCATGGCGAGACGGAGACCGGCGTGACGATTCTATATGTTTCCAAGGAAATGGATGCCGGGGATATGCTGCTGCAGGAAGCGACGCCGATCGGCGAGGAGGAAAACGCCGTGGACCTGGGAAAACGTTTGGCGGCGTCAGGTGCGCTGCTGCTGGTGAAGGCCATCGACCAGTTGCGGCTCGGTACGGCCTGTGCAGTCCCGCAAGATTCCGCCTCCGCCACGGTCGTACACAAATTGAGCAAAGAAGATGGGCGCATCCAGTGGACGTCGAGTGCACGTGAAATCAACCACCGCATTCGTGGATTTCAACCTTGGCCCGTCTGTTATCTGGAGCTGGGAAAAGACACCGGGCGCTGGCTTCGGGTGTATCGGGCGCGCGTGGAAGCAGCGCCGGGTGAGCCGGGCCGCGTGCTTTCCACGAGCGGGGAAGGACCCCTGGTTGGAACGGGCGATGGGAGCCTGCGTTTGCTGGAGGTTCAGCCGGAGGGCAAGAAGCGAATGAGCGGTTCCGCGCTGGTATGCGGTCGCCAAGTGACGGAAGGCATGATGCTGAATTGAACGCGGCGATTAGAAGGCGGAGCGACGATGACGAATAAATCAATCAACGATAAACCGGAAACCGCGCAGCAGGTTTTGAAACGGCTGTTTGGGTTCGATGCGTTTCGGGCCAATCAGCGGGAAATCATAGAAGCCATCTTGGCGCGGCAGGATGCCTTTGTGGTGATGCCGACCGGCGGCGGCAAGTCGTTGTGTTATCAGTTGCCGGCCTACCTGATGAAGGGGACGTGCCTGGTGATCAGTCCCTTGATTTCGCTGATGAAGGACCAAGTGGATGCGGCGCGGGCCATTGGCTTGGGTGCCGAGTATCTGAACAGTTCGCTGTCCGGCACGCAGCAGTCCGAGGTGTTGCGGCAATTGACGATGAATGAACTGGACCTGATTTACGTGTCGCCGGAGCGCTTTGCGATGGAGTCGTTTCTCGCCGCGCTGGATCGGATCGAACTCAGCTTCACCGCCGTGGATGAGGCTCATTGCATTTCGGAGTGGGGTCATGATTTTCGTCCGGATTATCTGAATCTCTCGATACTGGTGAAGCGGTTCTCGAACGTGCCGGTGGCGGCCTTCACCGCCACCGCCACCCAACGGGTGCAGGAGGATGTGGTCGCACGGTTGGGCTTGCGCCGCCCTCACATGGTGCGTGCCTCGTTCAATCGCCCGAATTTATATTATCGGGTGACGCCCAAGGAGAGCCCCGAGCAGCAGATTCTATCCTTTATCAAAGAGCACAAAAACGAGGCGGGAATTGTGTACCGCACGACCCGGAAAAGCGTGGAATCTACCACTCGTCAACTGGTGGCAAAGGGAATCAAGGCGCTGCCGTATCATGCGGGCTTGGCAGCGGAGAAGCGATCGGCCAATCAGGAGGCGTTCAATCGGGACGAGGTCGATGTGATCGTGGCGACCATTGCATTCGGGATGGGCATTGATAAATCCAATGTGCGGTTTGTGCTCCATGCCGATTTGCCAAAAAACATTGAGGGCTATTACCAGGAAACCGGACGGGCCGGGCGCGATGGCGAACCCTCCGTGTGCCAACTCCTGTTTGGGCGTGGCGATATTCCAAAAATGCGCTATTTCATTGATCAGATCGAGGGCGAATCGGAACGCCAACACGCTATTCACTGCCTGAATGAAATGGCGGGTTATGCCTCACGGAATATTTGCCGCCGCCGCCAACTTTTACAGTATTTCGGAGAAACCTACGCGCATGAGAATTGCAAGACCTGCGACATTTGCACCGACGAAGCGGAACAGGAAGACGCTACGCGGGATGCGCAGATTGTGATGTCGGCGATTGCCCGCACGGGCGAACGGTTCGGCATCACGCACATCGTGGATGTCATTGCCGGGGCCAATACGGAGCGTATCCGCCAATTGGGCCACGATCAAATCAAGACCTACGGGGCGGGGAAAAGTCACGATAAGCAGCATTGGCGGCGCATCATCGACAATCTGCTGGCCCATGAATTAGTGGTGCAAACGGATGAGCGCTATCCAACTTTGCGTCTGAGTGAACAGGCCGCTGATGTCCTGTACGGCAGGAGGCCGTTTCTGGTCTTGCGGCAGAAAGAAACCGTTTCGGCACCCAAAAGGCGGTCGGAAGAATTTGAATACAATCAGGAATTATTTGAAGCACTCCGTGCATTGCGCAAAGAACAGGCGGATGCCGGTGGTGTGCCGCCTTTTGTGGTCTTTTCGGACCGCACGCTGCATGAAATGGCGTGTGAAATGCCGGTGGATCAGGAAGGACTGCTGCGCATTTCGGGTGTCGGCGCTGTGAAATTTGAACGTTACGGAACACTGTTCGCGGAAGGCATTGCGAAGTTCCGCGCAGCGCATCCCGAGGTGACGCCCGGGACTGTCAAGTCGGTCGAATTCCGTTTGCCAAAAAAGACGAAAAAACATGCAGCCAAAGGGGAAAGTCTGGAAACCACCTGGAATTTATTTCAGCAGGGCGTGCCTCTGCCGGAGATTGCCCGGCAACGTGAGTTGACGCTCGGCACGGTTGTTTCTCATCTGGAAACCTTGGCAGCGGATGGGAAAACGGCGTCTTTCGATATTGATCAATATGTGCCTGCGGCAAAACGCCTGCTGATAGAGCAATTGTTTGCGAAGCATGGCGACGAACGTCTCGCGCCGGTGGTGGCCGCCGTCGGTGAGGGAGTCACCTATGATGACGCGCGGTTGGTAAGGCTCTGGATGAAGATGCCCTGAATGGCTGGCAGATCAGTTGCGCGTATTGCTTAGCGAGATGGAATCCACATAGACCGTGCCCGCGATGTTGATTTTATCGGGCTCCACAAAGACGAGGATTCGGTCGATGGCGGATCGGTCGATCTCGGTGAGTTTGGACAGGTCGAAAAAGAGAGGCGACCAGGCATTCGGATTGATGGCATGTTCCAGGGTGGTGTCTTGTTGGTCACCGTGGAGGTCAATGAAGCGCAGAACGAAATCGGCGCGTCCCGCCACCCATATCGAGAGGTAACGGTAATGACTCATGTCGCGGATGTCCGGGAAGGCGGTCAGGCAGGCCCAGCGATCAGTCTCCGCTTCTTTGCGATAGGAAATTTCGAGGCAACCGCTTCCTTCGAGTGAGGCGTCCGTGGTGCGCTGCGCCGTCAGCACGGGACCGGGAGAAATCCAGCGAATGAACGGGCGGGCCTCGTCGAAGTGTTCGAGTGAAAATTCCGCTGGAGGCGTTTGATCCGGTAGGGTGATCGGATCGCTGCATACGATATCCGAGCGGGCACCTGAAATATCTTCGGCACGCAGGGCGATGTAGTACGGATGAATACTCGGAGGAAGCCGGGTGGCGCAGGATAGATCGGATGCGGCCAGAGGGCGTGTTTCGGTGCCGGGCAGAGGCGTGGCGCGTTGGAAGGCACGCTCATCGCGTATAAGCGAGTGCGCGTAGCGGGCATGGTCGCGAAAAACCGGTAGTGCGCCGGGGTCTTCTTCCTGTCGCCAGGTGAGCGTCAATTCACCCGGCATTCTGGAGGGAAGCGCTTGAAGGAGCGTCGGCGCTTTCGGTGCAGCGATGGAAGGCGTATTGGCCAGATGCAGATGATCCAGAAGGAATACGCCCCGCGCCTCGGGATGGCGCGGCTCGGCCTGCACGAGAATGCGCCGAATGGAGGAGAGGCGGCATTCCGGCGATTCGGCGGGCAGGGGATAATAGTGTTTCCGCCATTCGTTGAATTCGGGACCTCGGATCACGTCTTTCAACGCAGTGGTTTTTCCGTTTTCATCCTCGAGGGCAAAGGAAAGTTCGGGCCTTCCTTTCACCCAGACGGCGAGATAACGGTAAGGAGAAAAATCAGTCAACGCGGGAAGCAGGGCGAGCGGGGCGTTTTGTTTTTCGTTTTTGTCGTAGTTGATTTGCAGGGCTCCAGTGCCTTCGGCGGTGGACTCGGCGGTAAGACGTACGGAATAGGCAGCGGAGGGCTGCACAGTGAGGGTGGGGGCGAGTCCGGGTGCGGGCTCTTCAAAGTCATCCAGGACGCCGGTGAAGCCGACGCGGTTCAGGGCGTCCGCTATTTCGGGATTGCTCATGAAGAGGCGGTGGACGAATCCGTCTTTGGCGTTGGCCAACATGCCCAAGAGGATGCCCTGATGAATGGTGGTATAGCTTCGATTGAACCAGTCGTTTTTCGGGCTGAAGGATTCGTAGAAGCCGTATTCGCCCCAGAGTTCATTGGAGTAGGCAGAGTACATGGCTTGTATGGCGTCGAGGGAATATTCCGGGGCGAAGGGTATGGCGGCGATGGCGGCGGCGGGGCAGAGTACGGCGTCGCGGTTCACCGGTCCGACCAGCGGTGGATAGCCGTAGGGCTCGTAACCGGACGGGCCCATGCAGTCGGTGATGCCCCAGAGAGATTTTCCCGGATAGAGCACGTCCGCAGCGAGCGCATAGTTGGCCCGCACGGCCAGCCGGGTTGACTGAAAATAATCGGCGGTTCGGTCCTGTCGGTGGTTGAAGTCGATCCAGACGTGCGGTTGCAACAGGTGCATCAGGGCGGGGGAGCTGATAAAGCGGGTTCCACCCGGGGTGGTGTTCCATTCCAGCGAGGCCGTCCAGCCGTCATACCAGCAGGAAATGGGAACGGGGTGGTTCGTGGACGCGAGGGCAAGGAGGTACGCGAGGACGCCCCGAAAATCCTGGTGACTGGTCAGACGAAGGTCTGGTTTGAATCCATTTTCGGGCGACCATTGAGCGGCGAGTGTGGGTTGGCGGCGCCCCTGGGAATCGGAGAGCATCCAGGTCCATTCGATGCCGCCGAGAAGTTCTTCACAGCATCGACGTATTTCCAGCTCAGCGTCGTTATCGGCGCGGTCGAAAAAGGCGCGTGCAGTATAGAGTCCCGCCGCCAGGGTGGCGGTTGCCAAGGTGTGTGCGCCGGGTTGGGCGTTCGGCGTGAGCGAGGCGGGTTCGCGTGTTTGAAGGTTGCAGCCTTCGGCCCAGAATCCGTGAAAACGTGGGAGGGCGCTGAACTGGGAGAGCAATCGTAGCGTAGCGTCGGACGCTTCGGTGCGGGCGATCCATTCGCGCTCGGCACCGAGGCAGAACGCCGTGAGCAGGAATCCGGCACCTTCCGTGGAGAGGAGTTCCGGCTCGCCGATGCGGTGTGCGATGAGGGCGTTGGTGGTGCTGGTTTTCCAGAAGTAATCAAAGGCCTTTTCCATGATCTGCGCCGGGGCCGGCGCGGCTTGAAGCGGCGCGGACGGAATCAAGGTTTGGATGGAGAGGGCGAATATGAAAATCAGCTTGCAGGCGTTACGCATGTCATTCATTCGTATCCTTATATTTTTTACTCTGCGTGCTCACTCTCTGCCCGGCTCGCGGGGACGCTCGCCCTCCCGGGAGGAATAAAGGTGATGCGCTGTGGGTATGCTGCTGCAATGGTGCATTCACCACAGCGTATCCGCTGTTGTTCACTAGCAGGATGGCGGGCCAAAAGCCCGACGGCCTGCTAGTTGGCGGCGGGAGCGGGGAATCGTTCTTTTTTCCCGTCGGCCCAGTAATACCAGCCGTCGGAAGGCTGACCATCCAGGTAGGCACCCTCATAGCGGTCGCCGTTGGCCCAGAAGAACTTGCCCTTTCCGCCAGCCTTGTCGTCCTTCCATTCGCCCGTGTACTTGTCTCCATTGGCGGCCTGGTAGGTGCCTTTTCCTTCGCGGCGTCCATCTTTCCACTCGCCGTCGTATTTGTCACCCTGCGGGGTTTTGAAGAGGCCCTTTCCGGTGCGCGCACCGTCCATCCATCGGCCTTGATACTGATCGCCGTTGGCCCAGATGAATATGCCGGTTCCGTTGACATTGTCGTTTTGCCATTCGCCAGCATAGGAGTCGCCGGATACCATGGTGAAGGTGCCCTGTCCATGGCGTTTTCCTTCGCGCCACTCGCCTTCATACTTGTCGCCGTTGGCCCAAGTGAATATGCCGGTTCCGTTTCGTTTGTCGTTTTGATATTCTCCGGCATAGGTGTTGCCGTTGGCCCAGGTGAAGGTGCCTTTCCCGTGAACTTTTCCGGCTTTCCATTGTCCGGTGTATTGGTCACCGTTGCTGATGAAATAGGTTCCTTCGCCATCGAGATCGCCCCGCGCGAACGAGCCGTTGTAGGTATCGCCATCGGCCCAGGTGTAGGCTCCCGATCCATCCGGAATGCCGTTCTTGAATTCGCCTTCGTAGGCATCGCGTCCGACGGCTTTCCCGACGCCATGGGCGAGGCCCTGTTCATTGGTGGCTCCTTCGTATTGACCTGCCAGATCGGCATCCATTACGGGGCTTTGTGCAAAAACGATGCCGGCCGCCAAAAGGCCCGCTGCGATAAGGGATATTTTTTTCATAATCAAACGTGGGCCAGGGCCTCTTCGGGGGTCTTGTAGAATTCGAACATCGAGGAGAATCCGGAAATGTCGAAGATTTCTTTCACGGATCCGTGTACGTGGCAGAAGAGTAGTTTTCCGCCCGCCGCTTTCAGCTTTTTAGAGACCAGCAAAATGCTGCGCAGTCCGGCGCTGCTGAGGTATTCCAGTTTTTCGAGGTCGGCGACGATATAGACGGACCCTTTGTCGATCCATTTCTGACACTGGGCCTCGAAATTCGGTGCCATGGAGGCATCCATTCTGCCGGAAGTCTCGATGAAAACAGCATTCTCCGTCAATTTGTTGCATTGAAGTTCCACGGCGTAGTCTCCTGATTTAGAACCATCATTTAAGTTGAACGGCTATACATTAGCCATTCATCCGGCTATATATCAAATAGAAATGCACACTAATTACTGCAAAACACTGCTTTTAAAACGAGATGACCCTGTGATAAATTCAACTGGTTTGCAGCGTGTGCATACCGAAGAAACGGGAGTACGGGTGAGATATGTCGGAACGGGATGATTTTTCAACCACAATGCGCATTGATATCACGGCCCATATGCCGGACTCATCGGAGTTGCAGGTAGCCCGCCGACCCCCGACCGTGCGGCTCATGCCCGCCCGGACGCCGGTGAAAAACGAAACGCAACTGATTGGCGGGAAGGATTTTCACGAGCTGCTTCAGAATCTCTATGACGGTGCCATCATTACCCGATTAGACGGAACCATTTCCAGCGCCAATGTGCGCGCTCTCTGTTTCTTCAATTTCTCGAAGTCGGAAATCTGCGGAAAGCGAATCAACGAGATCATTCTGGGTGCGGATTCAGCTCTGCTGACGACCATCATGGAAAATCTGAAGAACAATCAGTTTACGCTGATTCAAGCCTTCTGCATCCGCAAAGACGAATCGGTTTTCCCGGCGGAAATATCGGTGAACCGACTGCATTTATCCAACGCGGATTATCTCAGCTTTTTTGTACGCGACATCACGCTGCGCCGGGAAGCGGAGGATCAGTTGCGTACCGGGTACAACGCCATTCAGAACTCCGCCAGCGGCATTGCCATTGCGGACCTGAAGGCCAACATGGTGTATTATAATTTTTCGATGCGGTCCCTGCTTGGTTTGCAGGACGGCGACTCCGCCAAACACAACCTGCGCGAATATCTGGTAGAAGAACCGATGCTCGATGATCTGATTTCGGCCATAAATCGGCGGGAATGTTGGCGCGGTGAGCTGAAGATGCGCCGGCAAAATCAAACCCGTTTCTATGTCAATGCCTCTGTTGCCCCGAACATCAATGCCGATGGCGAGACCACCGGCATGGTGATATCACTGGTGGATGTCAGCGAACAGAAGGCCGCTCAGGAGCAGTTGGAGCATTATGCGCTGGAGTTGAGCGACCGAAACCGCCAGATGGAAGACGATTTGCTGATGGCGCGTGAAATTCAGGAAGCTCTGCTGCCCCGGGAATATCCTGTTTTTGCGCCGGAGAACGGACGGCAGATAGAGTTTGCTCATGTCTATTTTCCCAGCGGCGAAGTGGGTGGCGACTTCTTCAACGTGTTTCGCATTTCGGATCACGAGGTGGGCATCTTCGTATGCGATGTGATGGGGCACGGGATGCGCGCGGCACTGGTGGTGGCCACCATTCGCGGGTTGATCGAACAACTCTCCGAACAGGCCTCGGATCCGGGGGCGTTCCTGACGAATCTGAACAATGCCTACAACGGCATCTTCGAAAAAATGAAGGATGTGACCTTCGCGACGGCCTTTTACGGCATGGTGAATGTCGTTACCGGAGAAATGCGTTATGTGAGCGCGGGGCATCCGCCGCCCATGCTCTTAAATGAGAGTACCGGTAAAGTGACCGATCTGGATATCACTGAGAATGCCGCGAAGGGGCCGGCGATCGGCCTCTTTGATCAGGTTGTATTCAATCATGCCACCCAGACGCTCCGGCAGGATGAATTGCTGGTGATCTATACCGATGGCCTCTCGGAAGAGGTCAACCGCGTCAATGAGTACTATGAAAATAATCGGATGAAGGAATTTCTCTCTTCGCAAGCCGGGCGCGAGCCTCAGGAAATTCTACGCGGGATGGCGAAAGACGCCTTGGCCTTCTCCGGAAACCGGGAATATGCCGATGATGTCTGCCTGGTCACGGTGAAGCTCTCCTGAGTCACTCTTTTTGCGTTTTCCAATGGTTGGAACTTTTTCAGGGAGTGGTTTTAGGCGTTTGTTTTTTGGCGCGGAAGGTCAGGCGGAGGGGTGGCCCAGGACTTCGTGGATGACGCGGCTGAGGGTGGCGTGGCGATAGGGTTTCTCTATGAAGGCGGCCAGACCTTGTTCGAGCAGCGGACGCATGTCGTTCTGTCCGGTGAAGCCGGAGACCATGA
>CAZBEO010000062.1:0-2489 GCA_964490935.1 uncultured Verrucomicrobiota bacterium
CGATGACCCCGGGCTATTCTCCCCGGCCCCTCCGGGGCCATCATGACGCAGATTTCTTTCGGCGGTTCCAACGATTGGAAAAAACGCTAAAAAAAGTTCCAACGGTTGGAAAAACGTAGAAAAATGTTTCCAATGATTGGAAACTTTTTTTGAACGCCCCCGTCTCTCCCCCGCGCCATTCTGTTCTTCCATAATCCCTCCTCACCTGTGTATAACAAAGATTACACCAGCAAGCGGATTTCAGAAACATGAAATTGATCGTAACAGAGAAGCCCTCCGTGGCGCGTGACATCGCCGCCGTATGGGGCATCAAGACCAAACGCGATGGCTACCTCGAAGGCAGGGGCTGTGCCGTGACCTGGGCTTTTGGACATCTCGTCACCTTGCTCGAACCCGGCGACTACGCCCCCGAGCTCAAGGGCTGGAACCTGCAAACCCTCCCCTTCATTCCCGAAGCCTTCCGACTCAAACTCATTCAGAACAGGGGCGTCAAAGAACAATTCGAAGTCATTCAACGCCTGCTGGGCGAGGCCGACGACATCATCTGCGCAACCGATGCCGGGCGCGAGGGCGAACTCATCTTCCGCTATCTCGCCGATCTCGCCGGACACAAAGACAAACCCTTCCGACGCCTCTGGCTCAACTCCCTCACCACCGAAGCCGTACGCGACGCCTTCGCCCGTCTGCGCGACGGACACGACTACGACGCCCTCTACGCCGCCGCCCGCTGCCGCAGTGAATCCGACTGGATCGTCGGCCTCAACGCCACCCGCTGCCACACCGTACGCTACGGCACCGCCGGCGGTGGCGACCGAGTGCTTTGGAGCCTCGGGCGCGTCCAAACGCCCGTCCTCGCGCTCATCGTCGAGCGCGACGACGAAATCGACCTCTTCAACACGCAGCCCTTCTGGGAACTCACCACGGTCTACCGCAAGGCCCTCTTCAAATATACCGGCGAACGTTTTACCGATCCCGCCAAGGCCAACGAAGAACTCGCCCGCATTCAAGGGCAGCCTTTCATCATCCGATCCATCAAAGGCGCGAAAAAAACCGATCGCGCCCCGCAGCTTTATGACCTCACCGCTCTTCAGCGCGACATGAACCGCCGCTACAACCTCTCCGCCGCCCAGACCCTTTCCATTGCCCAAAGCCTCTACGAACAAAAGGTCATCACCTATCCCCGAACCGATTCGCGCTACATCACCGCCGACATCGAGCCGCGCATCCCCCGCATCCTGCACGACCTCGCCTCCCTTCATCCCAAGGCCATCGCCGCACTCGATCTCGAACATCTCTCCTTTTCCAAACGCATCACCGACAACGAAAAAGTGAAAGATCACCACGCCATCATCCCCACCGGCGTCCCGCCGCGCGCCCTCGATAAGCGCGCACAACAGGTCTACGACGCCATTCTCGTCCAGCTCATCGCCGCCTTCTATCCCGACTGTGAAAAAGAAATCACCACCGTGGATGGCGAGAGCAACGGCGTACCCTTTCAGGCCAAGGGTACCGTCGTTCTTCAACCCGGCTGGACCGTCCTCTTCCCCGCGGCCAAGAAAAAGGAAGAGGATGATCAGGAACTGCCCGCCTTCACCGCCGGTGAGGAGGGCCCCCACGAACCTTCCGTACGCGAGGGCAAAACCAAACCCCCGAAACACTACACCGAAAATTCCCTCCTTGCCGCCATGGAGTCTGCCGGAAAATTCGTGGAAGACGAAACACTGCGCGAGGCCCTCAAAGAACGCGGCATCGGAACACCTGCCACCCGCGCCGCCATCATCGAAACCCTGCTGCGACGACACTACATCCGGCGCGAAAAGAAAACCATCCTCGCCACCGACATGGGCCGCTTCCTCATTTCCCTCCTGCAGGACAACCTCCTCAAGTCGCCCGAAATGACCGGTGAGTGGGAAGAAAAACTCCATCGCATCGAGCGCGGAACCTACGCCCCCGAAGCCTTTATGCGGGACATTGCCGACTACACCGGCCAGCTTGTACGCGGCGCTGTCGCCGCCCGCGTGGACCCGGCGCAATGGGGACGCTGTCCCCTCTGCGGCGCCGAACTCATCGCCGGAAAAAAAGGCATTGGCTGCTCGAAATGGAAAGAAGGCTGCTCCTATGTCCTTTGGCGAGCCTACAAAGAACTTCAACTCAGCGGTCCCCAGGCACGCGAACTGCTCCAATTGCACGTCCTGCTGCGTCCCGTCAACCTGCCGGGCATCGGCCCACGCGCCCTGCGCCTCACCCGCTCCGGCGCTCTCATGGACGTGGAATGCCCCCGCCGCGAACAACAAAACATGCCGAAGAAAACGAGCAACCGTCCGCCCGCCAAACGCCCCGTTGCGACGAAAGGTTCCGTCTGATAGGCGCATACTGAGAGATCGTTCACTTTGATAAGCTCTCCTCAACGGCACGCGAGGACGCGCGCCCTCCATGCAAGTCGAAGAGTAACACGAATAAAAAACCCATCAGGGTCACACCGTAAATAT
>CAZBEO010000062.1:2589-19862 GCA_964490935.1 uncultured Verrucomicrobiota bacterium
AACCCATCAGGGTCACACCGTAAATATTCACTTCTAGGCCTGGCTGGTCAACTTCCGATAACGGCCATTATCTGTTAGAAGTGAATATTTACGGTGTGACCCTGATGATTCGTGTGACTCTGATGATTCGATTAGAACGCGACCGTCAGGCTGGCGTACACGCGGCGTCCCGTGGCCGTTGCCTGGCCCGGGAATTCCTCGAAGTCATCGTCCCATAAATTTTCCGCCGCGAGGTCCAGTTGCGCCGCCAGCCACCACGGAAGACGCAGTCCGAAGCGGATTGCGGCCAACCATTGCTCATCCCCGTGATTGCGCAATGGGTTTTCCGCCTGACGCCGATAGCCCTGATCAAAGGCGCAATGGAAATTCCGCGTCACCTGCCATGCCACATTCACGCGGGTCGCCACGCGGGCATAATCCAGCGCGTAGCGCCCGGCGTATGCCTCCGCATCATCCCACTGATTCAGCAGCAGTCCGTCCGCCCGCAACGTGACATCGCGAAGCGCCATCCATACCAGCGAGCCCTCCACCCCGAGCGCCCGAACGGTTCCGATATTCTCCGCCATCCAGCGGGTGGAGTCCGGCGTCGGGCGCACCCAGTCCACCGTATCGCGGGTCTCGCGTGCGAACGGGCCGAGTTCGAGGCTCCAGGCGTCATATATCTGCTTCCAATTCAATTCGAGCGTATCGGCCCACTGATTATCGAGCCCCTCTTGTCCCAGACTGGATGGTGACTCGTAATTCAGCTCCGTGTAGGAGGGCTGCCGCACACTCCGACTGACGGATAATTCGAGCGCCTGCCCTTCCGCAGGCACCCACTCAATGGCCGCCTGCGGGAGGGTGGCCGGCTTCCCGCGCTCGAACCATTCCTGCCGTACACCCGCCGCAAAACGCCAGTTCTCCACCCGCCCCTCCGGAATCAGCGTCAGCGCGGCATGACTCCGACGATGATCCCCCAGCGAACCGCTCGTCAGCTCCTCCTGGTCCGCACTGATCCGTCCGACCGCTCCGAGCGCATCGGACGCACGCCACCGACCCCCTGCCTGCGCGGAGGTCGTTCTGGTGCGGTGCTCATTGCGGTAAACCGTCGGCAGGTCCAGTTGGTAGTCATCGTGAAAATCCCGATACGCCGCCGAAGCATCCGCGTAGTGTTCTTCGTCCCCGCGCCGAACCGAACCGAGCAGCAAAAAATCGCGCGTCTTCTCCTCGGCGGGGTAGTCGGGATTCGTGCCGTAATACCCGCGTGCGCCGAATTCTTTTTCCTGGTAACCAGCCACGGTGTCCAACTGCACCTCGTCGCGCACCCATTGCAGCGAGGCACCACCCAGTGCGCCCCGGTTATTGTTGTCGGCATAATTGACGTGTTGAAATCGGTCAACCCCGCCAAAGGCCGCGAGGCCCAAACTTCCGCGCGAGGCCGACGTCATCAGCCGTTGCCCAACATACCCGTGCGCCCAGCCGCTTTCATAGTCGCCGATCCCTGCCGACCATTTCGAACCCGAAGCGATCGGACGCAACGACAAACTGATTGTTCCATCCAAGTAGCCCTCCGTATGCAAAGCCTGGTCAAAGCCCGTACGCACCTTCGGAGCAGAAAATAGCGCCGAAGTCAGCGGCAATTCCGCGTTGAAATGTTCGGTTTGCGCATTACCGAGAGAGAGCCCCTGCACCGAAAAGCCTGCGCCGCTGAACGAGCCGCCCCGGATGCTCAAATCGCTCTGCCCGCCCGGGCCGCCCTGACTGTTCAGCATCACGCCCGGCAACCGCGCCGCCTCCTGTGCCACCGACGCCTCCGGCCCGGCGACACCCTCCGCGCCCCGCGCCCCGCGCACCACCACCTCCGGCCCCGTATAGACCTCCTGCGCACCCACCGAATGGCCCGATAACCCAGCGATCAAAATCCATACAAAACCAAAACACCATCCTGAACGGTTGACCATACACACAGCCTTTCCTCAATTAAAACACATCCCCGCCACCCGGAAAGGAGTGGAAATACACCACACACCCCGCCCGTGTGTCAACCATCAGTGTCCGAGGGTTTACACACGGGCTGGAGCAATGAGGAGGGTCGGTTCAAAATGAAGCATAAAGGCGTTGAATCATTCGGGTCCATTCTTCCCTGTTGGGCTGCTGGAAAGCGGGGATTTGAGCAGCCGCTTCCTCCAGACGCTGCATAAGACCATCCGCGGCGACCTCTTCGGCCTTCCGTACAGGTACAAAATGCGCGGGAATCAATTCACAAATTTACCGGAACATGATATGCTTTCTTCGCGTGATCAGTTTGGCATAAGCCATCTCCTTTTCGGTGAAGCAGATTGTGGCCTACCGATCAGCCATTATAAAGTTCTCTTCTCAAACTGTGGGATGCTGGTGACTTAATTTAGAGGACATGTTTTGTATAGACTGGAGAACACAAAGGTGTTTGTTAACACCTTGGAGAAGAAGTTTTAATGAAATTAATCATTCAGATTCCCTGCTACAATGAGGAAAAAACATTGGCGGTTACGTTGCGGCAGTTGCCGCGTGAAGTGTCGGGGTTTGATTGCGTGGAATGGCTGGTTATTAATGATGGCAGTCAGGATAACACCGAACGGGTAGCGCGTGATTGCGGTGTAAATCATATTGTGCGTTTCTCTCGGAATCGTGGATTGGCCAAGGCCTTTATCGCGGGGCTGGAAGCCTGTTTGGCCGCTGGGGCCGACGTCATTGTGAATACCGATGCGGACAACCAGTATTGCGCCGACGACATCCCGAAACTGACCGGTCCTGTTTTAAGACAGGAGGCGGATATTGTGGTGGGGGCGCGTCCGATTGCCGACATCCCTCATTTTTCGCACATAAAAAAAGCGCTTCAATTTTTAGGTAGCTGGGCGGTGCGCAAAGCCAGTATGACGGATGTGGTCGATGCCCCCAGTGGCTTTCGGGCTTTTAGTCGTTCGGCGGCTATGCAGTTGAATGTCTTTAACCAATATACCTATACTTTAGAGACGATTATTCAAGCGGGGTACAAAGATATAACGATTATCTCGGTGCCGATCCGCGTGAACGAAGACTTGCGCCCTTCCCGGCTGGTCAAAAGTATGGGCAGTTATGTGAAACGTTCTGTGCTGACGATCGGACGCATTTTTATGGTTTATAAACCCATGAAATGCTTCCTGTTTCTAGGGACGATACCGTTAATTTTAGGTTTGTTAATTTCATTGCGGTTTCTTTTGCATTATTTGATAGGACAAGGCGGTGGAAGAATTCAATCATTGATTCTGGCGTCGATCCTGCTAGGGCTTGCATTTCTCCTTTATGTGGTGGCCTTGCTGGCAGATCTTATCTCCGTCAACAGGAGATTACTTGAAAAAGTAGATTGGCGAATTCAGAAGTTGGAGGATCAAAATCGAGTGATTCTGAAACAGGGGGGAAACAGGATTAGATGAGTCTGAAGGCTGCAACAGCAAAAATAATGTGCCGGAAATGGTCCGATCTAGAGATTAACGAACTGGTTGGTAGCCATCGGACCTGTGCATTGGCTGTGGCGGGTGATGATAAAATTCGTCTCGGGGCAGCTTCATCCGGGGTGGTTACTGCTTTGTTGGTTTACGCCTTAACAAAGAAATTAATCGATGGAGTTATAACGCTTTCTGCTCAAGTTGAAAATAACCAAATCCGATGTGCCCCGAAAATGTGTAGCACGAAGCGGGAGTTGATGGATTGTCAGGGGAGTGTCTATGTGGTAGTGCCATCCTGGTTGCAAAAAACCGTGCAACTGCTGAAGGCTTCTCAGGGGCGAGTCGCTGTAGTTGGCTTGCCCTGTCATATATGTCTGCTCCGTCGGAAACTGGACCATCATCCGGAACTTAAGACGCGGGTTTTTTTTACGATTGCATTGTTCTGTGGGCATACTACGCAGCCACCGCTTTTCACTCATTTGTTTTCAGAACTAATTAAGGAGAAAAAACAAGCTATTCGCCGTTTTTGCTTTCGAATTGGCCATTGGCGCGGTCAGTCTTTGGTTGAGTTTGTTGACGGCACGTTTTTGCTATTTTCTTCTTCACGGTATAAATTGTATCAGAATCTTTTTTTCTTCGGCGCACAGAAATGTTTGTCGTGTGCAGATCATTTTGGGTATGAGGCGGATATCTCGGTAGGCGATGCCTGGTTGTATGAGTTGGCGAAAGAACCGGTTAAGTATTCATCGGTCATTATAAAAACAGATGTGGGGGAAGCGCTTTGGGCGGATGCCGTTCAAGACACTGCGGTGGTGGTCCGGGTGTGTGGGATCGAGAAGATTTTAGAAGGACAGCGACGTTCCGCTCTTTTTCATCACCGGGTGTCGGCCCGTCGGCGGGCCGGACGCAGCCTGGGCATCAAGGTGCATGAACCGGTGTCAACCAAGGCATCGTTCCTGGATATAGCCGTTGCGTGGTTTATGCTGTTTAACTGGAGATGGAGTCAGGGACGTTACGCAGGATGGATCTTTCGTATACCGAAGCCCTTGCTTAAACTATATCTCTATTTCATTAAAGCGTTGGAATCTCTACAATGAAATTATCCATTATTGCCGGTACGATCACAGGAAACCGTGGTGCAGAGGCTATGCTCACAACCGTAATCGGTCTATTTCGCGAGCGATACAAAAACCCAGAAATCCATGTGTTTTCCTATTATCCGAAAGAGGATAGGCTATTGGTGCGGCAGCCGAATTTGACAATCCATAGTTCGATGCCCCGGTCATTGGTGTTCCAGCTCATGCCAGGCGCCCTCCTGTTTTGGGTATGTACTAAGTTGCATGCGTTGAAGCTTATGAAAGGGCTTGTCCCAGCTTCTGTGCAAGCCTTGGCTGAGTCGCGTGTTCTGATTGATTTGGCCGGGGTTTCATTTATTGACAGCCGATTAAAATTTCTTCCCTTCAACATGCTTTCTCTGCTACCGGCGATGTTGTGCGGGACGCCGGTGGTCAAGTTTTCACAGGCCATCGGGCCGGTGCACCATCCGCTGAACCGATTTGCCTGTCGCATGGTGTTGCGGCATGTTCATCGCATTTATGCGCGGGGGGATGAAACGGAGGCCTTTTTGCAGGACGCCCCTGTGCGTGCAGATTGTCTGGCGCGGGCTGCTGATGTGGCTTTTCTGCACCAACCGGCATTTTCATTAACGCAGGAGAATTCGAATAGAGTGGAGCAGAGTCGAGAACAGCTTTTGGCGGTGCGATCCCGCGTGAAGGTGGTAATCGGTATTTGTCCGAGTGCGGTGGTAGCGGCAAAAGCACGGAAGCAAAACTGGAATTACATTGCTCTCTTGTTTCGTATGGTTGAACATTTGGTGAAGCAGGGGTGTGGGGTATTCCTTTTTCCCAATGCGACTCGGCAGAGCCAAATTCCCCTGTTGCGTAATAATGATCTTTCGGTGATCGAAGATGTGGTGCGCTATGCGCGCACCTGCAAACTGGATTGTGAAAATCTGATTTTTGTAAATTACGATATTAATACGGTTGGCATCAAATCCCTGTTGCAGGAATGCGATGGAGTTGTTGTGTCTCGATTTCATGCCATGATTGCGGCGCTGAGTTTGGCTAAGCCCTTGCTGGTGATGGGGTGGGGCCATAAATATCGGGAGGTGATGCGGCTTTTTCAGATGGAAGATCAGGTGTTTAATTATCGACGTTATGCTTTGCCGGATATTTTGGAGCGGCTGGATCAGCTGATCGCATCGCGGGAAGAACTGGCTGAACAGATCAACCGTTGTTTGCCCGTTGTGCGTGAAAGTAGTCGGACACAATTTAACGAAACTTTTCAATGGCTGGAGATGGATGAAGATCAGCGCTAAATCAATGTTTTCGGCCTTGTGGACCCTGTTGATCCTATTTTTTGCAGGGGGTTATTTTGTAAAAAGATGGCCCGCCGTGTCAGAGCTTATGCAGCAGATGGAACTTTCGATTCTGCTTGGAGCGGTGCTTGCTGTGGTGTTCAGTAAGTTATTGATGCCGGTATTTATGAAATATGCATTGGCGCTTATGCGAATAATAATGCCCTTTGGTCAGTGTTTTTATATTTATCATACCTCTCAATTGGCGAAATATCTGCCGGGTAACATCTGGCATTTTGTTTCCAAAGCAGGCGCTTATCGGGTTCGAGGGTACTCCATGGACCGTATCCGGGATGCCCTGCTGATCGAAAACGGATTGCTGGTGCTGGGCGCGATGGGGACTGGGCTGTTATTGACCGGGATTTTTGGCTTTGCTCATCTGCAGCAACTGGGTGGGCAGATTAACGCAACGTGGTGGTTAGGCATTGCTCTTTTTGCGATTGTCGGGATGATGGTGGCCTGCTTCGTGGAGCGAAAAATTGGATTCTTTAAAAAAATGTGCGTTTCCTGGCGAAATGGTCTGGTCATTGTTCTTTTGCATGCAGGCATTTGGTTGTCGTTAGGGGGCATGCTTTTTATGCTGATGCTGCCTTATTTGGGAGAGAATGCGCGTTGCATGACCACCTACTTTTATGCGACCGGAATATTTGCCCTCGGATACAGCATTGGTTTTGTCACCCCGTTTGCCCCGGCAGGAATCGGGATCAGGGAAGGGATTCTGGTGCTGGGGCTGGCCCCATATATTGGTTCGGGCAGTACGGTAATTATAATTTCGACATTGAGTCGTTTGCTTTATGTGGTAGTTGAAATCGTACTGGCACTTCTGTGCAGACTGACAAAGATGTTGGCGCATAACAGACGAAAATGTTGATTAAAGCGGAAGATTAAGGTTATTGAGAGCATATGAAAAACAACGTGTTTTACGGTATAATTATTAGTTTTGTAGGTATCCTCGCCATATATCTTACCTATATTGTTTATACATATCGTGGGTTGAGTTTCGACGGGGCATTCAACACACAGGCGGCGCTGAACATTTTCGAGGGCAATGGATGTACGTTAAATTATGGGCTTAACAGATATCTTCAAACCGGATTGCCTTTTCAGCTTCTGAACGGGCTGTTCTTGACTACATTTGGGAGTCACTTTTCAATAGCAAATTTGGCGAATATTGTCTTTTACTGGCTTCTCTTTGCTTTTTCTGTGGCTCTCATGCGGCGATATCGATCATCTTCCCCAATGCTTGCTTTTATCGCCATCTCATTTTTGCAGGGTTTCTATACCTATGGATTTGCGGGATACGGTGAAGTGCCCGGAATAATCTTAGCGCTTTGGGCAGGTTATTTAATCTTTGAACGGCAGGATCTTGGATTCTCAAGTGCTGCGTGCGGAGGAATTTTGCTGGGATTAGCTGTGGGGATTAAATGGATATTACTCTTGCCAACAATTGCGGCTTTGGGAGTGACCATTTTGATTCTATATAGACAAAAAGGCATTCGATTACTGTCGGCATGGCTGTTTTTTTTCGTTAGTCTGGCTACGTCTCTCTTCCTGCAGTACACAAAGTATACCCTCGCCGAACGTAGCAGCTTGCTTCGACGTATACTTCAGCAGGGGGGGGGGGCACGGATTCTTTGAAAGCAGGGGACTCGTTTGAACGGTTGAAACTGTTCTACAATGCCTATGTAAATGCTTCTGGAGCTCACTTCCCTATTGTGGCTTGGGTCAAACTCTTTGCGGTGAGTGTTATAATTTGCATAGTCATTGGATTGACCTTGTATCTTTTCATAAAGCGAACGAAACCGGTTGAAAGGCGCACCTATTTCTTCCTGTATATTGGATGGTCTGTGTGTTTTTACTTCGTATGGTGGTTTTTTTTAGGAATGAAACCTTGGTATCGTCGCATTATAGCGGGGGATATTCTGCTATACACAGCGATTCCGTTTCTGGTTATGATGACCCCGCGATTTAAGGGACGCTGGTGGCGTAGCGCGGTGTTTACCCTGCTCCTGTTTTTCGCGTTGTTTCAAGTCAAGTCGTCCGAGATCTTTCCTGTCCGTAAAGAAACGCAAAGAGTTAGGGAAAGAAGACTGCGTGATGTGCTTGCCCAATTGCCTGTTGATTTTTATGGGTATGGTGTTGGTTGGTGGCAGGCCCCTCGCTGGTCCTTTCTGGCGGGCAAGCGCTTTTCTAATCTAGAGACCGTAGATATAACAGATTCGCCCGAGTTTTATGTACAGTGCAAACAAGGAAAAGCATTCTTCTTTCGAGGGCCCGAAGATTCTTTAGCCCCTGGCCAAGTGAATAATTTTATGAGCGGTTTCAATATGACGCCTGTATTTCAGGATAAAAAATTTGGTGTATACCGAATAGACATTAACCCGTTTCCGATAAAACCGGTCGAACATATTGATTTCAGTGTGAAGGGGTACCAGGAATCTCTAATGGGGTTTCATAAATATGAAAAAAGCAGTTTTAGACATACGGAACGTGATGCGTTATTATTTTTTAAAAATTCCGGTCGGAATATCTTTAACCTGCAGGCAACGGTTTCCGGTCCTTTAGCAGGGCAAACGTTGACACTTACGTTCTTCGATGATCGGTTTCAACCCTTCCTTACCCAAAACATTATACTGGAAGCAGGGGAACAACAGTACGAAGTCTATGTCCCCGATAGCATGTCCGAAACCATTACCGTGCGTATAAAAACAGAAGACGGGTGGCACCCTGCAAAAGATCCCAGACTTCTCGGAATAATGGTTTATTCAGCAGGATTCCCGAAAGATATATAGAACGTTCCTGGTGATTATTTTAAGTTGCCATCCGATGGGTTCTGGAGAACATAATTCAGAATGAAAACACCCTTGTTCCGTTTCTTATTCCGGGGATATGCGGAAGATCAATGCCCGCAATCCATCACGATCGATCTTTCGGAACTCAGCAAATATCAACAGTTTTGTCGGCACCTGGCCGGACGATCCCAATCGCCTTATCTCATCGAGTATTCGCTGGCCACCCCCCAAACCGTCATTGTGTATCAATGTGAATGGCCTACTGAGAAACAAACCGGACCCATGCTGCCGGCGGCTTCCGCAGTGACAAAACGCATCATCCGGTTAAAAAAGACTAGCGGGCTATCGTTGCTGAATAAACGCCTGTTGCTGCAGTCGGTGGTGTTGTTTTCCGGCCTTGAGCACCTGCAAGAGACAGAAAAATCGCTCCGCGAACTTCGCCTTATCGGTCAGCTGGCCCGGTATTTAGTGCTGCTTGCCGAAGGCTGTGGAGGCGAGAACCCCGTGGCGGAAGCAATCGCAAACCGGATGGCGGAGGCGCTTAATATTCCGTCCTCATTCACCAGTGAAGAACGGGTTGGAACAAAAAGGTTCTGGTGTGCCCTGAGCGGACGCGAAGCGGCGACTCCCAAAAGCAATCGGCCGGCACGTTCCTTGGCTCTGATTACCGTCTACAACGAAGTGGACATGATTGAGGAAACCCTTTTCCACATTCTGGACCAGGGAATGGATGCCCTGACCGTGGATGATTGCTCCACCGATGGCACCGACCAGGTACTCGAACGACTCAGCGCCACGAAACGGGTCACCTGGAATAAATCGCCGCCGGAAGAGGCCACCGTGTATGATATTGACGCCATTATGGCTCAAAAAGAGCGGGCCGCCCTGCAAGCATTCGCCAAAGGATACCAATGGGTGATGTCTGCGGATGCAGACGAAATTCGATGTTCCCCATGGCCCGGCGTCAGCCTGGCCGAGGCCTTTGCCCATGTGGAGGCGCTGGGATATAATGCCGTGGAGTTTGCCGTCCTGGATTTCCGATTCCTGCGCGATCAGCAACCTGATCCCGACACCTACGAAAAAAAAATGCTCTATTTCGAATTTGGCAGACGCCCCAGCCACTTCGTTCAGGTCAAAGCGTGGAAACAGGACCCTTCCGTAAAAGTCGATCTCGTCACCTTTGTGGGGCATCAGGTGCTGTTTGAGGGACGCCGCGTGTTCCCGCTAAAGTTTCTGCTAAAACACTATCCGCTGCGCAGCCGGGAGCAGGCGGCCAACAAGCTGTATCGAGATCGGTTCCCCCGCTTCAAAAAAGAAAACCTGGCACGGGGCTTCCATACCCAATATAATCACTTCAAAGAAAAAGAACCCGAGGGATGGCTCGCGGAAGACCTGTTGCCATGGGACGACTCGTTCTATTCCCGATATATGATCGAGCGTTTGAGCGGCGTGGGCTTGAGGTCGTATTAATCGCCGCCGCCTTCGAATTCATATTGTCTATCTGAGCTGCTTCTGTTTTGGTTGTCATTATCGCTTTTGACGAAAATGGAGGTTGGGAATGGACCATTATAGCTGCAATGTTTAGGATGCTCTTTTGTTGGAGCCATAAGTAAACCGCTCTTTTATCATTTAACCAGGCCTGCCTTAACTAATACGCACGGTGAATAAGCAAGGTCTTTGGGAGATACGTGCCATGAATGAAGTGCTAAAAACAATGGGTTATTTGCTGGATGCAAACACCACGGTTTGGTGTCGTGAAAACTATTCTGGCATTCCTTATAACGATGGGGATGCCATAGAAAGGCGCATTTTTGAAGCGGTACGTTCCGCTAACGATGTTTCTTTGTTTTCTCGCGAACTACAGAGGCATTGTGTTGACTGGGCATCAACCTATCACCTGTCCCCGTCCCGAGCAAATCTGCTTCGTCCGTTTTCAGATCATCTTGCACAGAAAGATGTTCTTGAGATTGGTGCGGGATGTGGTGCTATTACGCGGTTTTTGGGAGAACTTGGTGCAAATGTCCTCGCCCTAGAAGGGAGTCGCCGCCGTGCATCTATTGCTGCGTTAAGAACGCGGGACTTGGATAACACAACAGTACTTAGTGATGATTTCAACGCCTTTAAGATAGATTATAGATTTGATATTATTACCCTGATTGGCGTGCTTGAGTATGCTCCGATATTTACGAAGGGGGAAAATCCAGTTCTGCAAATGCTGAAGCAGGTTGTCACGCTGTTAAAACCCGATGGCAAATTGATTTTGGCCATTGAAAATCAACTGGGATTGAAATATTTGGCGGGGTTCCCCGAAGATCACCTAGGGGTTCCTATGTATGGCGTTGAGGCGCTTTATAAAAAGAGTGATCCGGTAACTTTTGGAAGAACAACACTGATTGATGCATTAAAACAATCAGGGTTTTCTACAACTAGGGTTTTCGCTCCCTTCCCTGACCACAAGCTGCCTGTAGCGCTTGTTACTGAAGAGGGATTTAGTGAAACCAGCTTTGATGCGGGGGCGCTTGCTTGGCAAACGGCCCGATCCGACAGGCAGATTCCTGCCTATTATTCGCTTACTCTCCCTCGTGTATGGCCTGAAGTGATTCGGAACGGGCTGGGGTTGGATATGGCAAATTCGTTTTTAATTCTTGCAGGCACAGGGGATGCTGGCCTAGCCCCGGATCCAAATGGCAAATCGCTGGCCTATTATTTCACAAGCGAGCGACGGCCGGATTACTGTAAGCAAACCGTATTTAAAAAGGATGTGAACGGTACAATAACCGTTGTGGTTGACCCCCTTGTTTCTGCTTCATCGGAGTCTCGCCCTGATGATATACTGACCTTTAAACTTCCAGCTACCTCCCCATACTTAGCAGGTCCTCTTCTTCAGTGGGAGTTTATCGACTTGATTACTCGTGGCAGTTGGTCTTTTGAGAGCGTGGGGAGTTTCCTCCAACGCTATATTTCATTATTGGAAAACATTGCGTTTCAAGAAAGCCGAATGTTTTGTTCTTTTACGGACTTGGATCAGTCGGTTCCCCAGATTCTTTTTGATTGTATCCCGCAAAATATCATTATCGATGACCAGGAAAAACCAGCACACTTTGATGCCGAGTGGGTCTTTAATGAGAGCCTTGATTTTGGCTACCTTCTTTTTAGATGTTTGCTGCAGATGGCGGACTGGGTTTCTCTGTATGGTGTGAACAACTTACACCGTGAACTTTCTCAGAAACTGTTTATTTGCCGCTCGTTTGAAGCACTGGGCCATCAGGTAGACGATTCGCATTTACACCGTTATGAGGCCTTAGAGAAGCGCGTTCAACAACAGGTAACCGGCCTGCCAAATTTGCTGTGGAAACTCTCGGCGACTCCCTTCTACAAAGACAGAAGAGCCTTTAATATTATTCAGAGCAACCATGAATATATGCAGCAACAAGGTGAGTATGTACAAAAGCTTACACATCAGCTCGACTATTTAACACAACAAGCGTCTCAGCGAGAGGTACAGGTTCAGGGCCTTATGCAGCAACTGTCCGAAAAAGATGAACAAATAAAACAAAAGGATGTTCATTTACAATCTACCAAGTCTGAGTTGCATACGATTATCAATCAATTGGAACACCAACGCATAGAGCGATTATATGACAAACGAAAAAAGAGCGAAGTAATCTATAAAATGGCTCGACCCATTCGCGGATTAAAACGGCTCTTGGAATTGCTCCTTTCTCCCAGGCGAGAGTTGAATTATTACAAATTTGAACGAGAAGTGCTGAAAACAGGTGCCTTTGATTTTGGATATTATCTTTCTCGCAATGAGGATCTGATCCCGGGCTGTATTGAGTTGCTTAGGCATTTTTACTTCTTCGGTTGGCGAGAAGGGAGAAATCCAGGGCCTAACTTTGATGTGAACTACTACTTGGCTACTAATCCTGATATCTCTCAAACGGACATTAACCCGCTTCTTCATTATCTATTGTACGGCATAGCAGAGGGGCGTCACCCGGCCCCCTCTTTGACGACCAAGGCTGAACCATAAAGCAAAGGCCGTGGGCCTCTATACTCGCTCACGATGGGGGGCGGAGACGAAGAATACCTAAAACAGAAGGCGGGCGGCACTCTACAAAAAATCCTTATTATTTCGGGACAATGTTTGTTCAGCAAGATTTCAGAAAAATATATAAATGGACCAAATAGTATAATGCTTATGATTGCTATTTGTGCACAGGGTAGATAAATATTATTTTCAATTGAAAACGGGGTGTTAGCGTGGAAAAGAATAATGAATGTTGTTCAGCACATGACCTGCTGTTAACCGAATATAATGATTTGCGTGTTCAGCGTGATACGCAGGCGATGCGATATCAGGGGCAGAACGCAGTTGTTGATGAACTGTCCGAACAGTTGCATGTCACAAAGGCAGAATTACATGCGGTGAAAATGAATATGGAACAGCATGTTTATTTTAGAAGTGCTGTCCTATCCAGTTGGTCTTGGCGAGTGACCAAGCCCCTACGCATGGTGGAAAACACCATTCGTTGTTTTTGGAAACGGAGCAAGACCACAAAGCAGGTCGCGCTCAGGGCGATCGCTTATTTCATGTGCACCTTGCTTTTGCACATCCGTTCGAAACCATGTTTGCGCTCTGTGGTTACCTATCTTCCCACGTTGGGAAAAAACAGTGCATGGCGAAAGCTTTTTGCCGGCGAACTGGTTTTCCCCGAAGCCTCAAAACCCGATATTTCGATTATTATCCCAGTATATAATCAACGGGAATTTACTTTAAAATGCTTGGTGTCTATTCTGGCAAACGAAGTAAACTCTACCTACGAGGTTATTGTTGTTAATGACTGTTCCTCAGACGGAACCGACTTAATGCTTGCGCATGTTGAAAATATAAAAGAGCTGAACCACGTCAAAAATAAGGGTTTTTTAGAATCATGCAATGATGGCGGGGCTCAGGCTCGCGGTGAATATATCCTTTTCTTGAATAATGATACCGAAGTTACGCCCCATTGGCTCGATCATTTTATCGCGACGTTTGACCATAAAGAGAAAGTCGGCCTGGTTGGGGCAAAACTGATGTATCCGGATGGACGATTGCAAGAGGCAGGGGGGATCATCTGGCGTGAAGCCGATGGAAATAACTATGGTAACAGGAGCATAGAACCGGATCACCCGGAATACAATTTTTTGCGGGAAGTGGACTATTGTTCTGGGGCTTGCATTATGCTTCGGCGTGATCTATTTGAACAGATAAGCGGTTTTGATGAACGATTTAAACCTGCTTATTATGAAGATACAGATTTGGCGTTCCGAATTCGCGCCCTGGGGAAAAAAATTTATTACCAGCCGGCCTGCCAAATAATTCATTATGAAGGGGTGTCATGCGGAACAGACCTAACTCAAGGAGTGAAAGCCTGTCAGGTCGTTAATCTGAAGCACTTCAAAGAGCGATGGGAAAAAGAACTGAAACATCACTTTACGAACGAGACCAGACCGGAAATTGCCATTGATCGATTAGTGAAAAAGAGAATTCTAGTGGCAGATAGCAGAATGATTATGCCGGATCAGGATGCTGGTTCGTTGCGCATGTTTGAAATCATGAAATTACTCATGGAACTGGATTATCAAGTAACTTTTCTCCCCTTGAACCTGATCGGTACGCAGCCGTACACCGCGCGTTTGCAGGCGATCGGAGTTCGTGTCCAGTTTTGTCCGCATGTGCAATCCGCCTTGGAATATTTGCGCATGTCAGGGGGCGAATTTGATGTGATTTGGTTAAGTAGGGCCGAAGTTGCTTCTGTGTTGATTGACCGGGTGCTCAGTTTTTGCCGGAAAAGTAAAATAATCTACGATACGGTAGATTTGCATTTTTTACGTGAGCTGCGCATGGCGAACATACATGATGACAAACTAATGCGGCAAAGAGGGGAAGAAAGGAAAAAGCAAGAATTGACCATTATACGAAAAGCTGACGTCACTTTGGTGGTTAGCCCAGTTGAAAAAGATGTCTTGATGAATGAACTGCCAGATAGTGAGGTACAAATTCTTTCTACTATAGTGGATATACAAGCTTGCGAGACTCCGTTTGATGAAAGGAAAAACATTCTCTTTATTGGTGGATTTGAGCATCCGCCTAATGTCGATGCAATCCTTTATTTTGTAAATGAAATTTTCCCGCTGATACTTGAATATATACCTGATTTGGTATTTTACATAATTGGCAGTAAAGCACCGGAAGAAATTCGTTCGTTAGAGTCAGCGAATGTAAAAACCGTAGGATATATAGAGGATCTGGACGAGTATTTTAACCAATGCCGTCTTTCAGTAGCCCCGCTTAGATATGGGGCTGGCGTGAAGGGAAAGATCAATTCGAGCCTCAGCTATGGCGTGCCGGTTGTTGCCACGCCCATCGCTTGCGAAGGCATGGCGTTGACCCATGAACGAGAGGCTCTTATTGCGGATACTGCGCAAGAGTTCGCAGCGTGTGTTGTGCGACTTTACACCGATCAGAAATTGTGGGGCGGCATTTCAAAGAGAGGGCTTGAACATGAGAATAAATTCTTTTCGAGAAGTGCCGCAAAAAACAGTTTGAAGCATATTATTTCTCAATTGTTTTCAGAATAGATGTATCTCAACAAGCGATCGTGAAAGTATCTCATCGGGGATATAGGTCAAATTTATTTCTAGATCAAACAGCTGGTTTTTAAAGGGTTTTAAACCGGACACTTGTGTGTCAGTAAATAAAACGTGTGCTCCACGAGAATTGAAGTCTGAGGGTAAGAAGTATTTCACAGACTTTCAATCCTCTTGTTGGCCGATTGTCATCGACGCGACCCTTGCCTATGTCTCGAAACCGTCCCTGAGACTTTTTTTCTATCTGTCGGCTGCCCAAATTGCTGCGGTAGGCATGAGCGGGAGCGCAGTGTTCGTTACGCCCTTGCTGGCATTGCTGACGGCGATGGCCTACCTGTCCGGCCCGGGAAAGGCGAGCGGTCGCGTGGCGACGCTGATGGGCGTTGCGGGAACCAGCCTTTATCCCGTTTTGGTTGCCGGTCTGGTCACTTTTTGTTACGCGCGTCCCGGCGTTGTTCTGGCACCTATTCGATCGACCTTAGTCAAGAGTAGTATTTCCTATGTTTTTGGATCGGGGCCGTTTGCCTATGCCTGCGTACTGGTCGTGGCGGGCGTCTGTTTCCTGACAGGCGCACCTGTCGCCCGGCGGCTGGGCCGCTTTTGCGCGTTGTTTGCGCTTCTGGTCGTCAGCAATCCACTTCTGGCACCGTTTCTTGCAGAAAACCTGATGGGTGCCGACGTCTACTGGAGGCTCTATTGGACCCTTCCGCTTCCGTTGTTTGCGGGTCTTTTCTGCTGCATTCCGCTGGAGCTTTTGCAAGTTCATGTGCCAAGGGGCGTCCGGTTTACAGCTTATGCCGCTGTTCTTCTTATGTTTATGGTCGTGTTGCCCCGGCAACGCATCTTTGACGTGGGCAATCGCGTCAGGCTCGGAAAGCCGGGATTGAAAGTGCCTCCCTTCTACGGCACCATCCAGGCGGTTGCCGCCAACCTTCATTCAGAAGACTCCGTGCTGATGCCCGATGAGCTATCCCCGTGGCTGCCCACCCTACATAATGCCGCGCGCCCCGTGCTTGCACGGCAGGCCTATGCACGCCTTTACCCACCTGACAAGCGCGCAACCGTGTGCGCGGCACAGGCGTTCATCTCCCGAAACGGCACTTGCGAAGATGGCAGCGAAGCGCTTGTCACCTTGGTTCGGTCCATGGATATTAGGGCCGTTTTATTTTCCGGGCATCTTGACCATGCAGCAGAGATTGTCGGCATCCTCAAAAGGCATGGCTTCACGGTCAGCGCCACTTCCAGTACCGCACCCTACGCGCTGTATGTGCGGACGGAACCACGCGTGCATGATCTACGGCACCCATTGAAATGAGATAGTCCACGGTTCGTTGAAAGGACAGAATCTTTTACTAAAAGAGTCACTGTCATCCCGTAAAATGGTTCCCTCCTGTTTTTGGATATGCCGTTTGGTGCAATGAAATTTCATAGAGTTTTTGACCCGGCTAACCCAAAAAACGCCTCGGCTGGTCAGTTCAAAAAGGTGACTGTAGTCAATATAAGCCACATCAATCACCGCAATTTCTCCAGACAGGATGTGGGCGCATATCTGACGGGCCGGGGAAGTTTAGTGAAAGTACGTCCACAGGTGCGTAGGAATTAATTCGGGGATATGACGGAATATGACAGGGTTTTTTCTGGCTGATCGGTTTGGCATAAACAATCTCCTTTTTGGTGAAGTAGATTGTGGTCTACCGATCAGCCATTATAAAGTTCTTTTCTCAGCAAGGAAATACCTGCACTTTAGCCCGGAATTAAAACAATAGATTAAGATAATTTCTGCAAAAGCAGACAGAAACGTGTCTATGCTGCGGTGAGTGCCTGATGGGAAACCCAGACGAACGTACGCGCATGGGGGCCGCCGCACGTGAATGCGTCAACCGAGACTTCACGTATCTTCGGATGGCGGAACGCTATCAGCAAGTTTCGCAATCGGGTGCGGGACGGGAAAGTTACCTGAGGACCTGAGTCACGCTGCCTTGCGCAGTT
>CAZBEO010000063.1:0-19833 GCA_964490935.1 uncultured Verrucomicrobiota bacterium
AGCTGGAATTTCCCCCGATCATGCAGAACCCTTTTCCGTACTCACCAACAACGCCCAGAACGCCTGGCCCGCCTTCACCACCTACTTCGAGACCGTGAAAGCCGAGCAACCCGCCCGAAAAGCAAAAATTAAGGATTATATCAGCCTCGCCGGCGGCAAGTTCGACCCCACGTATTTCTTCTATTACGACTTTGATCTCACCGTCACCGAGTCCAACGCCCTGCGCCTGGAAGGTAGCATGAGCGTCACGAATGCACCCGGTTCAAGCGGTACCTATTACACCAATGCCGTCCCCCTCATGATGGAAATCGGCGGCGACGCCGGGCCAAACGATAACTGGGCCAGTTGGAGCATCTACGGTGCCCCAACCCCCGCCAACCTCACCACCGTGCAGGATGTGTGTGACCTCGTCACCGGGCTCCCCTCAGGACTCATCACCAACATGACCGCCTATACCGCCTATGCTGAAAACGGACTCGGAGGAACTCCTATCGCCCTCACGGGCAGCCATTTTCTCGGTGCAGTACAAGTGGCCTTCTGCGCCGAAGACAACTCCATCATCCCGGCATCCTACCTCGTCCACAGCGACACCAACCTCACGGCCTGGGTGCCCTATGGTGCCGTCTCGGGTCCCATCATCGTGACGACTCTGAACGGAAGTGGCGAAAGCGCTTCGAACTTCACCGTAACGGGCACCGCGACCCAGGCCGGCCCCGCTGTCGCGCCGTCCAACAGCAGCCCCGTCGTCACCTCGTTCAGCCCCTCGACAGGCACGACGCCCCAGCCCGTCCTGACCATCAATGGCGCCTGGATGGCCCTTGCCCAGGGCACGCTCACCGGCCCTGCCGGCGGCACGCCAACCCAGATTGATCTCTACCGCAGTACCTTTGGCTCCGCTGTCATGGGACGTATCGCCGGCGACCTCGCCGCAGGCTTTGCCCTTGGTTTCATCGGCAGCAGCGTCACCAATCCCGCCTATCAGATGCACGGAACGAATCAACCCTATGGTGACAGCCCCAGCGGCTCCTGGTGGGGCGGCAACCAATATCCCTCTGCCAACACCAACCACCTGGCGTACAGCGATGTCAACACCAACGACAGTCTCTGGGGGGCGCTCATCTATACCGGCACCCAGGTGACCTATGGGCATCCCATTTACGACCGTATGAAAATTTATGGCGAACCATCCACCGTCGAAGTCATTCAGCCTCCCGTGGCCATCAACGGCACACCCAACATCTGGATGGTTGAAATTGATTTCTACAGCGGCATGGCCTCCGTCGTCACCCAGGGAGAACAGGATTTCTACACCTTGATCTATCGTACCGGGGCAGGCGGATTCATCTCAGGCGTTGCCACCCAAACCGTCGCATCCGGTGCAAGCGGAACCCCGGTGGATGCCACGGGTTCCGATACCAGCGCCTTCTTTCATTGCTGGAGCGATGGAAGCCGACAAAACCCCCGCACCGACACCAACGTCCTGGCCAACGCCACACTCAGCGCCTTCTTCCGAAGCCGGGGCGGGGCCAACCTGGATTGGTACGACGGATACGGCTATTCCACCGGCACGGTCGGTATCACCGAATGGAGCGATCTCGACACCCTCGTCATCTCCAACAAATCCACCACCCTTCTGCACGAGTGCATCGCCGACACCGATCCCGCCAATACCGGCGAGGTCTTCCGTACCACCGGCATCTTGGCGTACTCTACGAACGCGACCATCCGCTTCGCACCCGCCTCCACCGGACGACTCTATGCCCTCGAATATGCCACTGACCTGAGTGTCACCCATTGGACCAATCTGCCCGGCACCTCGCCGCGCCCCGGCGCTGGTGGAGAAGACTCCATGCAGGACACCAACGTCTGGCCCAATGCCTTTTATCGGGTGCATGTGGAAATGACGCCGTAATCGTTTGGAGGGCGAGCGTCCCGCGAGCCGTCTTGAGAGCAATGCAAAACCATACGGCTCAGCCGGAGGCTTTGCCCGATCTTCGGGAGGGACGCTGTCCCCAGCGTCCTTATATTTTTCTCCAGATCGTTCCATATTTTATTTCTTCCACACGGCTCGCGGGGACGCTCGCCCTCCATTCGCAACGCCTGATCGCATTCTCGGCTTGTGGCACGGCACGCCGTGCCCTATAACCACAAACACATTACACAACATCTATGACCCACTAACGCCTGGAGCATAACCATGACGTACAACCGCCTTTTTCATTTCATTTTCGTCCTCCTGATTCTCGCCGCATCTCTTCCGGCTCTCGCACAGGAAGAACTCCCGCCGCCGCCATCGCCCGACCGCGCCGCGTTGCTTGAAGCTGCCGCGCTCGTCACTAACGAGGCGTATCCCGATGCCGACGCCGTCGTACTCTACGACCACACCGAGGTCATCTATCAGGAGACCGGCGCCTACACCCACTGGAACGACGCCTGGCTCAAAATTCTCACCGAAGAAGCCCGCCGCAACTTCAGCAGCCTCTCGAGTTATTACACCATTCCCTATCAGCGCGGCCCCGAAGACTGCCGCATCGACCTCGTTGAAATCATCAACGGGGCCGGCGAATCCCGTCTGATTGAAGTCGAAAAACAAAGCCGCACCATGATCAACCCCGGCAGCATGGGCCAGAACATCTACAACCCGAACGACAAAATAATCCAGGTCAACATCCCCGGCCTGCAGATCGGCGATGTCCTGCATTACCGAATGTACGACCGCATCGTCCAGCCCCGCATGACCAACACCTGGTGCGACTGGTTTGTCCTCGAAGACTCCATGCCGATCCTTCTCAAAAGCCTCGCCATTCACGCACCCCCCTCGCTTCCTCTCCGAACCACCGCCCTCAAAGCGCCCGCAGCCGGAACCGTCACCGCCTCAGCCGAAACCAACCAAACAGAAATCGTTTATCAATGGATGGCCCGAAACGTCCCGCAATTCTTCCCCGAACCCAACATGCCCGCAGCCTACACCGTACTGCAACGCCTCCTCGTCAGCACCGTGCCCGACTGGGAAACTATTTCCCGCTGGTATTGGAACCTCTCCGAACCGCATTTTGAAATGACCCCAGCCATCCGCGAAAAAGTGCGGGAACTCACCGAAGGAATCGACGATCCGCAGCGCCGCATCGAAGCCCTCTTTCGCTTTGTCGCCCAGCAGATACGTTACATGGGCATCACCGTTGAAGCCACTTCCCCCGGCTATGAACCGCACGACGTGAAAGACACCTTCGAAGCACGTCACGGCGTCTGCCGCGACAAGGCCGCCCTGCTCGTTGCCATGCTCCGCGAGGCCGGCTTCGACGCCTTTCCAACCCTCATTCACAACGGACCAAAAAAAGACACCGAAGTCCCGCAGCCCTACTTCAATCATGCCATCGTCGCCGTACTCAATCCCAACGGCGACTATCAGCTCATGGACCCGACCGACGAAAGCACCGCCGAACTGCTCCCCGCCTACCTCAACGACCGCAGCTACCTCGTGGCCACCCCCGAAGGCGAAACCCTCCGCACCTCGCCCATTATTCCCGCCGAAGAAAATCTCATGCACATACGCACCACGGCCCGCCTTACCCCCGACGGACGCCTCACCGCCTCCACCGATCTTCAGTTTGACGGCATCAACGACAACGCCTACCGAGGCTACTTCGCCTCGCTCAAACCCATCGAACGAACCCGCTACCTCGAAGGCATCCTCAAGCGCGCCGTACCCGACTGCGTGGTTGATGAACTGATCATCCAACCCGAAGACATGATGGACTCCTCCACACCTCTTTCCGCCACCCTCCGCTACCAGGCGCAGAACATGCTCATCCAGGGCAAGGAAACCGCCATGCTGCCGATCCCCCGCATTGGTCTCTCCCTCGGCCTCGCCAACTTCATCATCGGCAAAACCGGACTGCGCGAACGGAAATATCCACTCCTCACCGAACTCGCCTGCGGCGTCGATGAAGAAATCCTCCTCGAACTGCCCGATGAACTCGGCGCGCCCCTCGCCATCCCCGAATACGCCGCCGTTCCAAACGAAGGCACCACCTGGAACATCGCCTGCACCACCACCGGACAAACCCTCGCCGCCTCCAGCCGCTTCACCCTCAACCTCACCGAATATTCTCCCGCACAATATCTGGCGCTAAAAGAAACACTCAAAACCATCGAACGTGACCTGCGCAAAAAACCCCTCTTCGCCATGCCCCCTGATCAGGCCATCGAACCCGCCTCGCGTATTCTCGCCGCCGATGTCCGCTACACCGTTCACTCCGCCAACGCCTGGGAAGAAACACGCACCATCCGACGCGAAATCCTGACCTATGCCGGAAAAAAGAACAACGCCGAGCTGAAACTCGCCTACAACCCGGCCTGGGAATCCATCACCCTGAATCGCGCACGCGTCATCGCGCCCGACGGCTCTGAAAAAACCATCCGCGACGAGGAGATCAACCGGATGGACGCCCCGTGGGTCGGTGCCGCCCCGCGTTACCCAGCTGGGAAAATTCTCGTCGCCGCCTTTCCCGGCGTGGAAATCGGAAGCATCCTTGAATTTGAACTAACCCGCGCCTGCAGCAACCGTCCCTTCTTCAGCACTCTCGAATTCTTCCGCCTCCCCGATCCCATCCAGGAAAAAACCGTGAGCCTGACCCTCCCGGAAACACTCACCCAGCACCTCTACCCGCAGCTCGCCGATACCATCCTCGCGTCGGACCACCTCGATGAACAGGGCCTCCTGCACACCTATGAATGGAGCGTACGCGACGCACCCGCCGTTCGCGAAGAAGACCACATGCCGCCCTGGTCCGCCTTTAATCCCACCCTCTTCTTTTCCACCGGCGAGTGGACCGGCTATGCCGCCCTCGTACACGCCGCCCTCCAACAGGCCGCCACGAGCCAACCCGCCACCGAAGCCAAAGCCCGCGAACTCATCGCAGGCGTCGAAAACCCTGAAGAACAAATTCGCATCCTGCGCGACTTCATCGCCACCCGTATCCGCCCCGTTGGCCCCGCCCTCAACGAACTCCCTCTCTCCGCCATCACCCCCGCCGATCAAACCCTCGCCGATGCCTACGGAAATCAAACCGACACCGCCGTCCTCTTTCACGCCATGCTCACCGCCGCCGGGTTCCAACCCGAATTCCTCCTCGCCTCGCAAACCCCCTTCATGGAAGAACTTCTCCGACCCTACGCCGTCGCACCCGCCACCGATCTTTTTGGAAGCGTACTCGTGCGCGTGAAACTTCCCGACGCACGCACCTGGTATCTCAACGACGGAAATCAATACAGCGCCCTCGGCGCTTCCCCTTATGAAGAAATGATTGCCCTTGATCTCGTCCACGGCACCTTCGGAAAAATCACCCCCGAACAACCCACCTCGGACGAACGCCACTACACCCTCCGCATCGAAAGCAACCAGGCCGTCCGCATCGCCCTACTCGATACCGTCCTCGGCAACCGCTTTGGCATCGAAAATCAACGCTACTCCGAAATGCAACCCGAAGACCGCCGTCGCTACCATCAAGAACTCACCGCGCAAATCGCGCAAGCCGCCCTGCCGGACGGCGAACTCCTCACCGACTTCTCCACTTATCCCGGAACAATTACCTATGCTGTTCTGATTCCCGACTACGCGATCACCGCAGGCCCCTGGCTCTACTTCGACCTCCCCGAAACCCTCGGAAAACTCTTCCGACTACGCGACGACACCCGCACCAATCCCCTCTATCTCGCCGCGCCGCAGCGCCGACACCTACGCACCCTCATCGAATTGCCCGACGCCTACGCCGTCGAAAGTGCGCCTGAAAACTTCACCCGAAACGGCATTGCCGACGCCCCCGTTTCCGTCAGCATCCAAGCCGACACCGTCACCACGCAACAGCAGAAAACCCTTCTCATCGATGCCCGCCTCGAAGCCGACCCCGCCCTCATCGAACCCACCCACTACGACGAACTCCTTCGTCTCGATGGACGCCTCGAAAGCCCACGCAATGACACCATCATCCTGCGCGCCACCCGCCCCGCCGAGTGAAGCTTTCAGCGAAAACGGCTCGCGGGACGCTCGCCCTCCAAAGAATGCCGCATTTCTGGAGGGCGTCGGGCTCCGACGCCTTGAGCGCAAGGAGTCACCCCCGGCGATAGAATGATTTTCCACAGTCGATGGGCGAGCAGCCCTGACGCGAAAGGCGCGCGAGCCGCGCGCCCTCCAGGAAAAATCTGGAGGGCGTCGGGCTCCGACGCCTTAGGCGCATGGAGTCACTCCGGCGTTGGGATGCTTTGACGGCTTGAGGATTTTGGCTTTGACGCCGAGGCGCAGTGGCAGTCATTCCATTAGGCGTTTGCCGCCGGGCGGCGGGCGTTGTTCCACTTTTTCTTCACCGGTTCATGCAGGCAGGTCTTCTGCAATACGTCTACATAGACGCTATCCTCTCCGAGCAACTGATTCACCGCATGTACGAATTTTCCGTTTGGACGGACGCGATACGTGCCCGCCGTATCCACAAAGACCTTCTCTCCTCCGGGGAAAACCAGGCAGACGTTGATTTCAGTGTTCCCGGCATGCGCAGTGAAAATAGCCTTCAGCTTAGCGTACAATTCCGGCGTGATCCGGTGTTCCGGGATGTGAAGGTAGACGAGCCGTGCGAAAACATCCGGTGCCTCAGCCAAGTCGTATAATTCTTGTGCCTTGAGTTTGATCTCTTCGCCCTTGTCGAGGATGCCGCACACCATGACGGCGGCGTCCTCCTGCAGGAAACGCCCGTAGGTTTCATACGCATCCGGAAACACCACCACGTCAAGCGCGCCTTCGAGCCCTTCGAGACGAAACGAGGCCATGGGACGTTGCTCTTTTTTCGTGAACCGCTTCTTCACCTGCGTCACAAGCCCGCCCACACGGGTCATGGCACCCGACTCCAATTGCGACGCCACGCTGACGCGCGCCTGCGCAAAATGATTCAGCGTCCATTCGTGCATGCTGAGCGGATGCCCCGAGATATAGAATCCAAGCAGCTCTTTTTCGCCTGCGAGCATGGCGTGTTCGGACCAGCGCGGCGCCTCGGGGAGTTCTTCATCACCCTGCTGGGGCTTCGTCTCTTCCGCCTCGGCGAACATAGAAAAGAGCGTGGTCTGCCCGCTCTGTTTGTCGCGTTGTTCGGCGGCGGCGCGGTTCATGGCAAAGTCCACGCCGGCGTGCAGACGTCCCCGGCACAGGTGCGTGAAATCAAAGGCTCCGCAGGTCACGAGACTCTCGACCACCTTTTTATTCGCCAACCGACCATCCACGCGGCGACAAAAATCGGTCAGTCCCTTGTAGGGTCCGTGGGCCTCCCGCTCCTGTACCAGCGCGGTCACGGCGGCCTCGCCCACATTTTTCACACCGACCAGCCCGAAGCGGATATGCCCCTCGATCGGGCGGAAATTAACGGCGCTCTGATTCACACAGGGCGGCAGCACTTCGATGTCCATTTCGAGCGCCTCGGCAATCATCACCTGTAGTTTTTCGGCATTGCCCATTTCAAGCGTCATATTGGCGGCCATGAATTCGACGGGATAATGCGCCTTGAGCCAGGCTGTCTGATAGGAGATCACGCCATAGGCGGCGCTGTGTGATTTGTTGAAACCGTAGCCCGCAAATTTTTCGATACGGTCAAAGATGTCGCCCGCCTGCCGTTCTGGAATCTGGTTGGTGGTCTTGCAGCCTTCGATGAACTTGGCACGCTGCTTGACCATTTCTTCGGGTTTCTTTTTACCCATGGCGCGGCGCAGAATGTCGCCTTCGCCAAGGGAGTAACCGGCCAGGGCGCGTGCGGCGAACTGGACCTGCTCCTGATAGACCATGACGCCGTAGGTTTCTTTGAGAATGGGTTCAAGCAGGGGGTGATCGTATTCGATGCTCACCTTGCCGTGCTTGCGAGCGATGAAGTTGGGGATCATATCCATCGGGCCGGGGCGATAGAGCGCGATGAGGGCGATGAGGTCCTGAATGCAGGTGGGGCCGAGGTTGCGTTGCAGGTCGCGCATGCCCTTGCTTTCGAGTTGAAACACACAAACGGCATCGCCCCGGCAAAGCATTTCAAAGGTGGCGGCATCATCCTGCGGAAGGGTGTCGATATCAATTTCCACGCCGCAGGTTTCGCGAATGTTACCAATCGCTTCCTTAATAATGCTAAGGGTGCGCAGCCCGAGAAAGTCCATCTTGAGCAGGCCGGTGGCCTCCATGTTGTTCTTTTCAAACTGGGTGATCGGCTCACCGGACTTATCCCGGCTGAGCGGCAGAATTTCGATGAGGGGTTTTTCGCCAATGACCACGCCGGCGGCGTGCATGCCGGGCTGACGCGGAAGCCCCTCGAGCACGCGGGCATATTTCATGATGCGCTGCGCATTTGGATCGTGCTCCGCCATCTGACGAAATTCCGGGCTATCCTTCATCGCCTTTTCGAGCGGAATTTTTGGATCATCGGGCACGAGCTTGGCGAATTTATCGCACTCGGCCAGGGGGATTTCTAGTACGCGCCCGATATCGCGAATGACGGTCTTGGCGCCGAGTGTTCCAAACGTGACGACCTGCGCCACATTTTCCGCGCCGTATTTCTTTTTCACGTAGTCAATCACTTCGCCCCGCCGCAACTGGCAGAAGTCGATGTCGAAGTCCGGGGGCGAGACGCGCTCGGGGTTTAGGAACCGCTCAAAAATCAATTCGAAATAGAGGGGGTCGATGCCGGTAATTCCGAGAGCATAAGCGAGGATACTGCCCGCGCCCGAACCACGTCCTGGGCCGACCGGGATATGTTGCTCCTTGGCGTAGGCGATGAAATCCTGCACCACGAGAAAATAATTGATGAAGCCGGTTTTTTCGATGATGCCTAGCTCGTAGTAAAATCGATCGGCGATGGTTTTTTCGCGTTCGTCCTTCGGATTTTTCAGGTCCTCCACGCCGTAGCGTTTTTTAAGTCCCTGCGCACCGAGGAGGGTGAGATATTCCTTGGCCGTCCGAATTTCCACCGGCAACGGAAAGACGGGGAAATGAATCTCCTCCATGTTAAGTTTCATTTCCACATTGCAGCGACGTGCTATTTCCGCCGTGTTTTCGAGGGCCGAGGGTACTTCGCCGAAGAGCGCCCACATTTCTTCCGGGCTTTTCAGATAGAACTGATCGCTGGGGTAGCGCATGCGCCTTGGGTCGGTGAAGGTGGACTGCGTTTGCAGGCAGAGCAGTACATCGTGTGCTTCGGCGTGTTCTTTGCGCAGGTAATGCGAGTCGTTGGTGGCCACAAGACCAAGGCCGGTGCGTTTGGCCACTTCGGGCATCCAGCGGTTCACTTCGCGTTGCTCGGGAATGCCGTGGTCCTCCATTTCGAGAAAGAAGTGATCCTTGCCCAGAATATCGGCAAACTCGCCCGCCACACGGACCGCCTCATCGAGCTTGCCGCGTACAATACATTCCGAGACCTCTCCCTGCAAACACGCTGAAAGCCCGATCAGTCCCTCGTGATATTCGGCAAGCAGTTGCTTGTCGATGCGCGGCTTGTAGTAGAACCCTTCGAGATGTGAGAGCGAAATCAAGCGAACCAGATTGTAGTAGCCGACCTCGTTTTCCGCGAGCAGCACGAAGTGGTTCGCGATTTTTTTGTCGTCGCGCCGCTCTCTCGTGCGCCGGTCGCCAAAGGCAATGTAGGTCTCACAGCCGATAATCGGTTTGAGTCCCTTGGCCTTCGCTGTTTTATAGAATTCGGCGATGCCGTAGAGTACGCCGTGATCGGTGATCGCCAGCGCATTCATATTCAATTCGAGCGCCCGCTCGACCGACCCCTTGATGGGCGATGCGCCATCGAGCAGGCTGTACGCCGTATGATTATGCAAATGAACAAAAGGTTTTGTGCTGCCGCTCACGTGTTGCACCTTCCCGTCGTGTGTGGTTTGGCCGAAATGGATTTTTCCAATGATTGGAAAAATGGTCCGAATAGTTTCCAATGATTGGAAAAAACCTAACGGATTTTTCCAATGGTTGGAAACTATTTAGTCGGGCATTTCCCAAGGTGTTGGGGGGGAAGGAAGAGGGGAGTATGGGAGTAAGGGAGTGGGGGAGTTTGGGAGTATGGGAGACGTGGGCATCGGCACGCACGGTGGTCTCGCACAAACCCCCAAGGCAGCTCACCGTGATGGTTCGCCCTACCGCTCATTTTTCACAACTTCCTCTGCGCTCTTTGCGAGAGAATCTCCCGAAATCCCGGCAAACTATAGTTTGCCATTCAACAATCCGTAACACGCCGTAGAGCCCATCAAAACCCATGGTTTTTATGACACCACACGCCCTATCAGCACCAACTACCTGACGGATTGTTATCCGCAGAGGGCTAGGAGCACGCCTGCCGCGACGGCAGAGCCGATCACACCGGCCACGTTCGGACCCATCGCGTGCATGAGCAGGAAGTTTTGCGGATTGTAGGAGAGGCCGACCTTGTTGGAGACGCGCGCGGCCATCGGTACGGCGGAAACACCCGCCGACCCAATCAGTGGGTTAATCTTGTCCTTGCTGAAGACGTTCATCAGCTTGGCCAGCAATACGCCCGAGGCGGTGCCGATGCCGAAGGCCACCATGCCCAAGATCAGAATGCCGAGGGTTTCGCCGTTTAGAAATTTATCGGCGGCGAGTTTCGAGCCGACGGAGAGGCCAAGCATAATCGTCACGATATTAACGAGCGCATTCTGCATGGTGTCGGAGAGGCGTTGCACCACGCCGCATTCGCGGGCGATGTTGCCGAACATCAGCGCACCGATCAGGGGTGCCGCCGAGGGAAGCAGCAGGGCGCAAAGCAACAGGACCATCAGCGGAAAGAATATTTTCTCGACCTTGGAAACGTGTCGAAGCTGTTTCATTTCAATCTGGCGCTCGGCGGGGGTGGTCAGCAGGCGCATGATCGGGGGTTGAATGATCGGTACCAGGGCCATATAAGAATAGGCGGCCACGGCAATGGACCCGAGGAGTCGCGGCGAGAGTTTCGAGGCCAGGAAGATGGCCGTCGGCCCGTCAGCCCCTCCGATGATGCCGATGGAGGCGGCATCCTGAAGGTTGAAGTGAATGCCGGGGAAAAAGTTGCTGAGGGCCAGTGCGCCGAGCAAGGTGGTGAAAATACCAAACTGGGCCGCCGCACCGAGCAGAGCGGTTTTGGGGTTAGCCAGGAGCGGACCAAAGTCCGTCATGGCCCCCACGCCCATGAAAATGATCAGCGGGAACAGACCGGTTTCAATGCCGAACTGGTAGATCAGGAAGAGAAATCCACCCGGCTCCGCAACACCCGCGAACGGAATGTTGGCGAGCAGTCCACCAAAGCCGATCGGGAGCAGCAGCAGCGGCTCGAATTGTTTGGCAATGGCCAGATAAATCAGGCCGAGCCCCACCAGAATCATAACTAATTTGCCGAGTCCCGGCGGGAGCAGGCCCTTGGGATGAGACGGGTCCAACTCCGTTCCGCTCTCCTTTTGAAGAAAACCGTACACGCCAGTGCCTTCCCAGATTTGTACAAGCTTTTCTCCGAAGGAGGTGGTATGTGGGGAAGCGGAGGCCTCCTGCGCGGCCACATCTGCCAGGGCGGCGGGCGACGCCGCCATTGCGGGCGTCCAAGCACCTGCAATCGGCAGCAGAATCGCCGCAAGAGTGCACATAATACGAACTTTCGAGATGACTTTCACGAGGCGCTCCTTGAATTAAGTTAGTTGAGGTAGGCCAGCACGGCACCCGACTGAACCTGGTCGCCCACTTTTACGGCCATGGACGAGACCACACCGGCGGACGGGGCTTTGACTTCGACTTCCATCTTCATGGCTTCGAGTACGAGCAGGACATCGCCGGCCTGTACGCTGTCGCCCACGGAAACGGGGATACGAATCACCGCGCCGGGCATCGGTGCCTTGATGGATTTGGCGTCTTGCGTGGCGGCACCTTCCTTGCCAGCGGGCGTTGATCCCTGAACGGAAATGCCTTCCTGCACGTTCACCGAATAGGTCTTGCCATTCACCGTGGCCTGATCGCCGCTCATCACGACCGAGTAGGGCTTACCGTTGATCGCCACCGTATAACCGGAGGAAGCAGGCTTCGCCTCGCCGCTCTTTTCCACTTTTTTGGCGTTCTTGCGGACGTTGGCCTTGGCTTCTCCCTTAAGAAATGCCACTCCCTTGTCGCCGCAGGCGGCGGCAATGAAAATATGCTCATCCGACTCGATGATACCGGCGGCCTGCAGCATTTTCTTCGCGGCGGCAACGCCTTTTTTCGGATTCTTGTCGTTCAGATCAATGGGGTCTTCCTTCGTGGGCTCCATTTTGAGCTGTTCGGAGGAGAGTTTGATCACTTCGGGATCGGGATCGCACGGAGTCTTTCCGAAATAACCGAGAACCATCTTGCCGTAGCCTTCCGCAATTTTTTTCCAAGGGCCAAACATGACGTTGTTGAAGGCCTGTTGGAAGTAGAACTGAGAAACCGGCGTGACGGAGGTGCCGAATCCGCCCTTACGGACGACCTCGCCCATGGCGTGGATGCACTCGGGATAGCGGTCCATGATATTGTTGTCGCGCATCATCTGCGTGTTGGCGGTGAGCGCGCCTCCGGGCATCGGTGCCCAGGGAATCATGGGCTCGACGGCGAGCGCTTCAGGCGGCATGAAGTAGTCTTTCATGCAGTCCTTGTAGACTTCCTCGGCCACCATCACCTTGTCGATGTCCACATCGAGTTCGTAGTTGGTACCGCGCAGGGCGTGCCAGATGGTCGCGATGTCGGGCTGACAGGTGCCGCCGGAGGTGGGAGCCATGGCGCAGTCCACCTGATCGGCGCCCGCTTCAATGGCGGCTTTGTAGCAGACGGTGCCGATGCCAGCCGTTTCGTGCGAGTGGAACACCAGCTTGGTGCCCTCGGGCAGCATCTTTCTTGCACGCTTGATGGTTTCAAACACCGTGGACGGAACCGCCGTACCGGAGGCATCTTTGAAACAAACCGAGTCATACGGAATGTCCGCATCCAGAATCGTGCGCAGTGTTTTTTCGTAGAAATCGGGATTGTGGGCACCTTCGCAGCCCGGCGGCAATTCCATCATCGTGACGACCACTTCGTGTTTGAGCCCGGCATCCTTGATGCACTGGCCGCTGAAGATGAGGTTGTTCACATCGTTCAGCGCATCGAAGTTGCGGATGGTGGTGATGCCGTGCTTTTTGAACAGTACCGCGTGTAGCTTGATGATATCGCGCGACTGCGATTCCAGCCCGACCACGTTGATGCCGCGCGCCAGGGTTTGCAGATTCGCATCAGGCCCCGCCACCTTGCGGAATTTATCCATCATCGCAAAGGCATCTTCATTGCAATAGAAATAGAGCGACTGAAAGCGCGCGCCACCGCCTGCTTCAAAATGGGTGATCCCCGCCTCGATACACGCCTCCACGGCGGGCAGGAAGTCTTCGGTCAGTACCCGCGCGCCGTAGGCCGACTGAAAGCCGTCGCGGAACGAGGTGTTCATGAGGTGAATTTTTTTCTTAGCCATTTAAGGTAGTCCTTTCTATTTGATAAAAGCCTTTACTGCGGCAATGGCCACAGCGACATCCGCACAATCATTGGAAATCTTGGTTAACTTGCCGGTCTTCTGTTCTTCTGGAAACCAATGAGCGTGTTTCTTGAAGAAGGCGGCGGAAAGACTCATGCAACAAACCAGCACGATTAAAAATAAAAAAACCACGCACATGCCAACCAGCATCAGCACAAATCCCTGAGCTATCATTTTCATTCCTCCGTTCCGTTAATCCGTCCGCATCCGGTCGTTGCAAGGGCGGCACCCCGACGTTCTTTTTTGCCGTGCGCCATCAAGCGGCGAGAAGCGCCTGCGGCCCTCGGCATTTCGCGCATACATTAGGGAGGAAGAACGTTTTAGCAAGAAAAAACCCCGAAATCATTCAAATGGCGCAATGATCCGCACTTTTGGAAAGGAGGACTGCACGGCGACTTCTTCGGCGGCGGTAAACATCAATTTCACATTGGGCCCGGCATCCATGGTGAAATACACCGGAACGCCACTTTCGCGCAAGGCGTGGACGCGATGAATGGCCTCCACGCTTTCCGGCAGCCAGTAGATCACCGGGGGCCAAGATTCCAGCATGGTGGCGTGCATTCCGAGTGCGTTCTGCTCCGCGTGTCGCCCGAGTTGCGTCAGATTGCGCTGCGAAATGGCCTCTTGCAGCCCTGCCAAATCCTCTTCCACCCGCGCGGGCCACTGCTGGTAAAGTTTCGATGTTTCAACGGTACGTTTCATGGCTTCGCGCGAACCGATTTTTTTAGCCTTGTCCGAAAGGACCAGCAGGCCCATGCGCAAATCCGGCCAGACGGCCTCGAGCGGTTCTGCAAAACTATCCATCCCGTCCCCGCGCGAACCAACATGCCACTGCACAAACCCATCAAATACCGATCGACTCGCACTTCCACTTCCAAGCCGTGCCAAAATCGAAAGATCCCGCCCGGAAAGATTCCAGCCGAATCCATCGTTCAGCGCCTTCGTCAACGCCGCGAATCCGGAAGCCGACGAAGCAAGCCCCGCCGCCAGCGGAACCGTGCTTTCCGTTTTCACCTCCATCGGCGCCTCCGTAAAAAGACGTATAAAATCAAACACGCGCACCGCCGCGTTTGCCGCCGAATCCATGCGCGTTCCATTTACAAAAAAGACATCCCGTGCTGCCGAACGCACCTTCGTTTGTGCGCCAAGACCCGGCAAACCAATCGAGAGGCTGGAGGTGACAGGCAGATTCAATTCCTCATTCCGCTTTCCCCAATATTTGCACAGCGCAATGTTGACCGATGCACGGCCCTCGCCTTCCTCTTTGGTCCACTCGTTCATGCCGCCGATAACAAACTGTGCCGCTTCGTGTTTATTCATGGTAATCCAACCTCAACCCTTCCGTTGAAATACGAACCGGGATGGCATCATAGTTCGTCAGCGGCCAGTTCGCCTCGCCCAATGCCAGCGCACAATCGCCCAGCCCCGAGCCTGAAATCTTCGCACCGAGAATACCCGGAAGCAACCGCATGCAGGAGATGATTTCATCCAGCTCCGGTGTACTAACGCCCAGGCCTTCCTGCAAAGCCTGATGCTCATTCATCAGCCGTCCGAATTTTTTCATGTCCTGATTTTTCAGCGCGGCCCATCCTTCTTCCGTGCAGAGTCGTATGGCTGTATCCAGCGCGTCAAAACGCACGGGCTCTTTCTCCCGCGCCTCCTCGACACGGCGAATCACCTCCGGCGTCGGTGTTTTATAGCCGCAATACACCAGCAGGAGCGGAAGCGCGACTGGCAGGGTTTCCATGCTGCGCGGCGTCATGCAATAGCGGACGACACCACCCAGCACAGCCGCCGCCAAATCCGTACCCGAGCCTGAGCCCTGCACCTCCCGAATGACCCCAAAGGTCTCCTCGAAGACAGCCGACGGCGAAGTATCGTGCTCAAGCAGCTTGCGCAGCGCCCCGGTCAGCGCCACCGTCACCGCAGCAGACGAACCGAGGCCCACCGTGCTAGAAAAAGCGGACTCGATTCTTGCCGTGAATCCCTGCGGCACAACCCGGGCATAGCGGGCCATCACCGTACCTGCAAAACGAAGCGAAAGGGGCGGTGCAAAACGTTCGGCGGCCTCCTCGTAGGTTCCCAGCGCCGATTCAATACGCAAACGACCATCGGTGCGGCATTGAAGGTCCACTTGAATCCGCTGATCCACGGCGCACGCCAGGGCTGGCGCTCCACGCAGCACCGCATGCTCTCCCATCAACATCAGCGTCCCGGGAGCCGACATAATTACGCGTTGATTTTTCACCGATTTGCTCATAGGAAAAAACAATTAAACCATTTCTCTGCGATTTTCTCCCTTTTTCGGAGAATTTTACCTCCTGTTCAAATTCATTTTTCACCACCCGCTTACGCCTTCGCTAATAAGCTACGGCGCACAAGTCGCTGGAGAACACGGAGTTCGCGGAGGGAAGAGAGGGAGGGACGTTGTCCCCAACGTCCTTTTATTTTTCTCCAGCTCATTCCTTATTTCTCTTGGTCTTCGCACGGCTCGCGGGGACGCTCGCCCTCCCGGAACGCGCTCACTCTCCGCTTGGCCCGTGGGGACACGGGCCCTCCCGAGAGGGAAAAAATGGACGCCTCCTCTTTTTTTGTGCCTTCTCGTGTTTTTTGTGGCCAATTCCTCATTATTTCGCGGCATTTCGCGTGTTTCGTAGTTAAAAATGGAACGCGGACTGGAAGTCCACGCTACGGAATTCACCTACCGATTTCTGGACGGCGCGCGGCTCGCACGCCTAGGCGTCAGAGCCTGACGCCCTCCACTTGTGGACAGACTCTTCAGTGATTTTCCACTTTTTTGAGTTGCAGGGCATTCCACTGGGATTGGCGGGCGATGCCCATCAGGATTTTTACGTCCGATTCCGTGAGGAGTCCGCGCGAGAGGATTCGTCGTAATCCGAGCATCATGTGTTCGGCTTTGTCCTCTTTCATGAAGCCGATGTCGTAGAGCGTATTTTCCCAGGCGGAAAACATGCGCTCGCGCAGGGCGGATGAGGCCTCGGTCGAGGGTTCTTCGTTCGGCTCAAACCGTTCCGATGCCAGAAACAGTTCGTAGCAGCAGATCATCACGGCGTGCGAGAGATTCAGCGAGGTGTAGTCAGGATGCGAGGGGATTTGGATAATTTGCGTGCAGAGGGCAAGCTGTTCTTTGCTCAGTCCTTTGTCCTCCGTTCCGAAAACTAGGGCGATGCGATTGTTTTGCGCCTTTTCGTAGAGTATCGGACCCCATTCGCGGGCTGTTTTGGCGTGACTACGGTATAAGCCCAATCGGGCGGAGGTGCCGGCCACGAGTCCGCAATCGGACACGGCTTCGGCTAGGGTGGCGAATTCGCGGCGATTATCAAAGAGGTGCTCGGCGTGCATGGCGCGTTTGCGGCATTCATCGTTGTCCACTTCATAGCCGCGTTCGGCAATCACCAAGTCCGAGATGCCGCAGTTGGCCATGCAGCGGCATACCGCCCCGACATTCCCCCCATAAAGCGGATTCACCAGCACCACACGAAAATTTTTCAGCGGATCATTCATCATCGGTTCGTTCCTAGGAGGCGCTTCTGCACGGCGGCGAACTCGCGCTGCTCTTCGTGTGTCCAGACCAGTGCTTCGCGCATACGCTCGCAGAGACTTTCCAGCTCGAGGCGTCCGGTGGCACCGAGACTCTGCTTCTTTTGAATCACTTCGCGGGGATCAAGTTGTTCGAGGGCATCGAGGTTTTGTTTGACGTGATCGTAGGCATCGCGGAAGGGCATGCCGCCAGCAACCAACTCGAGCGCCCGGTCGGTGGCATACACCTCGGGCGTGAATCCGGCCAGAAGGGCCTCTTCGTTAACGGCCAGCCCCTCAACGAGCCCGCGCAGGATACGCAGGGTGCTGCGGGTGGTGTCGAAGCCTTTCATGAACGGCTCTTTGGTTTCCTGCAAGTCGCGGTTGTAGCCGGAGGCCATGCTTTTCATGATGCCACAGACGCCGTGCGCATCGGCAAGGACGCGCGAGGTTTTGGCGCGCACGAGTTCGAGTACGTCGGGATTTTGTTTTTGCGGCATGATACTGCTGCCGGTGCAATATTCAGCGGGGAGTTTGAAGTAGTTGAATTCAGGCATGGTGAAGAGAATGAGGTCTTCGGCGAGGCGCGAGAGCGTCAGCATGACCTGCACTAGGGCGGAAAGGATGATGGATTCCATTTTCCCACGGGCCATAATGGCATAAAGCACGGTATGACAGGGCCGACTGAAACCGAGCAGATCGGCGGTCATTTCACGGTCGAGCGGAAGCGGAACGCCGTAGCTTGCGGCGGCGCCGAGGGGCGATTGATCGTTGAGTTCATAGGCATTGATAAGCAGCACAATATCTTCGAGCAGGCCCTCGCCAAAGGCGGCGGCCCAGAGACCGACGGAACTGGGCATGGCAGGCTGAAGATGAGTACGCCCCACCATGGGAAGGTCGCGGTGCCGTGCGGCAAAATCGAGCAGCGCGGCAGCGAGATCGGCGGCTTCTTTTATGGTGTCCATCAACTGACTCTTGCCATAGAGACGCAGGGCCGTGGCCACCTGATCGTTGCGGCTGCGTCCGGTATGGATTCGCTTTCCGAGTACGCCCAGTTTTTCGGTGAGCACCCGCTCAATGGCCAGATGGACGTCCTGATCTTCCATGGTGATCCTGAAAGTGCCCTGACGGGAGCTTTCGAGAATATGGCGCAGGGCATCCTGAATGGAGCGGCATTCGGCACGGGTGAAGAGACGCGGCTTGATGGGTATGCGCGAAAGCATAATAGCGTGGGCGGCACTGCCTAGGCAGTCGGCCTCTACGAGAGCGGCATCCAGGCGCACGTCGTCACCTGCCGTATAGGCCAGTACATCCGGATCCACCATGCCGACCGTTGTTTTTTTTGCCTTTGCGCCCGAGTTTTTTGTCTTCATGGCCGGTTCCTTTTTGTGCCGCGAAGAACGCGGCGCTTTATTCATCATGTAACGAAATCAGCGCCGGACTGTCCAGCCTGCAATTTCTCGACTCACAGACTGCCTACGTGTCTCATTATTGAGCCGGACCTTTGCCTGACATCTCCGTTGACTGTTTCTATCGCCTGTGAAAAGATATTTATATGTTAACCGAAACAAACAAATGGACCGATGAAACGATTCCCTATATCTGCTGGGATCGGGGCTGGACGGTCCGGGACATTCGTGAGCGCATCAGTCGCGCAACGGGTGTGGAAAGACATCGGCTCATTGCCTGGCTGATGCGGGAATTGAAGACCACAGAGGTCTGGTTTTTTGTTAAACCCTCTGAAGTCTACCGAGAATTTGATGACATCAAACGCTGGCTGGGACCGGCCACAGAATTATGGACCTATCTTTTCGGGATTTGGCATGAACTGGGAAAAGTCTAGCGCGATCACCCCTCTTAAACGGGATTTTTTGAAGGCGTTTTTTGCAAAAGAAAAACGATTCTTCCTGACGGGCGGGAGCGCCTTGGGATTATTCTATTTGAATCATCGTTTCTCCTATGATCTGGATTTGTTTTCCGAAGAGCAGGTCGATTGGATTGAGACGGATGGCATCGTCCGATTATGTGCCAGAGAAGCGGGGGCAGCACTCGAATTGTTGCGGGATACGCCTACATTCAGGCGTTATCGTATTTCAAAGGATGGAGAATCGGAGATTGTGGATGTTGTTTTGGATGCCTCGCCTCAAATCGACACGGTGAAAGCGTGGTTTGGTGATATTCGCGTCGATACGCTGCACGAAATCATGCTCAATAAAATCACCACACTCATTAGTCGGTGCGAAATAAAAGACTTGGTGGATTTGTACTTCCTTGAAAAAGAAGGGTTACGTGTTGAGGCCTGTTTTGAAGAGGCGCATCGCAAAGATGGCGGTCTGGATCCGGCGATGATCTCCCTCTTATTGAATTCTTTGAATATTACCGAACAGCCGAGCTACTTGATTAAGCCTCTGTCGCTGGACGAACTGCGCGGCTTTGTCCAGGAGCTAAAAGAGCGTATGGCCAAGTTGGCCTATCCCGAAGAATCGGCATCCCCATCCGAGTAACGGTTGATGACCACAACTTCTGCGCGTTATTCTTGCGTAGCCGTCTGCTCGCCGAGCGGGCGGAGGTCGGGCATCGTTCGCACCAAAAACCCCGGGGCGCTCGGCGAGCACCCCGCTACTAACACGTCCATTTCCTCCCTTGGACGGCGCATGGCTCATGCGCCTTTCGGCGTGCCACTGTCCAACGCATCACTTCACCCTCTGCGTTATTCTTGAGTAGC
>CAZBEO010000064.1:0-19760 GCA_964490935.1 uncultured Verrucomicrobiota bacterium
ATTTTCAAAAAATAATTGAATGCGTGAAAGTTCGCCCTTTTGGGACAAACTCTAAATAGCGTCCTCATAATCGTTCATGTAGGATTGGAAGGCGGAGTCGACGGCCTCTTTGAGTGTTTTCAGTCCGAAGGAGACGGGCACCACGGTGGCTCCAAGCAGTTTCATTCGGATGACGTTGGGGTGTTCCTTTTCAATGTCCACTTCGCCCATATGAATTTCGCATTCGAGGCCGAAGTAGGCTGCGGCGGTGGCGAGAGCGACGCCGTGTTGGCCCGCACCCGTTTCGGCAATGAGTTTTTTCTTGCCCATGTATTTGGCCAGGAGGGCTTCGCCCATACAGTGATTCAGTTTGTGGGCACCGGTATGGTTCAGGTCTTCGCGCTTCAGATAGAGATGCGCGCCGCCGACGTGACGAGTCAGGCGTTCGGCGTGATAGACCGGGGTGGGGCGGCCCTGATAATGTTTGCGGATATCCCGCAGCTCGGCAATAAAGCGATGCGACTGACAGATGTCGTGATACGCCTCGTCAATTTCCCTAAAGGAATTTTCCAGTTGCGGCGGGATAAAGGCTCCACCGAATTTTCCGAAAAAGCCCTTAGCGTCCGGTTGCTGTTTGAAATAGAGTTGATAGTCCATGGGTGACCTTCCTAGCTGCTGCCGTTTTGTATTTTGATTAAATTGATAAAGACGTTTCTATCTATAGTTACGTGGAAAACAATGTTCAAGCTGTTTTGAGGTGAAAATACGGGCGATTCCCTGCCAAGAGGGTATTTCCCAGGAGGCGCACACAAAAAACACCAACCCACAGGAATAAAACCCACCTCACTATCGTTGCGCTCTTCAAGTCGTTGGGGGACGTGTCCGTCGGAGAAATCTCACCAATATGGACCTGGTGATGGCAAAATTATGAGCGTGTAGAAGTGAATATTTACGGTGTGACCCCGATGATTCTCTTTTTCTCGCTTGTTCAGGCGCTCTCATCTTGTATTGTCTTTTCGCGGGGGTAACAAAGGTTCCAAGTTGAAACTAATTGAAACGATCACAAGAGACGCGATGAAGTACATTCTGGCAGCCCTTTTAATAATTGGCGTGCTTCTCTCGGGCATTGTGCTGCATCAGACCGATAGGATGATGCGCAAGGATATGGTTCGACAAGTCCGGCTGGTTGTCGACACCATCAATCGTGACGCCATTCAAGCACTGATTGAGGAAGGTCCCCGTCAGGATGTCAGTCCTTTGTTGGCAAGGATGGCGTTGTCGGCGCGCATCATTCGCTCGACGGATCCGCATTGGGAGGGCCTGTTTGTTGCCGGGCGAGACCGCGATGGGTGCCCTGTTTACATCGCCGATACCACGGAGAAACATTTTGGCGATGAGGTGCCGTCATCGTTTGTTGACGCATTTGATGCGCAGCAGGCGGTCTGCCTCACCGGACTTGCAGAGCTGTTTCGCACGGGTTTGGCTACCGCCGTTGTTCCGGTAAAAGACTATTGGACGGGGGAGCCGATCGCTCTGCTCGGGATGGCCATCAACGCGCGGGAATGGATGCTTCAGCTTCTGTTGGCCGGCCTGTTGCCGCTTGGTACGTTCATTCTGCTCATGCTCGTCGTGCTGTTTTACTACCCTCGCATGAAACGGAATGTTCCTTCTGTGCACGCGCTGCACTCTCCCGAGACACTCTTGACCCTTCTTTCCGGTCTGCTGGTGACGGCGCTCACCGCCTGGTATGCCTATCACGTTGAATCGAATGTGCGGCGCAACACGTTTATGCATCTGGCCAATACGAAAACGTTTGCCATTGTGCAATCCGTGCGGACGATCCGCGATATCGAAATCGAAAGTCTGGGCGGCTATTTCGACAATACGGAGGACGTTACGTTCGCAGCGTTCAACCGGTATGCGACGCATTTGATGCAAAACAAAGCCGTCGAGGCCTGGGAATGGATTCCTGCGGTTCAAGCGGAGGACCGAGAGCGCTTTGAAGAAGAGGTTCGCGCCAGCGGTATTTGGCCTGATTTCTACCTATGGGAGCTGAATGAGCAGGGCGACAAAGTTCCGGCGGCCCATCGCGAAGTCTATTACCCATTGCTTTATGTGATTTCCAGAAATACCGAGGGACTTGCTTCGGGCTTTGATTTCGGCTCCAGGCCAGGTCGCCGCGCGGCCATGGAAATGGCTAGGCATGAACGGATCGCCATCTCCACGGAACCGACTACGCTCCGAATGAATGCCCTTGGAGAACAAGGCATCGCCGTCTTTCGCCCGGTATTTGACGAGCAGGATATGACTCGCCTGCGTGGATTCGTGGTGGCCGCGATCAAGATGGATGCCTTTCTTGAAACGCACTCGCGCGACATGCCGAATCTGGATGGCGAAGAGGACCTGGTGATGGAACTGACCGTTTTGGGTCGCGATGAAAAGGCGGCGCAAGAAGTCCGAACCCCTTCGGCATCGGTCCAGGGCTGGAAGGCTGAAAAACTTGAAATGACCCGTCCGATTGCCGCCTTTATGCGCCATTACGGCATCACGGTGCGCCCTTCACCCGCATTTCTGGCAATGCATTGGCTCGTGACGCCCTGGATTCTCCTGGCGGCGGGGTTGGTTGTTACCGGATCGTTGGCCACCACGGTGGGCTTTATCAAGCGCCGACGCACAGAACTGGAACGGCTCGTTGGGGAACGTACGCAGGCCCTGCAGAAAAGCGAAAATAATTTCCGTTTGTTGACGGAAAACATGAAGGACGTGGTCTGGTCACTCGACACCGAGACGTTGCGGTTTTTGTATGTAAGCCCATCGGTGAAACACCTTCGCGGTTTTACTCCCGAAGAAATCATGGCAGAACCTCTGGATGCCGCACTTGCCCCCGATGCGCGAGAGAGTATCCGCACGCAAACCGTGGACCGAGTGGCGGAGTTGCGTGCCGGATTGATTACCTCGTCCGACTATTTTACGAATGAAGTGCCGCAGCCGCACAAAGACGGGTCCATCGTGTGGACGGAGGTCATCACCTATTTCTGGCTTAATCCGGCTACTGGAAAAGTCGAACTGCACGGAGTCACCCGCGATATTTCCGAGCGGAAAAAGGCACGGGAGATTTTGGAGCAATCGCAGCGCGATTTCGAAGAATCCAATGCCAGCCTCGAGGCAGCGATCGGTCGTGCCAATGAGCTGGCTGTTCGGGCCGAAGCGGCCAATCTAGCCAAGTCCGAATTTCTTGCCAACATGAGCCACGAAATCCGCACGCCGATGAATGCGATCATCGGGTTTGCCGACATCCTGGCCCATGATATACCGGATAAGCGCCAGCGGCATCACGCCTCCATCATAGCCAAATCCGGGAAGTCACTGCTCCGTCTGATCAATGACGTTCTTGATCTATCGAAGGTTGAGGCTGGCAAGATGACGATCACCCCGATGCGCTGTTCGTTTTTCGATCTGCTGGAGGATATTCGGCAGCTCTTCATGCAGCCTGCTAGTGAAAAAGGGATTGGTTTGAAGATCGGAATTTCGCCTGAATTTCCCGAAAGAGTGTTAATTGACGAGACGCGCTTACGCCAAATATTGGTCAATCTTATTGGGAATGCGATCAAGTTCACTCAGGTCGGCGGCGTCGATGTGCAGGTGAATGCGGAGGAGGCCATTTCGTTGGACCCCGATTTAATCGGGATCAAAATTATCATAACCGATACGGGCGTGGGGATATCCGAGGATTTCAAACCATTCCTTTTCGGCGCCTTCGAACAGAGTCCCGGGCAGGAGCATGCTAAGACGGGGGGAACAGGACTTGGCCTAGCGATTTCCCGCCAGCTTGCCCGGTTGATGAATGGCGACATCACCGTGGCGGACGCTCCGACGGGAACGGGTTCGGTTTTCACGGTCAGCCTGCGGGATGTCCCGGTGGTCCATGCCGGAGAGGATGAGCCCGCGCAACAGGAAGGGGACGACCCACAATATATTTTTGATGAGCACCCCACTATTTTGATTGTGGATGATGTGGCCAACAATCGAGAACTGCTTTGTTCTTATCTTTCACCCTATGATTTCAAACTCTTTGAGGCTGCGGATGGCAATGAAGCCCTGGCTTTGTTTCAGGCTCATCATCCCACGTTGATTCTAACCGATATTAAAATGCCCGACATGGATGGACGCGAGCTGCTGAGGGCGATCAAAGAGGAAGTCCGCGCCGATGCCGTGCTGAATGACGAACCTTCGCCTGCTCCAAAAATAATTGCCCTTACCGCTTCCGCCACGTCGGATCGGAATCTAGAGATAGATGCCAAGGCATTCGATGGCTATTTGGTCAAACCCATTTCAAGGGCATTGCTGCTCAACGAAATCGCGCATTTCATACCGCATCACAGGCAGGAGGTGGTAAGCGCCGAAACCCCGTCGCAAACAAGGTCCACGCCCTCCGAAAGCCCCTTGGATGAATGCGGACTGATTGCCTGGCTCGCCGAATGCGACTTGCAGGCAGAGTTGAATGCCCTCTCGAAAACATTGCGCATCAACCATGCCAGAGAGCTTTCGGAAAAGATACTCACGCAAGCCAGGCCCTTCGGTGCATCTGTGCTGGTCGGCCTAGCCCAACAGCTTGCCGAGGCCGCAAGCTCCTTTCAAATTAATAAAATGAAAGACGTGTTGTCGCAAATGAACGACCTCATCGATCAACTCCACAAAAGGTAAACCCATGAACACGCTTCAGGAACGACTTCCCCGCATTTTGGTGGTGGATGATACACAGGAAAATCTCCAGATTGTCGGTGAATCCCTCACGCGCGCGATGCTGTGTGACCTGTCTTTTGCCACCGATGGAATGCAGGCACTCGAGTCGGTCAAGACCGAGCCTCCTGATTTGATTCTGCTGGATATCATGATGCCTGGAATGAGCGGTTTAGAGGTCTGTTCTCTGCTAAAAAAAAATCCCGCCACGGCGCAAATACCCGTGCTGTTCCTTACGGCCAAAGCGGAAACGGAAGACCTGGTCGCCGGGTTTAAGCTGGGAGCGTCCGATTATATTGTTAAGCCGTTCCACGCACCTGAACTCCTTGCGCGCGTGCAGACCCATTTGGCTTTGCGGCAGGCCACGATAGCCACGCAGAAAAAAAATCAGCAACTTCAGCAGTTGCTGCATATTCTATGTCATGACTTGGCCAATCCGGTCGGCGCCATTCAGTCGCTGCTGCAGATGGTTGACGATGCCGAAGAATTTCTTTCGATGCGTGGGCCGCTGCTGGATGTTGCGAACAATGCGATGGATTTAATTAACCATGTTCGCCAGATGCGTGCTTTTGATGAGGGTAAGTTGAAGTTGGAAGTTCACCCGACCAATCTGCTGGAATGCTGCCAACAGGCGCTGAACATTGTCGGGGCAAAGATTTCGGCGAAAGGCGTTACGGCTTCCTGCCACGTGCCTGCATCTATTTTGGTTGATGCGGAACCGGTGATCTTAACGCAATCCATTCTTTGCAATCTGCTTACCAATGCCATCAAGTTTACAACCCGGGGCGGCGCCATTCGAATGGAAGCCGAGACCCACACGGATGGGGTGGTCGAGTTCAGGATGGTGGACAAAGGAGTGGGGATGCATGCCGCGACACTCGAGAATCTTTTTGATCCTGCGCATCAAACCAGTTGTCCGGGGACTGAAGGCGAGCAGGGGACGGGTTTCGGGATGCCGCTCATTAAGCGCTTTATTGAAGCATTTGGCGGTCGTGTGGTGGTGGAATCCCGCAGCGCCAAGGATTTTCCCGAAGATCATGGAACGACGATCACGCTGTTTATGAAGGCAGCGGAGGGCGGGCCTGCCTGAGGGTTGGGTGCCTGCGGGGAGCCTGTGGGCCTTATGTTTCATTATGTATCATCACCCCGGATGGGGTGAAGGTATATAGCCCAGGGTCGGTAGACCCTGGGTTTCTGATTTTCCAATATCCCATGCACCCCGTCCGGGGTGCATATTGTTTTGTTTGTCGGCTCCCGGGGTCCATGACCCCGGGCTATTCTCCCAGGCCCCTCCCGGGGCCATCATGACGCAAGCTTTTGTCGGTGTTTCCAACGATTGGAAAAAGGGTGAAAAAGTTTCCAATGATTGGAAAAAACGGGAAAAAAGTTTCCAATGGTTGGAAAAAGTGAGACATAAGGATTGACTTTGGGATGGGGAATTTGTAATTGCCCCTCTTGTGTTTTTAATTGCTTCTCTGTTGTTCCTCCTTGCAGGGCAAACGGGGTTGGCTGATCGTTCAGGAGTTTTTGCCGGTGCGGGGTTTTCCCGCAGACGAATCAGGCCGGCAGGTTCCATACCGCAAAATGACCCATCGGCTTTTTGCGTCTGCCATTCGTGAGAAACCGAGGTTCGGGGTTTCACGTTTTAACGTGCGTTTAGAGAATTATGTAAAAAAGCGAAGGTTTCTATTGCAGAGCGCTTATTCGGTTTGATACCTTGCGCGCTCACGTTGTCAAAAAAAGGGAATAAGGTATGCCGACGATTAATCAATTAGTGAAGAAGGGGCGTAAAACTACGGTCCAGAAAAGCAAGTCGCGTGCGCTGGCGGGTTGTCCTCAGCGTCGCGGTGTTTGCCTGCAGGTCAAAACGCAGACGCCGAAGAAACCTAATTCCGCGTTGCGGAAGATTGCCCGTATTCGCCTGACGAACGGTCAGGAAGTGACGGCGTACATTCCCGGCGAAGGACATAATCTACAGGAACACAGCATGGTGTTGGTGCGCGGGGGCCGAGTGAAGGACTTGCCCGGTGTGCGTTATCATATTGTACGGGGCACGCTGGATTGTCTGGGCGTGAACGGTCGTAACCGGGGCCGCTCCAAATACGGGGCGAAGAAGCCCAAAGCCAAAGCATAAGGAAATTCTCCATGAGAAGAAGAAGCGCAGTCAAGAGAGAGGTGATTCCGGATACGCGGTTTAACAGCGATGTCATCGCCCGTTTGATTTCAACGATTATGGAATGCGGGAAACGGTCGGTTGCGGAACGCGTAGTGTACGGTGCGCTGGATGAGATCGCCACCAAGACGGGCGAGAACCCGGTGAAGATTTTTGGCGAAGCGCTTGAAAACATCAAGCCACGCTTGGAAGTGAAATCGCGGCGCGTAGGTGGTGCGACGTATCAGGTGCCTCTGGAAGTGAGCCCGGACCGTCAGCTTTCGCTGGCGATGCGCTGGATTGTTCAGTATTCGCAGGCCCGCAAGGGCGTTCCGATGGCGAAGGCGCTGGCCATTGAACTGCTGGATGCGCACAAGGGGCAGGGATCGTCTGTGAAGAAACGCGACGATGTCCACAAGATGGCCCAGGCAAACAAGGCTTTTGCGCACTACCGGTGGTAGGCGGAACGGAATTTATTTATGGTAGCTCTGGCAGACAGTCAACAGACCCGCGTGCGCAATCCGCAGCCTAATGAGGCGGCGGAACGGCGCAGTGCGCTTGCCGATATTCGGAATATCGGCATCGTGGCGCATATTGACGCGGGGAAGACGACGGTCTCGGAGCGCATCCTTTTTTATACGGGTCGTGTCTATAAGATAGGCGAAGTGCACGAAGGCACGGCGACCATGGACTGGATGGAGCAGGAACAGGAACGCGGCATTACGATTACGAGTGCGGCGACGACGTGTTTCTGGCGCGATAAGCAGATCAATTTGATCGACACGCCAGGGCATGTAGATTTTACGGTGGAAGTGGAACGCTCATTGCGAGTGCTGGATGGCGCGGTGGGCGTTTTTTGCGGTGTGGCAGGAGTACAGCCGCAGTCGGAGACGGTTTGGCATCAGGCGGGCAAATACAACGTTCCCCGCTTGGCGTTCGTCAACAAGCTGGACCGCAAAGGCGCGGATATGGATCAAGTGCTTCAATCCATGCGCGACCGTCTGGCGGCGCCGGTGGTGGCGGTGCAGTGGCCGATCGGCGAAGAAGAAAGTTTCTGTGGGATTATCGATTTGATGCGGATGAAGGCGTACCTGTTTGATGGGGACACCACGGGCCTGAATATGACGGAGACGGAGATTCCTTCCGATCTACTGATTGAGGCGGAGATGCGGCGCACGGAGATGATTGAATTTTTGGCGGAGAAGGATGAGACGGTGCTGGAAGCGTATGTGGCGGACCCAGGTGTTTCAGCAGAGGTGCTTGTTCAGGCGCTTCGGCGGTTGACGATTCGGAACGAAGCCGTTCCGGTGCTCTGTGGCTCCGCGTTGAAAAACAAGGGTGTTCGACTGCTGCTGGACGCGGTGGTGGACTACCTGCCCTCACCGTTGGACGTGCCACCCGTGAACGGGTTTCATCCTAAGGATCACAGTCCGGTGCTGTGCGAAACGAATGACCATGCCGAGTTGAGCGCGCTGGTGTTCAAGATTAAGACGGACCCCTACTACGGGAAACTTTCCTTTGTGCGGGTCTATTCGGGGATGATCCGAAAGGGGCAGAACATTTTCAATACGCGTACCCGCAAGCGGGAGCGTCTGGGGCGCATTCTTCAGTTGCACGCGAATCATCACGAGGATGTGGATGTGTTGTACGCGGGCGAGATCGGCGGATTGGCCGGTCTGAAGCAATTGACGACGGGGGATACACTTTGTGGAGAGAATCACCCGGTGGTGCTGGAGAATATCCATTTTCCTGAACCGGTAATGGCGATGGCAATCGAGCCGAAGACGCAGTCGGACCGGGCCTCGCTGGAGGCGACGCTGCACACGCTGGAGGAGGAGGACCCGACCTTCAAGGTGTCGCGTGACGCAGAGACGGGCCAGCTCATCATCCGTGGGATGGGCGAGCTGCATCTGGAAATCATCAAGGACCGGATGTTCCGGGAATTCAAGGTACAGGCCAGCGCGGGTCAGCCGATGGTGGCGTACCGGGAAACGATTACAAAAGAGGCGGAAGCCTCGCATCTTTTTGAGCGTGAAATCGGCGGTCGCGGACAGTACGGGTATGTCGTACTGAAAGTGACTCCGCGAAAACGCGGCGCAGGCAATGACATCGAGATGAAAGTCTCCAAGGACGTTATACCTGCGGAGTATCATCAGGCTGTTCTGGATGGCATCACGGACAGCTTGGTTACGGGCGTGCTGAACAACTACTCGCTGGTGGACATGAGCGTGCAGGTGGTGGGCGGAGGATTTCATCCGGTGGATTCATCGGAAGTGGCCTTCCGCACGGCTGCGGCCATGGCGACACGCGATGCGGTGCGCTCAGCATCACCCGTGCTACTGGAGCCCGTGATGCTGTTGGAAATCATCACCCCCGAAGAATACATGGGGGATGTGATGGGTGATATCAGCGGGCGACGGGGAAAAATTAAATCAATGGATAACAAGGGCGTGGCACAGATTGTACTGGCGGAAGCACCTTTGTCCGAAATGTTCGGATATGCCACGGCATTGCGGTCGTTAACGAAGGGGCGCGCGAGCTATTCCATGGAGCCGAAGCAGTTTGAAACGGTGCCGGAAGCAATTCAGCAAAGCCTATTAAGCCGGTGAGGATAATACACAATGAATGGTCAGAGAATCAGGATACGACTCAAAGGTTATGATCATCGGATACTGGATCAGTCATCCGGCGATATCGTGGAAACGGCAAAACGTACGGGCGCCCGCGTGGCGGGACCCATTCCGCTGCCGACCCGTATTGAGCGGTATGCGGTGAACCGCAGCCCGCATGTGAACAAGAAATCCATGGAGCAGTTTGAGATCAGAACGCACAAGCGACTGCTTGACATTATTGATCCGACCGCAAAGACGGTGGATGAACTGAAAAAATTGAACCTGCCTGCGGGTGTGGACATCAACATTAAGATCTGAGTGGTACTATGAATGCGTTGATTGGTAAAAAGATTGGAATGACACAGGTGTTTGACGACGCCGGTCAACAGATTCCGGTGACGGCTCTCGAAGTGGGGCCGTGCGTGGTGGTTCAATTAAAGACCGCCGAAAAAGACGGCTACAATGCCGTTCAGATCGGATTCGAAGATCAGCCTGCAAAACGGCAGACGAAGGCGCGTGCGGGACACTTTAAAAAGAACGACCTGCCGAACAAGCGGATTCTGCGGGAAGTGCGTTTGGATGCGATCGGGACGGACCTCAAGGTCGGCGATACGTTCACGGCCTCGGTGTTTGACGGGGTGTCGTATGTGGATGTGATCGGCGTCACGAAGGGGCGCGGTTTTCAGGGGGTGGTGCGTCGCCATGGTATGAGCGGTGGACGCGCCACGCACGGTTCGGGCATGCACCGTCGTCCGGGATCGATCGGCATGAAGGAATGGCCGGCCCGTGTGTTGAAGGGCAAGGCGATGCCTGGTCAAATGGGTGCGGAGCGCGTCACCGTGCAGAATCTGAAGGTGGTTCAGGTTCGGAACGATGATAATATCGTGCTGGTTCGCGGATCGGTTCCCGGTCCCTCCGGCGCGTTTGTTTTTGTGAGGAAATCATTAAAGAAAGCGGATAAGCCGTCATGAGTAAGATACCAATACGCAACATGAAGGGTGAGCAGATCGGTGAGTATGAACTGGCCGACTCGCTGCTCGAATTTGACAAAGGATTGCAGGTGATGCATGACGCCGTGGTAGCCTATTTAGCCAACCAGCGTAATGGCACCGCCTCGACGCTCTCGAAGGGCGAAGTGGCTGGAAGCAATCGGAAATTGTGGAAGCAAAAAGGTACTGGTCGCGCCCGTACGGGTCTGCGGCAGTCGCCGGTGTGGCGTGGCGGCGGGGTGGCTTTCGGGCCGAAACCGAGACGGCACACCAAGAAGCTGACGAAAAAGATGGCGCAACTTGCTTTTCGCCGTGCGGTCAGTGAGAAGGTGGCGGCTGGCCAGGTGTTTATTCTGGATGAGCTGAAGCTGGACCAGGCCAAGACCAAGGAGATGCAGTCCGTTGTGAAAAATTTGGCCGTGCAGCGCGGCGCACTTTTTCTGGTGAGCGAGCTGGACCCCAAGGTGGCGCTGGCGTCGCGCAATTTGCAGCGCGTGGAACTGGCCTCGGCCAAGATGGCAAACACGTACCAGGTGCTGCGTTATGCGACGGTGGTGGTGACGAAGAAGGGGATGGGCGACCTGGAGAGCCGGTTGCAGAAAAAGACTGGGAGCGAGGCATGAAAGACGCATATTCGGTAATCAAAAAGCTCTTGCTGACGGAGAAGGGCACACGGCTTGGTGAGACGGAGAACAAATATTTGTTCAACGTGGCGGTGGACGCCAACAAGCTGGAGATCAAACGGGCCGTGGAGCAGCTTTTCGGCGTGAAGGTTCTGAAAGTGAACACGATGAACCGAAAAGGGAAAAAGAAACGTGAACGTACCCGGAATTTTGGCATGACGGCAGCGATCCATCGTGCGGTGGTCACCCTCAAAGAAGGTGACAAGATCGATCTGACATAAAGGAGAATGAGTACGCCATGGCTTTAAAAAACAGAAAACCAACCACGCCGAGCAATCGCTTTACGGCCCTTTCGGATTTCAAGGAAATCACGAAGAAGGAACCGGAACGTTCGCTGCTGAGCAAGCGCAAGTCGAAAGCGGGCCGTAATTCTGCGGGCCGTATCACGGTGCGCCATCGCGGCGGCGGCCATAAGCGCCACTACCGGCTCATCGATTTTAAACGGGACAAACACGGCATTCCGGCAAAGGTAGAGGGCATCGAGTATGATCCGAACCGCTCGGCGCGCATTGCGCTGCTGGCCTATGCCGACGGTGAAAAGCGGTATATCATCGCCCCGCTCGGATTGGCGGCGGATTCGATGCTGATGGCCGGGCCGGAAGCTGAACCGGTGACGGGCAACTCGCTTCCACTCTCGAAGATTCCGTTGGGCATGTCGATTCACAATATCGAGCTGTATGCCGGTCGGGGAGGCCAGTTGGTCCGCACCGCGGGCGGCTCGGCTCAGTTGATGTCCCGTGAAGGGGGCACGGCCAATGTGAAGATGCCCTCGGGAGAAATCCGGATGATCCCGTCGGGTTGCTATGCGACGGTGGGGCAGATCGGCAATGTGGATCACGAGAATATTTCCAGCGGGAAAGCCGGGCGGTCGCGCCACAAGGGTATCCGTCCGACGGTTCGCGGTGTGGCGATGAATCCGGTGGACCATCCGATGGGCGGCGGCGAAGGCCGTACTTCGGGAGGCAGCCATCCGGTTTCGCCCTGGGGCAAGTTGGCCAAGGGCAAGAGAACGAGAGACAAGAGAAAAACCAGCAACAAGTTTATTGTTCAACGGAGAAAGAAGTAAGTTATGGGTCGTTCAATTAAAAAAGGACCTTTTGTCGATGAGAAGCTGCTCAAGAAGGTGGAGCGGATGAATCTTTCGGGTGAGAAGCGCATGATCAAGACGTGGTCGCGCCGCTCGATGATTCTTCCTGAATTTGTCGGTCATACGCTGGCGGTTCATAACGGCAAGGTATTTGTCAATGTGTTCGTAACGGAAAACATGGTGGGGCACCGTCTGGGCGAGTTTGCGCCTACACGTAACTTCCGCCGCCACGGAACGGCCACCGACAAGACGGTGATGCTGAAATAATCGAGTGCATTGGACTGAAATTCGGGAAAAAAGAGGCCAGCGGAACAGCGAAGAGATTTTTTAAGGAAAGGCTGGCAATTTTTAAGCGAGTACTTAAACTGAGCGCCTCCATTTTTCAGACAGGCGAAGATGGGTGGGCGATTTATGAAACGGCGATAATGTGGTAAGTGGGTTGCTATGGAAGTAAATGCGATAACAAAATATGTGAGGCTGTCACCGACGAAAGCGCGGGATATGGCACGTTCCATTCAGGGGCGTCCGGTTTCCGAGGCAGTCTGCTTGACGGCGGCCAGTAAGCGAAAAGCGGCGTTGCAGATTGCCAAGACGTTGAAATCGGCGATTGCGAACGCGGAAAACAATAAAGGATTGTCGGCGGATGATCTGATTGTGAAAGAAGCCGTGGTGGATGACGGGCCGCGGATGAGGCGGTTCTGGCCCCGGGCACGCGGGATGGTTAGTCCGATCAAACGGAAAACCTGCCACATCAAGATTGTTCTGACGGATGAAAAACGGGGTAAGCGCAAATAACGGCGCTTGAAAGGAGATCATTTTGGGCCAAAAGGTAAATCCCATCGGGTTGAGGGTGACCGTCAATAAAAATTGGGGGTCACGGTGGTTCGCGAACAAAAAGGACTTCGGGAATCTTCTTCACGAAGACCTGCTGATTCGGAAAGTGGTGCTGGAGCGTTTGAAGGACGCGGCGGTTCCCGAGGTATTGATTGAGCGGTATGCCAATCGTGCGCGGATCACCATTTTCACGGCTCGTCCAGGCATTGTGATTGGTCGCAAAGGAACGGATATCGAGCGTATCCGTGAAGAGCTGACCAAGATGACGGGCAAGGAAATTTATGTGGACATCAAGGAGGTGCGCAATCCGGATCTGAACGCACAATTAGTTTCCGAAGGGATTGCGTTGCAGTTGGAGCGGCGCGTTTCGTTCCGGCGTGCGATGAAGCGCGCGATTCAGATGGCGATGGAACTGGGCGCTCTGGGCATTCGCGTGGAGGCCTGCGGGCGTCTGGGCGGGGCCGAACTGGCGCGCCGGGAAAGCTATAAAGAAGGCAAGGTTCCTCTGCATACGCTGCGTGCCAACATTGGCTATGGTTTTGCGGAAGCGCACACCGTGGCCGGGACAATCGGCATCAAGGTCTGGATTTGCAAGGAAGAGGAAATAGAGAAATTGACGAAGGAGAAGACCCATGCCGCTTATGCCTAAAAGGACGAAGTTTCGCAAGCAGCAGCGCGGGAACCGGGGCGGAAATGCGACCTCGTGTAACACGATTGCGTTTGGCGAATACGGGTTGCAGTCGTTGGGCCGTGCCTGGATCACGAATATCCAACTGGAGGCCTGCCGTATTTCGATTAACCGCGCGATGAAGCGCAAAGGAAAGGTGTGGATTCGCATTTTTCCGGACAAGCCGGTCTCGAAGAAGCCCCTGGAAGTGCGCATGGGTAAGGGGAAGGGCGCGACGGAAGAGTGGGTAGCCGTGGTGAAGCCGGGGTGTATGCTGTTCGAACTGGACGGTGTACCGGAGTCGATTGCCCGGGAGGCGCTTCGTCTGGCTTCGAATAAGCTGCCGATCCGCACACGGTTTATCACGCGTCACACGCACTAAGAGGTGGAAACAGCGATATGAAAGCAACGGAATTCAGAAATTTGACCAAAGAGGAACTCGATCAGCGGCGCGAGGAAATGAAGAAGGAAATGTTCAATCTCCGACTTCAGCAGACGAGCGGCCAACTGGAGAAACCTTCAAGAATCAAGGAACTGCGACGCGATCTGGCCAGAGTCAGCACGGTAATGACCCAGCGCAGCAAAGAGGTGAGGTAAGGATCATGAACGAAATTCGGGGATTACGTAAGGAGCGCGAAGGCGTGGTGGTCAGCAGCACGATGGATAAAACCATTGTGGTGAAGGTGTCGAGTCGTTATCGGCATCGGCTGTACGGCAAGGAAATGAAACGTTCGGCGAAATTTTACGCACACGACGAGCAAAACGATGCCAAGGTGGGCGACGAGGTGCGCATCATGGAAACGCGTCCGGTCAGCCGGACGAAGTGCTGGCGTCTGATTGAAGTCACCAAGCGGGCGAACTGATGTTGAAACTGGAGCTGTAAAGATGATTGCACAAGAAACAAGATTGCAGGTGGCGGACAATACGGGGGCCCGCGAGGTGCTCTGCATGTGCGTGCTGGGGCAGCGTAAGCGGTATGCGCACATCGGTGATGTGATCCGCGTGGCCGTGAAAGAAGCTCAGCCGCACGGAATGGTCAAAAAGGGTGAGAAATTCAAGGCGTTGATTGTCCGTACCAAGCAGGCCATCCGCCGAGCGGATGGCTCGGTGCTGAAGTTTGATCACAACGCGGTGGTTCTGGTGGATGACCAAATGAATCCAAAGGGAACGCGCATTTTTGGTCCGGTGGCCCGCGAGCTGCGCGAGAAAAACTACATGAAAATCATATCGTTGGCACCCGAGGTGATCTGATGAAGAAGAAAGTAAAAATGCCGAAACAGAAAATTAAAAAAGGGGACACCGTCCTCGCGATCACGGGCGATGATGCCGGGAAGACCGGGAAGGTGCTCCAGATCATGTCGCAGAAGGGACGTGCCGTGGTGGAAGGGTTGAATTTGGCGACGAAGCATCTGCGCAAGTCGCAGGACAATCCCAACGGAGGCATTGTGGAGAAGGAAGCGCCGATCGCGCTTTCGAACCTGAAGCCGGTTGGAGCGTCTAAGTAACAAGTTTGAGCAGTCAGAGGTAGGAAAGGTTTGCCGACATGACGACGTTAAAAGAGAAATACAAGAGCAGCATCGCGCCAGGGTTGAAAAAGAGCTTCGGCTATGCCAATCCGATGCAAATTCCAAAGCTTCAGAAAATCGTTCTGAATATGGGAGTAAAGGCGACTGTGGACAAGGACGTGCTGAAGGCCGTGTCGGAAGACTTGAATCGCATTACCGGCCAGAAGTCGGTCATCATCCACTCGCGGGTGAGCATTGCGAATTTCAAGTTGCGCGAGGGTATGCCGATCGGTGTGAAGGTGACGTTGCGCGGGAATCATATGTATGAATTTCTGGACCGCCTGATAAACTCTGCGCTGCCGCGTATTCGCGACTTCCGCGGGGTGTCCGCCAAGTCGTTTGATGGTCGCGGAAATTATACGTTGGGTCTGAAGGAACAGAGCATATTCCCTGAGATTGACCCGGATCACGTCAAGGCCGTCCAGGGGATGGATATCACGATAGTTACAACAGCGAAAACAAACGACGAAGCCAGAGCACTGCTGCGGGAATTTGGCATGCCGTTTGCGAATTGATAAGGGAGGATCTTCCGTTGGCTAAGAAATCATTGATAGCGAAATCGAAGAGAGAGTCGAAGTTCTCGGCACGAAATTATCATCGTTGCCGTCGGTGCGGGCGTTCGCGCGCCTACCTGAGAAAATTTCAGTTGTGTCGTATTTGTTTCCGGGAATTGGCATCGGAAGGCAAGATTCCCGGAGTAATCAAGGCCAGTTGGTAACGGCCCAGGGTTGGAGTTAGACCATGAGTGTATCAGATCCCATTGCGGACATGTTGACCCGTATACGAAATGCGCTTGGCGCTGGCATTGATAAGGTAGAAATGCCGCATTCAGTGATGAAGAGTGAGCTGGCGCGTATTTTGAAGCGGGAGGGTTATGTTGTGGATTACACCACGGAAGGGCACGCTAATAAGCGTACGCTTCGGGTGTATCTGAAGTATGACAAGAATCAGAAGCCGGCCATTCAGGGCCTGAAGCGTATCAGCAAGCCGGGCTTGCGCCGGTACGTGGGCGCTTCGGAAATCAAGCGGGTGCTGAATGGGCTGGGTATGGCCATTATCAGCACGTCGTCGGGCGTGATGACCGACGGGGAAGCCCGAAAAAAGAACGTGGGTGGCGAAGTGCTTTGTCATATTTGGTAAATCAAGCATTTGCAGAGGTAATACAATGTCAAGAGTAGGAAAAAAGACAATAGCCGTTCCGGCCGGAGTCACGGTTTCGGTGGATGGTCGGCAGGTGACGGTGAAGGGCCCCAAAGGGGAACTGAACCTGTCGGTTTCGCCTCTGATCGAGGTGGCCGTGGGGGGCAACGAAGTGGTTGTTACGCGCAAGGCGGAGACCAAAGAAGCCCGTTCGGTGCATGGCACCACCCGCACGCTGATTGCCAATATGGTGGAAGGCGTGAATAACGGTTTTAAAAAGCAGTTGGAAATCAGCGGCGTCGGCTTCCGTGCGCAGATTCAGGGCAATCGGATTACGATGTCGCTTGGTTTCTCGCACCCGATTCTGTTCGATGTCCCGGAAGGGATTACGGCGCTGGTTCCCGATCAGACGAATATCGTGATTGAGGGATGTGACAAACAGCAGGTAGGTGAAGTGAGTGCCCGTTTGCGTGCCTATTATCCGGCGGAGCCGTACAAGGGCAAGGGCGTGAAATACAAAGGTGAACGAATCCGCCGCAAGGCAGGCAAGACGGTGGCATAATCATGAAGGTTAAAACAAAGAAAGAATATCGGGTGCGCCGTCATCTTCGGTTGCGCAAAAAAATTCAGGGCACGAAAGACTGTCCGCGCATGAGCGTGTTTGTATCAAACCGCCATATGTATGTGCAGTTGATTGATGATACGGAAGGCCGCACGCTGGCCTCGGTTTCAACCGTCGCGGGCGAAGGTACGGCCCCGGCGTTGACGGCTGAGAAGGCGGCGGAGATCGGGCGACTGATCGGAGAAAAGGCGAAGGAATTGGGGCTGGCCAAGGTGGTGTTCGACCGCGGCGGCTTCACGTACGGAAAGCGCCTGAAGGCGCTGGCCGATGCCGCCAGGGCACTTGGATTGCAATTTTAACCCGGGAACGGGCAGGAGCATATAAGCTATGGATAAGAGAGAATCCCAGAAGGATACGGAATTACAGGAACGAGTGGTTCATGTGAACCGATGCTCGAAGGTGGTCAAAGGCGGGCGGCGTTTCAGCTTCAGTGCCCTAGTGGTGGTGGGCGACAAGAACGGGCGCGTAGGCTATGGACTTGGCAAGGCTAATGAAGTGGCGGATGCGATCCGCAAAGGTACGGCTTTGGCGAAACGGAATATGTTCCCGGTGAAGATGAAGGGGAAGACCATTCCGCACGAAGTGACGGGGGCCTTTGCGGGTGGGCGCGTGTTAATCAAGCCGGCGCATCCGGGTACGGGTGTGATCGCAGGTGGAGCCATGCGTGCGGTGCTGGATTTGTCCGGTCTGAACGATGTGCTGGCCAAATCGCTGGGCAGCAAGAACAAGTTGAACGTGACCCGGGCCACTGTCACAGCGCTGAAAAGCCTGCGCACCCGGGAAGAAGTGGAAGAAATTCTTAAATCGTAAGCGGGGATTCCAACTATGAATTTGCATTCGTTGAAGAATACGGCAGGTGCGCGTCATCGCAGGATGCGCGTGGGCCGGGGGGAAGCCTCCGGAAAAGGTAAAACGAGCGGACGTGGGCACAAGGGGCAAATGGCCCGGAAGGGCGCGAATCATCGTCGGGCCTTTGAAGGTGGCCAGACGCCGATGCATCGTCGCTTGCCGAAGCGCGGCTTTAATCATGAGAAGTTGTGCCCGCTGGCTACGGTCAATGTGGGGCTCCTTTCCCGGTTTGAGGATGGCGCGGTGGTCTCCTTTGATCAGCTTCGTGAAGCGGGTCTGGCCAACGGCGTGGTCTGCGGAGCGAAAATTTTGGGCATGGGTGACTTGAGCAAGAAGCTGACGGTGAAGGCGCAGGCCTTCAGCGCCGTGGCCCGCGAAAAGATCGAGCAGGCGGGCGGGCAGTGCGAAGTCGTCAATCCCGTTAAATAAAGAAGTGGAATAAAGATATGTTATCGGCATTCACTAACAGCCTGAAAATTCCGGAACTGAGACAACGGATTCTGTTTACCCTGGGCCTGGTCTTCATCTGCCGGTTTCTGGCACGATTGGCCACGCCCGGCGTGGATGCCGTGGCGTTGCAGGAGCTGATTGCTCAACTGCAGAGTCAGGCGGGTGGCAGTTTTCTTGGGATGTTCGACCTGTTCAGCGGTGGTGCGCTGCAATATGCGGCGGTCGGCGCATTGGGTATCATGCCCTACATCAGCGCCTCGATCATCCTTCAGCTCCTGACGGCGGTCATACCGCAGTTAGAACGGCTGGCGCGTGAAGGGGATACCGGACGGCAGAAGATCAGCCAGTATACGCGATATCTGACGGTGGTTCTGTGCGTGGTGCAATCCTATGCGATGGCGGCGACTCTGCTGCACCCGGAACGGCTGGGCATCGGCGTGGAGATTGTACGCATGAGCGGGCCAGCCTTCATTGTGCTGAGCATCATCACGATGACGACGGCCACGATGCTGCTGATGTGGCTTGGCGAGCAGATTACTGCACGCGGCATTGGCAACGGGGTATCGCTGATTATTACGATCAACATTATCAGCCGGCTTCCGCAGGCGGTCGGGGCCACAATCAATATGTTCGTGGAAGTGGACGGCATCCGCCGGTTCACGATTTTCCACCTGATCGGGATGCTCGTGATGATTTTCGTGGTGATTGCCGGCGTGATTGCGGTGACGCAGGCTCAGCGCAAGATTCCGGTTCAGTACGCCAAGCGGGTGGTCGGGCGCAAGGTCTACGGCGGTCAAAGCACGTACATGCCGCTACGTGTGAATTATTCGGGCGTGATGCCGATCATCTTTGCGCAGGCGATTCTGATGTTTCCCGAAAAGATTATCGGTATGCTGCCGGGCAGTTTCTTCCAAGGGCTTTCGCGGGCACTCTCCTACGGTAGTTTCTGGTATATGACGCTCTTTGCGCTGATGATTCTTTTCTTCTCTTACTTCTGGGTGGCCACGCAGTTCAATCCGATTCAGATTGCGGATGATTTGAAAAAGAACGGCGGGTATGTTCCGGGGATTCGTCCGGGACGTCCCACAGCGGAATATCTGGACCGCACGATGACGCGCATCACCTTGGCGGGTGCCGTTTTTCTGACGATTATTTCGGTTATTCCTTCGGTTATGTCGCAGCAGTTCGGCATTCCCTGGATTGTTTCGTCTTTCTTTGGTGGCACCAGCATGCTGATTACCGTGGGTGTCATGCTCGACACAATGAGGCAGGTGGAGTCGCATCTACTGATGCGTCATTATGACGGGTTTTTGAAGAAGGGCAAGCTGAGGTCGCGGAGATAGCCATGCGGACGATAGTGTTGCTTGGCGTCCCGGGTGCCGGGAAGGGGA
>CAZBEO010000065.1:0-19624 GCA_964490935.1 uncultured Verrucomicrobiota bacterium
CAGATTCTCTCTTAATTCTGCCTGTCGGTGGCCGAAGGATGGGGGGAACCGCAGTTGTCCTTTCGCTTTGCGGAGAATGGTGATGAAGATTGCTTTGAGTTCACCTGTTTCTTTTAACAGAGCATCTACTTTTTCGGCGGGTAGAACAGGTGCTGCGATCATCAACTCCAGCCAGTATTCTGTTTCGTTTAACTCCTGTAATGCTGAACTCATTTTGCTGGTAAACTCCGCCTTCGAACGCGAATAGTCTGCCTCTCGCTGTTGTGCTGCAGTAGATGTGCCGCTGCGAAGCATCTGCTTACCCAGCACCTGAGCAACGGTATCCCCCTTGGGAAGATCTGAATACAAACGGACTATTTGAATGGAGTACTCCATCAGTCGTTTTTTTAACTCAAACGCGGGCATAACTATTCACTCTCTATCCTTTTCGACATTTTTAATTCTTAATTCTTCATTTGTACTTCATTTGTACGTCATTTATCATTTCCCCTCAGTTCCCCGAGTAGGAATAGGTTTTAAATAGAAGTTTAATATCCTGTATGCCGTGTCCATCGCCTTGGACGCCGTTGATGAAGTATTCGAGGCCGAGGGATCGATTGTTATTGAGGGTTCCGCCGGGGATGATGAGCAGCCAGCGGGTGTTCCAGGCGGAGCGCCCGATGAGGCGGGCGTTGCTGATCATTTCCGCTTCAGAGGGGGTGCCGGAATCGTGGTAGGCGCGGAAGGAGGGATAGCGTCGAATATCGTAGAGGGAGCCGGCTTCGGCGCGTATGAGGGGCATCCAGTTGGGGTCGTTGAGTTGGGCGGTGCCAATGGGGTACGGGATGGGGATGACCTGATCATCCATGGTCCAGCGAATGATGGATGAGCCATCGGCGGAGGTGGTGTTGGCGGCGCGGTAGTCGGGGGTGCGCATCAGATCCTGCCCGGCAGGAATAAGATAGACGCGGGGATTGTTGGCCAACCCGATCAGGTTGGTGCCGGTGGCGTAGTTGGCAAACCAGACGCCGAGGGATCGAATCTTGGTGGCGAAATGACTGGAGTCATAGGCATTGTCGCCACCGGCGAGGGGTAGACCGAAGACGTTTTGACCGAAGGAGATGTCGGTGGAGAAGGGGATGACCAGTCCGGGTTCGGCCTGGGTCGAGGCAAAGGGAATGCAGAGCTGATGGAATTCGGGTACGTCGTGAATGTTGGCGACAAGATGGTCCTTCAGGGTGCGACGCCAGGCTTCATCGCCTTCGGCTCCGGGCAGGATGCGGAAGAGTTCCTGGCGCAGGGAGAAGCGTCCAGTTTCGGCGGTGGGGTTGTTGAAGCCGAGGCGTCCGTCGAGTACGTCCCAGTTGGCGCGCAGGCGGGCGAGGACATCGGCGAGCCCGCCATCGCCATTCCCGCTGCCGACCAGGGGCGTGCCCTCACTCATGGCGCCGACGGTTCGTGCGCGGACAATTTGGCTGAGGAAGTTGTATTCGGGGGCGTTGCGGGCATCTACGGGGCGCGTGGCGGTTTCGTAGGCATAGGCCTTGGCGGCGAGGAAGGAAAGACGGGCGGCCTGGTTAAAGACGGAGGAGTATTTTTGGATGGCGTCGTTGCGGAAGAGGCGCAGGGCCATATCGGCATAGCGTGCGGAGGCGATCTGGTTGACCTGCTGCAGGCGGGTACGTTCGCGTTCTTCGAGGAGGCGTTCGCCTTCGGCTTCAAGCGTCCAGACCTGTTGCTGGGAAATCTGGAGTTTTTGGGCGGCGGCCTCGATGGCGGTTATCTGATCGCGACGACTGATGTTCAGCTTGGTCACCTCGGTAAAGAGATTGTCGCGCAGGGCATTCCATTTTTTGTTGAGATCGAGCGCGGTTTTTTCGTCCTTGATGGTGCTTCCGACGGCTCGAATGATGCCACTGATGAAGACATTGGCATATTCTTTGACCAGGATGGCCGCGGAGTAGCCGAGGGAGGTGGCACTCGAGAATTTCTCTGCAATCATCTGGGGTAGATTGCTGCCGAAGGACATGCCGATGGTGAGGCTGAGGTCTTTCCAGTCGGCAAAGCCGTGCATTTTTTCTTTGTTGTTTTTGATGAACTCGAGAATCTCTTTATTGTTCTTGTCCACCTCATCCATCATGGCTTTGAGGGAGTCGTAGGAGAGTTCGGCTTGGGTGAAAATGAGCAGCCACATGTCGATCTCGAAATCGCCGCGCAATTTCTCCAGTTGGGTGGTGTATCGGTCATTGCCAGCCTTGAAGATGGTGAGGGCTAGTTGGAGGGACTTGTAATCCTGGAGGGCCTTCACGGAGGCGGCTTGGAGTTCCCCTTCGGCGCGGCGAAATCCGGTCCAGGTTGAGGGGGTTACGGGGATGCCCTCGGGGTTGGTGTGGAATTCGAGGTTGTAGGCCACGTTCGTGCTTGTCAGGCCGGGTTGGGAGGCCAGAAGGGGCGTGAGACGCAGGAGGAATTTGGTGACTTCGGGAATGAAGAGCAGGAGTCGGCTTCCGGTGCCGACGTATTTGGCGCCGCTCATCATGGCGGAGCGAAGGAGTTCGCCTCCGATGGAGGCGGCGCCTGCCGTGCCACTGGAGATGGCCACGGCGGTGCGGTTGCCGACGGTGACGGTGTAGGTGGTGCCGGTTGAGTAGAAGCTGAGCTTGTGGGTGTAATTTTCGGTGCTGGCAAAATAGTCGCCGAAGTTAATGTAGCGGTAATGCACGAGGTCGGGTCCGTTGTAGCCTTGGGTGTAGGTTTTTCCGGGGCCGATGTCGTCGGAGTAGGGATAGCCGTAGATTTCAATGAGTCGGTTTTGGGTGGCGGCTTCCTGGTTGGCGAGTTCGGTTTGGAGGCTATAGGCCACTTCGGATTGACGGCGCAGGGCGAGGCTGTACTTCTGGGCATTGCGCAGGGTGCGATCGGCATTGACGAGGGCACGCTCGGCGCGGTCGAGTATCTGTTCGAAGTGGGTGTTTCCGGCATCGATTTCGGCGGGACTGATGTCGAAGGGGACGGCATTTTCGCTGAGGCCGAGAGGGTTGAGGCGGGCATCTGCGGCGTCCATTTCGTTTTGGATATCGGCGTAGGCGGTTTGGATGATACCGAGTGAGGGTACGGCGGCTCGCGTGAGGTTGGTGAGGGTGCCTTCGATGAGGTTGGAGTTTGAGTGTTCGGCAGGGAGCATCGAGTTGACGAGGAGCCAGCCGTGGAAGGCGGATTGTCCGGCGCGCGCACCCCACTCGGCGACGCCCCAGGCGCGGTTCGTGGAGGAGTCCAGCAGGCCGGGGAAGGTCGCGGAGTAATTCTCGGCATAGGCCTTCTGGCGAGTTCGGTGCATGATTTCACTGCCGGTGCGTGCGAGGGCTGCCACGGTTTCGGCGCATTTTTCTTCTTCGGTGTAGTCCACGTTGATGGGATTTCCGCCAAGGTTCATAACGGTGATGCCGGGGGTCCATTGGAAACGCGCATCGCGCAGGAGGTCGAGGTACTGTCGGTAGGCGGCGAGGTAGTAGCCCCAAGCATCGCCGTGTCCCTGCGGATAAAGGTTGGCGGCGGTGACTTCGTCGATGATGGAGCGGGTTTGGCCCTTGATGTTGTAATTGAGGGCGTAGGCGACTTCGCCGGCGGTGATGCCTTTGGTGAAGTTCCAGGGGAGGCGATTGTAGTAAGGGGATTTGGAGACGGGCGGTTGGAGTGCGGTATCGGCGCGTCCGTGCAGTAGGGCGAGTTCTTCATCAAGCAGGGTGGCCACTTGATTCTCGAAGCAGAAGAGACTGCCGACATGCGTGCCGTAATCGAGGGAGATGCCCGCGCCGGAGTCGAGGGTAACGTCGGCCCCAAAGCCGACGGTGGGGTCCATGGCGTCGGCGAAGGCTTCGTTGCCGAGGGTGGTATACATGTCATTGAGACGCGAGGCCGCGAGCAGGAGCTGCTTCTGCGCGGCGGGCGAGGGTATGGCAGGGAACATCGCGGTGGCGCGGTTTTTAAGGGAGGTATACAGCTCGATGATGCCGACGGAGGTCATGTTGTCCATGTTGAGCGCGACGTTTCCTTCGTAGGGGCGTCCGGCGAGTTGAATCATGCTGACAGCGCCTTCGACGGGGTTTTCGTAGAGGTCGCGCATCCGCTGTTCAAAGGGCGTGAGTGCGTTGAGGGTGCGCTGCAGCCAGCCTTCAGCGAGGGCGACTTCGGTGAAGGCGGTCCAGTTGGTTCCGACGATCGGCGCGGCGAGCGAGCCGGGACGTGCGCGGTAGCGCAGTTTGAAGAATCGGTTGACCTGTTCATTGAAACTCGATCTGGGGCCGCCGAGGAGGAGTCGGACTTTTCCTGGGCCGCCGCCGGGGAAGTCGATCATGGCATTGGTATCAATGATGCCGGAGGCATTTTCTTCGGCGTAATGCCAGTTGAAGTCGAAGTCGTCGGCGCGTCCTGCGAAGGATTCGGCGTAGAGGAGGTTCATCTGCTCGCTGATGAGATTGATGGGGTCGGTGAGCGGGATGACGCCGGTGAGATAGAGATTGGTTTCGACGCGCAGAATTTCGAGGCTGATCGGGTCGCCTTCGGAGGTCATGGCGGTGTTGGTGGAATTGGCAAAGGCGAGGGTGACATAGCCTGCGCCGCGGCCTTGCGCGGCGAGTGCGAAGTGGTCCACCGGCAGGTTGGGCAGGGCGAGGGCCGGCGTGGTGCAGAGATTCGTAACCACCGCCCGCCACTCGGCGACTTTGTTGGGGTCGGTGACGAGGGCGACGACTTCTTCAAGCTGATTGGAGGAAAGCACGTTGACCAGCAGGTAGGAGAGGCCGGCGGGATTCTCCACATACTCGCCTTTCACCACGAGATTGTTCGAGGCGCTGTTCGGATCGTAATAGACGCGAGAGGAGAGGTCGGGCGGGAGATTCACAAAATAGGTAAGGCCGCGATAGGAGCGCAGGGTGGCGGCTTGTCCGGCGTCGGTGAATCCGAAATAGGAAAGGGGCTTGGCCAGTCTTGTGCCGCGTGCGACGGTGGGATCAAAGAGCAGTACGCTTTCTCCCTGTCCGTGATTGGTGGAGGTCTGGCAGACGATTTCGACGCTGGACTGATTCCAGAGCTCGGGCAGGCCGCCCGTTGCTTTGGTAAGGGTTTGTCCCACCTTCATGGAGGGGATGCTATCGGGCCAGAGGGCGGTCCAGGTGAAATCTATGGGCGTTCCGCTGACGGGATAGGTGAAGCGGTCGGCAGCGGCGGCGATGGCGGGCGAGGGGGATGGAAGCCAGGGTATGGGTGTTCCGGCTGTGGGCTGCTGGGCTGCACCGAGACCGGGGAACCAGAAGTTGGTTTGCATGGGATAATAATAGCGCATGACGATGGCTTGGTTGACTCCGTTGCTGCCGGTATCGGCCACGGCCCACCAGGCCAGTTTGCGGTCGCGCCAGGCTGGGCCGCGCACGAGGCTGGTGCGTTCGTTGTTGGGCGTGGGGAGGAGATGCAGGGGAGAGGGACCGTTGAGCGGCTGCGCGGCAATGGCCTGGTCGGCGAAGGTTCGGTAGAGGGCGTTGGTGCGCACCACGCGGAAGAGGTCCATGCGTTGGGCCTCGGCGGAATGATCGCCGGTGTCATATTGGACCAGTACGATGTTTTCGCGGTCGCCGCGAAGGATGCTGAGGTCATCGCGCAGGGCCATGACCACGTTGTGGCCACCCATGGCGGCGGTGAAGGCGTGTTCATCGTTGGGATGGCATCCGGGGCTGTTGGTGTCGGGTTGTGAATAGACGATTGGTGTGACGGAGGGCGGATATACCGTAGAGAATTCGAGGGGACAGCCCGGCGTGACGACGGCTGCGTCGGTCAGGCTGAAATACAGTTTGGCGGCGGTGTCGTAGACGAGCGAGGCGGAGGTGGAATCAAAGGAGAGCAGACTGATGAGGCCGGGTTCGGTGCCGTCGAAGCGACGGCGCCGATTGGCGTCCAGTTCGGTGGCGGTGAGTTCACGATTCCAGATGCGCGTTTCATCGACCAGGCAGGCCGGTTCGGGCAGGGGAAGGGGCCGGTGCGCGTACCAGGGTCGGCCCAGTCGGTTCATGGAGGCGCGTGCGGGATCAGCGGCTTCAGGGGCGGGGATGGAGAACGAAAGATTGGTCTGTGCGCTGTAGAGGGTCATTCGGTTGAAGCGCCGGGTCAGGGCCATCCAGTTCCATTCGCCGACGCGCCAGGTGGTGGACGGGAAGGTGCGGATGATTTTCTGTCCGTTGGCGGCCTGCCAGACGATGGCGGGGCGGGAGGAGGTCGTGGCGGGGGATTCGTAATTGGCGTAGACCTTGAGGGTATCGCGTGCGAGCGAGAGAATGGCGCAGTCGTTGGAGGTGGCGGCGGGCAGTTTGAACCAGAGTTCCACACTGAAATCACTGGCGAGAGAGATGGGCGTGTTGAGGAGTACGCCCGCGTTGGTGGCGGCTCCGATCAGCAGGGCGCTGCCGCGTTCCACCAGGCTGGTGGTGGCGCTTCCGAGGCCGGCGGCCAGTACGATTTCCGCGATGTGCGTGGGAATGACGTTGGAGAAGGTCTGGCTGACACCGGGAATATAGATGTGACTGGTGGTGTCGAACGGCTTCCAGGCATACCGCCACCAGACGTTCAGACGTCCTTCGCCGACCGCGAAAATCGGCGCGCTGGAATCGTCGGTCTCGCCTTTTCCGGGGGCATACCAATTTACGTTGTAGAGATTTCCTTCGGGCCGATAGACCAAGCCGTTCAGGTGCGGCCAGGATTCGTCCGCGAGAAATCCCACTATGCCGGAAGCGGCATCGAGGACGGCGGTTTCGCCCCGGTTTAGTGTGGGGGCGTTTCCGCTCATGTCGGCGAGCTCGTTTGATGCGTTGCGAGTGTTGGAAAGGATCGGATACCAGGCCAGCAGATTGGTTTGCGGGAGCTGGAGAAAGGCGCGTGCGTCGCGGGCGAGTTGGTTCGAGGAGAGGGTTGAGCGCCAGAGGATCAGGTCGTCTATGCGTCCGTCGAATCCGCTGCCGATGAAGGTGCGGGGGGCGATTCCGCCGAAAGGGCGTGGGGGCAGCGTCAGGCTGGTGGTGCCGGCGAGCGATCCGTTGATATAGATGGCGAGATTGGTCTCGCCGACGGAAAAGGCGCAGTGTGTCCAAGCTTCGGAAGGGATGTATTGATCACAGCTTAAGGTGACCTCTACGCTTCCGGTGGATGCAGCACGCAGGACGCTGAGTTCGGGGCGTCCGCTCGAGGTGAGGGCGAATTCAAGCAGGGTGCTGTCGCCGGTGGTGGTTAGAAAATTTCCGGCATTCCAGATGAGGCGTTCTTGCTCAGTGAGGCGAGTTGCTTCGAGGCAGCGCAGGAGCGAGCCGCCGCGTCCGTCTTCGCGCCGGACCCACAGTTCGGCGGAGAAGGCCCGGTTGGTGATGGGCAGGAAGCCGTTTACCCAGGCGGCGGGGGTGCTCGCTTCGGTGCATTGCAGGGAGGCAACGGTCGAGCGTGGGCGTAGGGCTTCGCCGATGAGCGCGGTCTCGGTGAAGGGGCTGTTGCGCGGGGAGTTGAACGGGCGGGTGCAGAGGGTGGCAAAACGGATGCCGTTGGTTGCTTCGATGCGCAGCAGGCTGTAGCCGAGGCCATTGGCGGCGGTGGAAAGGGCGGGCGGATTGGCGGCGACCCGACTTCCGTTGAGCGTGATGTGTTTGGCCGGTTCCTGGAACCACATAATTTCGCCGGTGAATTGGCCGATGCTGAATCCGGGGTCTTCGGCGATGTTGGTGCTGTAGAGAAAATCTAGGGCGCCAGCACGATTCCAGTCGGCGGCGTACCAGTCGCGTTCGAAGGGCCATTCGGTGCCCATGGCGTCGCGCCCCATCCAGTAGATGTCAATGGTCCAGGGGTTGGAAAGGGTGCGGGTGACGGGATAGTACAGGGGGTGATTGCTGTCGCCTTCAGTATCTTGTTGATAGGCGATCGGGCGGCTGAATTCATCATTCGCGGAGGATTGAAGTTGCGCACGCAGATCGCCGAATGCATTTTCATAGGCCTTTCGTAGAGGCCGCAGTTCTTCGCCCAGGGCGACGCGCTGTTCGATGACGGATGGGGCCAGTACTTCCACCACGATCATTCCGCCATCCAGCCCGACCTGTTCATCGTAATGGCCGGTTTTGAAATACTGCATCAGGCACATGCCCGTTACGCGCCCGTGCACACGCAGCAGGCCCGATTCATCGAGGCGCAGTCCATCGCTGTGTCGCTCGATCAGGACGCCGTTGATATTGGTGGTGGTGGTGACCGACATCTTCAGCGCGTTGCCCGGCTGAAAATGGAATTGTACGAATTTGCCATTGAGATTGACCGCCGGGGCATTAAACGGCACTTCCGTCCAATGGGCCCGGTAGGGGCGCGTTTTGGCGCCCTGGCTGCAAAAATATTCCGTGGTGATCGTTGTTTTTTGTCCGTTGGCGTTGATATAGCGCCACGTGATGGGGACGGTGCCCGCCGAGGCCAGATAGACCGCACCGACACTGGGTGAAAGTACGATTTGTCCGTTGGTCACGGCAGTGGAGAGGCCCATGCTCTCCCAGTCGAGGGTGTAGCCTGCGGGTGGGGCGGGGGGCGTCATCCGGTCGCCAAAAAAATAATCGGGCTTACGCGAGGAGGTGGAGCGCCCGAGCGAGGTCATGGCCGACAACGTCGGCCCCCCGGTAGATACCGATTTGGTTGGCCCGCCCGCGCTTTTCAGCACGACGGATTGCGCGTTATTCGTGGTCCAAGCCGTTTGTGCGGTCGTGGCGCGTTCATAAAGCGGAAGCGACCAGGCCGGTTCCACCGAAATGCCCGCCTGTGCATGAACGGTTAGCAGCAATCCGGCGAAGCAGGCGGCCATCGCTTTCCCATGCCTATTTGTGACTCCGCAACATGTTGTCATTGGGTGCTCCTCAAGCGGGTTAGTACCCCATCTTCACAATCTTAATTACTGTCGTCAGTAGCGCTGGAGGTATCTCCTGTAACTCCTCGCCACTAGCATAACCATAAAAAACCAGTTTTTCGCCGGGGGTCATATCCAGCGGCAGAAAGAAGAAATGGTTCGGCAGCGTGTACTCATAGAGGTCCGACTTCAGGATGTCGCCGGAGGGCGGAAACTTCCGGATAAACGACAGATTCCATTGATTTTTCGGAGCCAGCAGATAAACCCGCCCGGAAAGATTGGTGGCCATGTCTGCGGTGAAATCCAGCACCCTCATCATGGACACAGGCCCCTTCACGGTCAGTCCCTTCGTAAGCTCCATGTTGCTCTCGACCGCAATGGGTCCCGACGCCTTGCCCGACAGATCGGAAACGCTGAGGCGCTTCGCCCGGACGGTTCCTGCCGTGACCTCCTCGGTGTTCAGGCGGGTCGCCGACAGGAGGCCCGTCACCTTCAATTCGCCATCCACGCGCAACTGCTCACTCACGGTCAAATCGCCCGGTGCCTTACGGGCGTCACCCACCTGCATGGCATAGAATACCGATGACATCGCCTGCGGGGGCGTCAAGGGTTTTCGGGCGCCGCTCGCGGGGAGGAGTTCAACCGTCATGCGCCAGGTCGGGTCCAGGATGGGCAGGGTATAGATTTTCCCCAGCAGCACCTGAAAAGCGCCCTGCGAATCAAGCGGCACCGAGGGCTGGATTTCAAACCATCTACGATAGTTGTTGGTGTCAATCAGCGTGAATATCAGATCGCGGGTTCCCGTACCGGGTTTACCGAATTCATCCAGCACTGTGCCTTCGTAACTTATATAGTTGGGAACGAAGTCGGCGCGTGCTGTGGTGAAAACTATAAGAACGGCCAGCAGGCCGGTTATCCAGGTATTTCTTTTCATAGTTAATCGTTCCCTTGGTTGGAAAAATGGGAAAGAATTTTTCCAATGATTGGAAAAATCGGGGAAAAAGTTTCCAATGGTTGGAAAAAGTGTGAAAAAAGTTTCCAATGGTTGGAAAAAAGGATTGGTCTGGGGAAAAATAAAAGGACGTTGGGGACAACGTCCCTCCCGGGAGGGCCCGTGTCCCCACGGGCCATGCGGAGGGCAAGAGCGACGTGGAGCAAGAGAAAAAAAGTTAGTACTATTGGATCTCATGGGGCGACTCCGAGGCTCAGGAAGAAGGTCTTCTCCATGATGTTTCCACCGAACACTTCGTCGGTGTTCGGATCGGTGGTCATCGGGATAAACGTGTCAAAGAGACCCCGCACGGAAAAAAAGGTTCCTTTGGGAATGGGCACAGGATAGACGGCGTATTTATCCATGGGGATTTGGTAGGTGTTGGTGCCCACCACAACCTTTATCGGAAAATCTTCATGACCCGAGGAAACGACCATATACAGCCAGCAATCCGTGTCTGCCCGGTACTTGTCCGGCGCGTAGGGATTATCCACCGTTAGCTTGGGTTTCTTCATCGAGAAAATCTGGAGATTTCCCGTCACGCGCGTTTCTTTTGTTGCGGATACGCCGGTGGAGAAGACCACCGGCTCATTGGCGTCGAGGGAGGTCAGCACGTCGGCACTAAGCGGTCCGCTGAGGAGGGTGATCTGTTTGGTCACCACGACTTCGCTGCCCTCGACGGTTCCGGCGGTCACCCGGTCGACCTGCGTGTCGCCTGCGACGATCAGCATGCCGGCGACGTCCAGTCCCCGCGTGGCCTGGCGTGCATTTCCGGCCATGAGGGCGAAGGGGGCGCTGGCCAGTTGCTGGCGCGGCGCGAAGAGGCGCGTCTGGCCGTTCATGATGATTTCCAGTTCCAGGAAGGCGGTGCTGCCCGCGAGACCGAGCGCCTCGGAGAGCGTGTTGGTGGTCGCGCCCTGGGTGCCCGCGCCCAGTTGAACGCCGTACCGTCCGGAGGCGTCCACTTCCACGTTGGCCTGTTCCTCCCAGAGGAGTGTGCCGTCCGTCCATTGATCATAGAGACGGATCGTGAAGGGATGGACACCCGCCACCGGCGCGTTGGTTCCGGACCAGGCGAGCGTTCCGTTGAATTCGATGAGTGCGGGCACGTTCGCGCCCGATGCGCACAGCACCGGCAGCAGCGCCCCCAGGCAGGCCGTTTGAATCCAGGTTGATTTGTTCATATCATTACTCCGTGAAGGACCTACAGGCCCTGATCCATGCGCACCACAACGCTGCCGAAAAAATTGTTCAGACTGGGGCCGACCATCTCCCCCCCGTACGCCGACGCGTAACACCCGACCCAGTAACCGGCGGGAATGGGGACGCACAGGCCGAGTCGGATGCCGTAGACGCTTTGCTCACTCTGATAGATTTTCATCCTGGGGTCGTCTGTGCTTGTCTGGTCGGGCGGATAATATTTGGAGGGTCTGGTCGGGCATACTTTGACAATAAATATGGAACCGCCGTTGGCACCCTGAGCCGTGAAGGTCAGCCACTGATCGCTGGTCACCTGATGCCAGGTAGAGCCGAACGGCGAGGAGGATGCAATCACGCCCTGCGAAGGGGGTGGCACTACGCGCCCGCTGCTGGAAAAGCCATTGAAAACGGCAGGCGATTGAACGCGCAGCACGCTGTCCGTGTATGCGCTGAGGGCACCCACTTCCACGACGCGGGGAACGGTGATCTGGTCGGCTTTCAGCAGGTCCGAAGAGGCCTGATCGGCATTCAAAACACCCAGTTGCGCCTTTTGCCTCACGACGAGGTTGCTTGTGACCTCCAGCGCTTGGGCCCCGGCGACATTTTCGGCCAGCTTCGCGTAGGGGACGCTGACAAACTGCGGACGCGGACGCACCGGCTCCATGACGCCGCCGACCTTGAAGGCCATGTCCAGATAAAGTCCGCCGAACCGGTTGCCTACTGCGGCTGAAAGGCTGTTGGTGGTGCCACCGAGTGTGACGTTGAAGAGTCCGTTGGTGTCGGTGAATACGGTGGTTTTCTGCTCCCACAGCGCCGTCCCGCCGGCGGGCGCCTCGTAGATGCCGAAGAGCGCTTCCCGTGATCCGCTCAGGGCATGGCCTTCCTCATCGAGCAGCCGCCCCTGATAGTTGAACACCTCCGGCACATCCGCCGCATGCAGGTACGATGCCGAACAAGTCGCTAGTAAAAAGAGGAAGAGAAGTCTCACGTTTAACCTCATAGTATGCTGTCGTTGTTTTGATTTTATTCGAGGGTGCCGGTGCCGGAAATCCACTCGAGCTGGAAGGTGCCGCGTGCGCGGATATCCTGATGCCGCAGGCCGGAAATACGTTGTTCACAGGTGCCGATGCAGTACCCATTTGGATTCCAGGCGGTCCCGCTGATCAGGGGCGCGTTGGTGCCGTCGGTCCAGGTGAAGGTGATTTCGTTCGAGATGGCAAAGCCCTCTTTCAGATCGTGATGAAAGACGTGTCGATAGGGATTGAGCGGGTCCTGCGCGGGGAGCGTCCAGCTTCCGGCGGCGGGTTGTGCGCCCAGGAAGGAGCCGGAAAGAAGCAGTGGCGGCATCATGCCGAAGGCCGGTGAAGAGATGCGGAAGACGTCGCGTCCGGCGACGTTGGGGAGTTTTCGTTCATCGGTGTAGAGACGGTAGACGGAACCCTGTTCATTGGTTTCGAGGACGCCGATCACTCGGCTCAGCAGGCGCAGCTCTCCGTTGGTTCCGTGATGCAGGATCAGCCGGATGTCCATTGGTTGTTTGACCTCGGCGAGGGCGGAATCATTCTCGCCAACAAAAGAAACTTCCGAGAGCGAGACCTTCCCGGCCCAGAGTCCATAGGGCCAGGCCGAGCGGCCGGCACCAAAGCTGTCGTGCACATACGTAACCGGAAGCGTGTACGCCAGACCTCCGCCGCTCACCCGCAGCAGGCTGTGGCAGGTCTGGCCCGCCACGAGTCCGTCTGGATTCACCTTAAAGACCAGCATCGCCGAGGCGAGAGGAGGCAACTCGACGTCGAAACCCGTGTTGACGGGTAGGGCGTGGTAGGTTCGGTCCTCCTCGATCCAGCGCATGAGTGAAACCGCGTGGACGGGCGTACCCCCGGCGGGGAGTGAGTCGGTCAGGGTGAAGGTGAAGATGTTGGTGGCGGAAGTTGAATGGTTCGAGAGCGTCAGCGTGGCGGTGGCATCGGAGGCATTCAGCCAGACTGCGCCTTCGATTTGCAGGGGGCCGTCCGCCGTCGGGCGTCCGCTGGTTTTGATCCAGTAGGCGCGGTTGGCCTCGATGGGCGTGTCCGATGCAATGGTGCGGCTGACGCCGTTGCTGTCCACCCGTTGCAGGGTGGCGATGTGATCCAGGTCGGCACCGAAATAACGGGCGAAGGTGAGGCCGGAGTTCGGTGCGACGTCAAAGCCGGTCAGATGCCAGTCATCTGGACGCCAGGTTCGTGTGGTGCGTTCCACGCGCCCGGTGAGGACCAGGGTGAATGGGGCGTCGTTACTCATCAGATACGCTTGTCCGGCGCGGAGGGCAAAGAGCGTCGGCGGCAGGGCGTTGCTTTCGCCACTGTGCCAACTCAGCCACTCCGGCGCACGCCGCAAAGGGCAGGCCGGCGAGGTTTCATACTGGGCGCTCAGCGAGGGGTTGAACTGTTGAATGACTTTGACCGGCGTGCCGGTAAAGAGCGCATGGCACATGAGTTCGGGCGACACCTGAAGATACACGGCATTCCACCCTTGGCCCATCGTGATTGTTTGCGCTGTCCACTGCGCCTGGGCAGAATACAGCCCGAAGCTCAGCAGCAAAATAAAAGCCCCTCGCATCATACGATGCGGGGAAGTAACTCCCACCATCCCTGTATTCATGGGCGGAAATTTACCCTTTGCCTTTGGTGTTGTATATGGTTTTTTGCGAATGTCGCTCATGCAGCCTCATGCAGCCTCATGCAGCCTCATGCAGCGCTGATTTTCACCACAAGGAGCGCATAGAACTCAAAGCGGAGAGTAAGCGCGTTTCGGGAGGGAGAGTTGGCCGCGAAAGAACGCATAGATCGCATAGAAAAAGGGGAGAGATTCTCACACAAAGGCACGGTGGCACCAAGGAAGAGGGGGGAGGGAATTCTTGGAGGGCAAGCAGCATCCCGCCCGAAGATTTGCATCCATTCGGGGTTTCCCCCCGCATTTTCTCTCGGAAAACGATTGATGAAGCAGGGGAAAATGGCTATGTCATAGCGCCCCGGGGCGCAGAGCCGTCTGGGCGGCGTAGTATGTAGGACCACATTTTTTATCTGTAGAGGAGCGGAGGTTTTTATGAGTGATCGAGTATACAACATAGCATCTATCCCAGGCGATGGTACCGGGCCGGAAGTGGTTGGCGAGGCGTTGAAAGTGCTGAACGCCGCCGAAAAGATGTTCGGATTCCGGCTGAATGTGACGCCGTACGATTTGGGCGGCGAACGCTACCTCAAGACCGGTGAAATTCTGCCAGACAGCGTGCTCGATGAACTGCGCGGCGTGGATGCGATTCTGCTGGGCGCTATCGGCCATGTGGATGTCAAACCCGGTATTCTCGAAAAGGGTATTCTGCTCAAACTGCGTTTCGGATTGGATCAGTATATCAATCTGCGCCCGGTTAAGCTGTTCCCCGGCGTCGAGACGCCGATCAAGAATAAGACTTCCGAACACATTGATTATGTGGTCGTGCGTGAAAATACCGGCGGTCTCTACACCGGCGCGGGCGGGACCAGCATGATTGGCACGGAGGATGAGGTGGCCATGCAGTGCATGATCTACAATCACAAGCAGGTCTCCCGCTGTCTGCGCTATGCCTTCGAGTATGCACGCAAAAATGGCAAGAAGGCGCGCGGAAAAGGCGCGGCCAACACCTTGGCGCTGATCGGAAAATCCAATGTGCTGACGTATGTGTTTGATCTGTGGAACCGCGTGTTCGCCGAAATGGGCGCGGAATATCCCGACGTGAAGCGCGAGTATTACCACGTGGATGCGACGTGTCTCTATCAGGTGCTTTGTCCGGAAATGTTCGACGTGCTGGTGACGACTAATATGTTCGGCGATATCATCACCGACTTGGCCGCCGTCACCCAGGGTGGGCTGGGCGTGGCCGCCGGGGGTAATATCAACCCCGAAGGCGTCAGCATGTTCGAACCCATCGGTGGTACCGCGCCGCTCTGGACCGGTAAGAACGCCATCAATCCGCTCGCCGCCATCTGCGCGGGCGCGATGATGCTCGACGCGCTGGGCGAGGGCGAAGCCGCCGCCGCGGTGGATCGCGCCGTTCGCCGCGCCACGGCGGAAAAACTGAAGAGCATGGAAGCGGGGAAAATGGGTTGCACGACCACGGACGTCGGGGATTTTGTCGCGGGCGCTTTGTCGGCATGAACATGAACCACCAGCAAATCTGAAAAGCATAAATGAAGGAGAGATGATGAAGGAATATAATGTCTGTGTAGTGGGTGTGGGTGCGGTAGGACAGGAAATGGTGCGTTTGCTTCGGAAGCGGAACTTTCCGGCCAAGGCCATCACCATTCTGGCTCGTAGCGAACGTGATGAAGTGATCGATGGCGAAACCTATCATGTGCTGCCCACCACCGAAGAGGCTTTTGAGGGAATGGATTTTGCTTTCTTCGCCGGTACCGAAGGCGAGAAGGGGGCGTCGCAGGTGTATGGCTGGGAGGCCGTGAAGAAGGGCTGTGTGGTGATTGACAACGGGGATGACTTCCGGATGGATCCACGCGTGAAGCTCGTGATTCCAGAAATCAATGCCGAAGAACTCAAGACGCACAATGGACTGATTGCGAACCCGAATTGCTCCACCATCATTGCCCTGATGGCGCTTGCGCCGCTGCATCGCGCGGCGGGCATCAAGCGCATGGTGGTTTGCACCTATCAGGCCGTATCCGGTTCCGGCGCTTCGGCCGTGACCGAACTGGAAAATCAGGTGCGTGCCTGGGTGGCGGGGGAGCCGATGGTGACGGACAATTATCCCCATCCAATCGCCTTTAACGTGCTAGCCCAGATCGGCAGCGTCAAGGATACCCCTGGCTGGACTACCGAGGAAATGAAACTCAAACGCGAGACCCATAAAATTCTCGGGGACGACTCGATTCGCGTTTCGACCACCTGTGTTCGCGTACCGGTGACCAACGGCCATTCCGAAGCACTGCATGTGGAATTCAAAAAACCGATCGATGCGAAGAAGGCCCGCGAAATTCTCAAACAGGCCGAAGGCGTACGCGTGTTCGACGACCTGTCCAAGGCCGAATATCCCATGCCGATTGATGCCTCTGGGCATGAAGACGTGATCGTGGGACGCATCCGCGATGATGACAGTGCCGAAAATGCCCTCGCCCTCTTTGTGGCTGGCGACAACCTCTGGAAAGGTGCCGCTCTCAATGCCATCCAGATCGGCGAAAAGATGATCGAGATGGGACTGAAATAAGGCACGGATATAAAATAAAGAAGAGTTAGCCGCGAAAGAGCGGAAGGAACTCATGGAAAGAAGGGAAAAGGGTTTTTTAACACCCTCTCCGGCAAATTATTGTTTTGCCATTGAGCAATCCGTCATCGCGAACAGGAAGACATCAACGTCCTTGATTTCAACGAAACCTCTTCCCCGATCAACACCAATCACCCGACGGATTGCTTAGGAGAAAAAGGAGCCTGCGTCACTGGAAACGGGCGCTTCAAACAGGCGTGATTCGGCCAGGGAGAGCTCGGTTTCCGTTTCGATGATTTCGTTGATCATCATCAACTTGTCGCCGTCGCGTGACTCGGCGGTCAGCACCACGGCCTCGGTCGGGCCGGTTTGCGAGCCGGGGATGGGCGTCATCAGTTGTGCGATATGAATGACCGCGTAGGTGTTGTCCTTCTTGATTTGATCGGTCACGGACTGCATGATCCGGTCGCGATCTTGGTCAGCAGATACCGGAATGGTGGCTGCCTGCCCATCCTGCCCAAGGAGGAAAATAATTTCCATATGGGCATGGTCATTGAGGAACATGGTGCGTGCATTATCGTTTAACCACGCAGCATACTGGCGTAGCGACTCGGGTGCGGCATCCTTGTTCCACGTCGGTTTGTTGGTATTCATGGGCTCAATATGGGCTAACTTCCTCCACCAGTGCAAGTAGTATTTTTCAGTTTTGTGCGGTTTTTTCTTGGGGGAGGTTTTCCCACAGAGGGCGCGGAGAATGCGGGGGAGAGCGAGAACGGGAAAGCGACCTCGGAGATCACCGTGCTACCACCGTAGGGAATAGAGTCGGATGGTGTGCGCATCGGGCAGGGTTGCGGCAATGGCTTTTACCGTTTGTGTTGCCCCGGGAATGATCAGGTTGGGGCGAAGGTCGCTCAAGGGCTGCACCACGAAGCTGCGTTCGGCCCAATGCGGATGCGGTACGCACAGGTCGGCGTCTTTGATGATGGTGGACCCCACATAGAGGATATCCATATCAATCGGACGGGGCAGATTCGGGGCGGAACCGCGAATGCGTCCCATGCTCTCCTCGATCGCGTGTATCTGCTCCAGCAGTGCCTGTGCAGGTGCCTGCGAATCAATCAGGATGACGGCGTTCAGATACTTGAGGTGTTGATATTCTGGGGCGACGCCCACCGGTTCTGTTTCATAGATCGGCGAGCATCCGCGGTCGATCACGCCCGGCAGGGCGAGCATTCGACGGTGGGCCTCGCGCAGGCAGGCCTGTCGATCTCCCATGTTACTTCCCAAGCTGATTCCCGTTTCCATGTTTCCTCCGGCAAGGGTTTTGCCTTCATGCGATTAAACGCGGAGAGTAGCCGGAACTCCCGGCGATGCCAAGACGGAGAATGAGCGCAAAGAGCAAGAGAAATAAGGAATGATCTGGAGAAAAATAAAAGGACGCTGAGGACAGCACCCCTCCCGAAATTCGCGACCCTTGTTTCTCTGCGTTCAAAACATCTCCAAGCCTATGCGCGTGTCAGGTGAGGCCGAGTACGTCCATCATGGAGTAGAGCCCCGGTTTTTGCCCGGCCACCCAGAAGGCCGATTGCAGGGCGCCCATAGCAAAGGTGTCGCGTGTGGTGGCTCGGTGTGAAAGCTCGATGCACTCGCCTTCGGTGGCGAAGAGAACGGTATGGTCGCCCACGATGTCGCCTCCGCGGACGGCGTGAAATCCAATTTGTTCGATGGGGCGTTCTTCTTTGGCGACGCCCGTACGTCCATCCACGGCCACTTTGGCAAGATTCCAGTCAAAGCCGGTGGCCACCGCTTTGCCGAGTCCGATGGCTGTTCCACTTGGTGCATCTTTCTTGCGGCGATGGTGCCGTTCGATGATTTCCACGTCATACCCTTTGTCCTTGAGGGCGGCGGCGGCCTGACGTACGAGCGAGAACAGGAGGTTGACGCCCAGACTCATATTGGGCGCCATCACGACGGGAATGCGGGCTGCCGCCTGTCGAATGAGGCCGATGTCTTCTTCGGAGAGCCCGGTGGTTCCGATCACGAGTGCTTTGCCGTTTTCGGATGCCCAGTGGCAGTTTTCCAGTGTGGAGGCGGGGGAGGTGAAGTCGATGATGACGTCGGCGTGTTGTGCGCTTTTTTCAATGGAGTCGGTGAGGGGGATGCCGAGTTCGCCGATGCCGCAGAGGTGGCCTGCGTCTTTTCCGATGTCTGGATGGCCGCTGCGCTCGAAGGCGCCGCACAGGGACAGGCTTTCGAGGTGATCCAACTGCATGCCGTGAATGAGGGCGCGGCCCATTCGGCCTGCCGCTCCGGCGATGGTGACTTTGATGTTCATGATAAAACTCCCGTGTTTTGACTAGCGGTCATTTAAACAGGGGAGGCCCGTGGGGGTCAATACCGGATTGTTTGTATAAAAAAAAGAAGGTCCCGCCGACTGTTGGGGAGGGAATCGGACGGGACCGTGTTGGGGGAATGGGTTGTGGATTCAGGGATTTATGCTGGCGAAATAGAGACCTCCACGACTGTTTACACAAAGAACATCATCCGGGCTGTAGACTACGCCGGGTTCGAACAGCGGAACGGTACGCGTGTAGGAGGTGCCGGTCGACGTGCAGCCAACCAGCCAAAGTCCCATCAGCAGGACGGTAATCCACATCATGTATCGTACTGTTTTCACTAAAGCCACTCCGGGGGTTCAGATAACAGCATATATTTAAGCAGAAAGCGTTCCAAATTAGCGCCGAGACGTCCAAAAAGGCTAAAAATGCGCGAAAATGATGAAAACAGGGCAAAAAACGGGTGTTTTTTTTAAAAATCACAATGTTTCCAGCTGATGTTTTGTCAAAAATGAGGGAAAAATCATTTTTGAGAGGCGGAAAGGAGAATGGTTTCAAAACGAAGAGAAGAGGCATGATCGGGATAACAAACGAATTTCAACTACGAAAAACGCGAAAATTCGCTAAATATTGGCAAAAACGATCAAAAAATCGCAAAAAGAACACTAAATCCGAGCCAATTTGAGTAAAACTTACGTTCACTTGCTGCAAAATGCCTATATTTGCTCTGAAAATGCAAGAGTTCTGTAAAAAATGCTGTGGGAAACCGCGAATCGACGCGAATGGACGCAAATTTTTGGAGGGATATCGTTTTTTAAAGGTTCTTCCGGGAATTTCGTGAAACAACCGGGGTATTTTGCTGTGGGTGTTAAATTTTTGCAATGCCGGGACAGCGACGAAGGCGGTGGCCTTTTTCCATCTCGGAGAGGGCCTGTGTCCCCACGGGCCAAGCGGAGAGTGAGCGCGAAGAGCAAGAGAAA
>CAZBEO010000066.1:0-19598 GCA_964490935.1 uncultured Verrucomicrobiota bacterium
CGGTTGATGCCGCGCACTTCGTTGATGATGCGCGAGGAGATGGCTTCGAGGGTGTCGTAGGGGAGGCGATACCAGTCGGCGGTCATGCCGTCGATGCTTTGCACGGCACGCACGGCGACCACGTTTTCATAGGTGCGTCCATCGCCCATGACGCCGACAGTCTGTACCGGGAGCAATATGGCAAAGGCCTGCCAGATGTCGAGGTATTCATCCAGTTTCAGCAATTCCTCCTGGACGCGCAGGTCGGCCTGTTGAAGCAGGGTGACGCGATCGCGGGTGACTTCGCCCAGGATGCGCACGGCGAGTCCCGGTCCGGGGAAGGGCATGCGGTTGACCATCTCCTCGGGCAACCCGAGTTCGCGCCCGAGCGCGCGGACTTCGTCTTTGAAGAGTTCGCGCAGAGGTTCAATCAGGTCGAATTGGAGGTCGGGAGGCAGGCCTCCGACGTTGTGATGGCTTTTGATGGTCACGGAAGGGCCGCCGAGTGGGGAGATGCTTTCGATCACGTCGGGATAGAGCGTGCCCTGTGCTAGAAAACGAATGTCTCCGATGGAGCGTGCCTCGCGTGCGAAGATGTCAATGAAGGTGGCGCCGATTATTTTTCGCTTCTGTTCTGGATCGCTGACGCCAGCGAGTTTGCCGAGGAATGCGTCGGCGGCTTCAGCCACATGTAGATCCACGCCGAAGGTTTCGCCAAAGGTGTGTTTGACGTGTTCTGCTTCTCCGTGGCGCAGCAGGCCGGTGTCCACAAAGACACAGTGCAGTTGGGGACCGATGGCGCGATGGAGCAGAGCGGCCACCACGGAGGAGTCCACGCCGCCGCTTAAGCCGCAGAGGACCTGCTGCGAGCCCACTTTTTTTCGTATGGCTTCAATGCTGTCCTGGACGAACCCTGACATTTTCCAGTCGTCGCGACAGGCGCAGACATCGAAAAGAAAATGGCGCAGGATGTCTTTTCCGTGTTCGGTGTGGACGACTTCGGGGTGAAATTGGAGGCCGAAGCGGTTGCGTTGCGTATTTTCCATGGCGGCCACAGGGCAGGTGGGCGTGGAGGCGGTGGGAATGAAGCCGGCGGGTACGGCTTGTATCTGGTCGCCGTGACTCATCCAGACATCGAGCGTTTCGGGGCAGTCACGGAAAAGGGTTTCGCGGGAGAGGAGGTTGACGCGGGCGCTGCCGTATTCTCTGGAATGCCCCGGCGATACCTGCCCCTGCAGGCGGAAGGCCATGAGCTGCATTCCGTAGCAAATGCCGAGGATGGGCAGGTCGAGGTCAAAGAGGGAAGCATCGCATTGCGGCGAGTCGGGATCGAAGACGCTGGCTGGTCCACCGGAGAGGATCAGTCCCTTCGGGGCACGGTCGCGCAAAACGGAGAGCGGAGTGTCGTAACGCAGGATTTCACAGTAGACATTCTGCTCGCGAATTCGGCGGGCAATCAGTTGGGTATATTGCGAACCGAAGTCGAGAATGGCGATCCAGTTGCCAGAATTCATAGGATGGTTCCTTATCTTATCCGTGTTTCAAAAGAATTCGTGCATGTTGCTGAATGAAAGACGTTTTGACGACAAAAAATTGCGGCTTGTCGGATTTTCCGCTTATTTGATGCTTGAATCGCGTTGTTCTCCTGTCCATAACATGAAGATGTAAGCGTTAAATGTAACCGGATAGATTCAGTTTGATGAAGGCTGCTTGGCAAATAATGGATGCGACGGGAGACGGATTGAGCTATGAGTGTGACTTTGTATGATATTTCTGAAAAGGCGGGCGTTTCAACGGCCACCGTATCCCGTGTGATCAACAACAGTCCGTTGGTGACGGAGAAGACGCGGCAGAAGGTCGTGAAGATCATTGAGGACATGCAGTATCATCCGAACCCGGCTGCCCGCTCGTTGGCAGGTCAGACGACGCAAACCCTGGGGGTGCTTTTCCCCGATTTTGACAGTGGCTTTTATTCCGAGGTGCTGCTGGGAATTGATGAGGAAGCGGCTCGGCGTGATTATCATATTATGACTGGTTTTTCGCATGGGGTGGAAGATGAAGAACGCCTGCTTCGTCATTATCTGTTTGGTCGGCGCATAGATGCGTTGGTGGTGATGAATCTGACCTTCTCCTCCGACTTTCTGCAGGAGGTGGCGTCGGAGGCGCGTATGCCGGTTATTCTGCTCGACCGCCCGTTTGAGGGATCGAATATGGCCAGCATATCCATGAATAACGTGCAGGGCGCAGAAAAAGCGATGCATCATTTGGTGGGTACGCACGGCTATCGGGATATCTGCATTATACGCGGGCCGTTCGGAAATTATGATACAGAAGGGCGTATGCGGGGGATTCTGCGGGCCATGGAGCAGTTGCAGTTGAGCATTCCCTCCGAGCGTATTATGGACGGCGATTTTACGGAGGATTCCGGCTTTCTTGCGATGGATGAAATGATCCGCTCCGGCGGCAAGCTGCCCGACGCAGTTTTTGCAATGAATGACGCCATGGCATTGGGCGTTCTTTCGGCGCTTTCGGCGGCGGGCATCCGCGTGCCGGAGGAGGTGGCAGTGATGGGTTTTGATGATATTATTTCCGCCCGTCACATGCGTCTTTCCACGGTGAAAATTCCCATGCGCGAGATGGGGCGGTACGCCGCTCAGGCGGCCCTGCAATGTGTGTTGGAAAAGGAGACGCCTGTCTCGCGTGAGGTTGATTTGGACTTGACCATTCGTTCAACCTGCGGATGTTAAAAGGAGGATGGATGTATGAAAAAGGGCGGACGATTCGTTGTGTTTTTTCTGATGGTTCTACTGGTTGCTGTTTTGCCGAGGGGTGTATCGGCGCAGGAAGGCAACATCGTGACCAATGCTGGGTTCGAGATGCCACCGATTGAAAACCAGATTGAAACGCCCGTCAATCCCGATGGCTGGCAGGTTTACACGACGGTGGCGGGGGTGGAGGAGCAGGCTGGACTTTCTTCCAAATATTTTTACTCGGGCAAGCAGTCGCTCTTCATGAAGACGACGCTGCAGGAAAATGTCACGCAAGGGGTCTGGATTTCTTTGTCCGTGCAGGAGCTGGAAAAGTACTACTGCGAACTGTATGTGCTGGACCATCCGGACATGCAAATGTCGGGCAAGGCCTCCGGAGGGTTGTGTATCGAGTGGCGCGACGAAAAGGGCGTGGAAGTTTCACGGGACACCGGTCCGTTTTGGGGTAATAATCTTTCTAAGCGGAAGTGGCGACAGTTCCACACGTTGGTCACCGCGCCGAAGGGAGCGGTGGACGCACGGCTGGTCATTAATCTGAATGACAGCGGAAAGCGGAGGGAACCATCGGCCTTTTGCGTTGATGATGTGGTGTTTATAAAAAAATAGAGTCCTTCCTGTCAAAATCACGGCTTTTTATGCTCCAAACCTTCCGGCCCGTTTGATAAGGGTGTCATATTCCAACTTTCAAGCGGGATATAACTATATGACATTGACGCGGAAACTATCACACGAAGACATCAATACGCTGCCTTTGCGCTCTTATCAGGGCACCATCCATTTCATTCGCCGAAAAGAAGACGTGGATGAAGCTGTTGAAAAAATTAGCCAGGACCATGTGCTCGGGTTTGACATCGAGTCGAAGCCGTGCTTCGTCAAAGGCGAAAAGAATCCGCCTGCGCTGCTGCAGGTGGCCGGTTCGGATGGCGTGTATATTTTCCGTCTGATTGATCTCCTGCTGCCGGAGTCCCTGTGCCACTTGCTTGCGAACCCGGACATTTTGAAATGCGGCGTTGCGCTGCATGATGATTTGAAGGATTTGAAGAGTCTGCGGGAGTTTGAGCCTGCCGGGTTCTTGGATTTGGGGGTGGCGGCCCGCCGGGCGGGTTTGCAGCATCATGGTCTCAAGGGGCTGGCGGCACTGCTCATGGGGTTCCGGATTTCCAAATCGGCGCAGCGCTCCAATTGGGCGAGCGATCACCTATCGGAAAAGCAGATTATCTATGCGTCCACGGATGCCTGGCTCAGCCGTGAGTTGTATTTCGAAATGCTGCATCGGGGCCTGTACGATCCGAATGCCGTCCCGGTGGCGGAGGAGAAGGAGAAAAAGCGTGTCCCCAACCGACAGAACTCTTGATTTTTCGCTGCTGATTAAAATCGTTATCCTGTTTATTCTCTCGGTTTTTGTGGGCGCCTTGCTTGCGCCGCCGATCTATAACGGATTGATTTCGGCGGGGCGTTCGTTCGAGTCCGTCTCGCTTCTGCGCGAGGTTGAATTTGAGAAACTAGTTTCGCGGTGCGTGTTGATTTCTGTTCTGATCGGGGCCTTTCTGATGATGCGCTGTGCGGGGCTTGTCACGCTGGAAAAACAGGGATTCAGGCGGGGGGTTCAGTGGAAGACGCGGCTTGCGGTTGGATTTATCCTTGGAATGGCGAGCATGGCGATTCTGCTGGCGGCGGGCGGACTAACCGGTGCGTATGTGCCGGGAGGCGAGTCGATCTGGAGCGTCCGTTTCTGCTTGAAGATGCTGGGAAATCTGGTGGGTGCTTTGCTGGTGGGGTTTATTGAGGAATGGTTGTTTCGGGGGGTGATCTTCGGAACGCTTCGCAAGGCCGTCGGCGTGGCGGTGGCGGTGTTGATCGCCAGCGTCTTTTTCTCCGTGGTGCATTTCGCCCGCCCGGAAAATCCGTTTGGCATTGTGCATGCCTCCTGGGATTCGGCCTTTCGCCTGATGCCGTATATGTTTACCTATGACGATATACGCTGGAGCTACGAGGGATTCAAAATGGCTACGCTCTTTTTCATGGGAGTGAGTCTGTGCTATTTTTATGCCCGCTTCCGAAATTTATATTTTGTCATCGGTCTGCACGCGGGCTGGGTCTGGATCATGCGCTTTGGCGATGCCTTTTTTGACGATCGGAATCAGCAGATACTCCCGTACTGCTTCGGGCCGACTCCCGGCATCGCCAAAAGCGGGGTGGCTCTGGCCATGAGCCTTCTCTTCGCGCTGCTGGCCGCTGTGATCTATTATGTTCATGCAGGAAAACGAGAGGCGATGACGCTGAATGACCTTCCGGCTGAACCGTCTGATGGCTGATCTGGCGAGACAAAACCTATGATTGAACAGGGAATAACAGTTCTGGATATTCTTTATCCGAGGACGTGCGAAGGATGCGGCGGCGGCTTATGTGACACCGGCGATGGGCGCTATCTGTGCTGGGAATGCATGGCACAGGCCTCCGTGATCCAGCCGCCGTACTGCATGCGCTGCGGACAACCTGTGGTTGGAATGATTGACCATGACTACACCTGTCACGCCTGTATGCGAACACCTCCCGCTTTTGACATGGCCCGTTCCTGCGTGCTGCATGAGGGCGTCATGCGGGAAATTCTCATGACCTTCAAGTACCGGGATGGTCTGTGGTTGACCCAAGATATCATTCGCTTCATGAGCGCATGCCTTTTCTGTGGCTTTGATGTGCCTTCTGCGGATGGATTTATTTTTGTTCCGTTGCACCATCAAAAAAAGCGCGAACGCGGTTTTAATCAGGCCGAACTGCTCGCACGGGGACTCGCCAAGGCTTTTCATAAGCCTCTGTATACCAGATTCCTGAAAAGAAACCGGCTGACTTCCACGCAAACTAAATTGACAGCAAACCAGCGTCGTTCTAACGTACTGGGCGTATTCAGCACGCGTTGGGCTCGCTGGTTGGAAGGAAAATGGCTTATCCTGATTGATGATGTCATGACCACCGGTGCGACGGTCAATGAGTGTGCGCGTACATTAAAGAAAGCAGGCGCGGCAAAGGTGGATGTGCTGACCTTTGCCCGAGGAGCGTTGTAACCCAGTATAGCGGGATGAAACGGAATGGCTTATATACCTTTTTTTGGAAAGAAACCGAATAAGGCGATTGCCGCCAAGAAGCGCGACATGCCGGATGGCCTCTGGCTGAAGTGTCCTTCCTGCGCGGAAATCGTTTTTAAACGTGAAATCGACAGCGGTGGAAGTGTGTGTCCGAAATGTGACCACCATTTCCGCATGGCCCGGAAGGACCGTCTCGACCTGTTGATCGAACCCGGCAGTTTTGTGGAATGGGATGAACACATGACCAGTGTGGACCTCCTCAAATTCACGGCCAACGGTTCCTATGCCTCCAAGCTCGAATCGAACATGAAGAAGACGGGCTACAAAGATGCCGTCACCTGCGGTCGGGGAAACATCGCGCATCACGAGGTCGCCTTCGGCGTGATGGATTTTTCTTTTCTCGGCGCCAGTATGGGGGCTGTTGTGGGTGAAAAGATCACCCGCATGATCGAACGGGGCACCGATGCCGGTCTGCCGGTGGTGATCTCCTGTGCATCCGGCGGCGCCCGCATGTACGAGGGGCTGACCAGTCTGATGCAGATGGCGAAAACCAGTGCGGCCCTCGCTCGCCACGCCCAGGCAAAACTTCCCTATATTCCCATCCTGACCAACCCGACGACCGCCGGAGTCATGGCCAGTTTTGCCACGCTGGGCGATGTGATCATTGCCGAACCCGATGCCCTCATCGGTTTTGCCGGGCCGCGCGTGATCAAGGAAACCACGCAGCAGGATCTGCCCGAAGGATTTCAGAAATCCGAATTTCTACTCGAACACGGGCTGATCGACATGATTGTGCATCGTCACGAAATGAAAGAAACCGTGATACGCCTGCTGGATTATTTCATGAGCGCCCGTTACGCGCAAAGCCAAGACGACTGGAACGAGGATGGCGCGGATGACGAGGCGTCAGCCATTGACGTGCCGGTACGCGAATCCTCCGACTCCGACAGATAGGAAACGGCTATGAGCGACGGCGAAGGGCGCGCGGCTTCCGAGGCGTTGAACACGATGCTGGCCGAGATCAGTCGTCGGCTTAGCGGGGGCGTTCGCCCGGGGTTGGATGTCATTCAGTCGCTGCTTGAAGAACTCGGAAATCCGCACCGCGCCCTGGCTGTCATTCATGTGGCCGGCACCAACGGCAAAGGATCGGTCTGCGCCTTGCTGGAGTCCATGCTGCGTCATGCGGGTCTCAAAACCGGACTCTACACCTCGCCGCATTTGATTCGACTGCATGAGCGTTTTCGGGTGAACGGCGAGGAGATGAATGACGAGACTCTTTGCTTGTATCTTGACCGCCTATTGCAGGCGGATGCGCGGAGGTGCGCACTGCCGGAGAGCCGTCCGGCCACCTTCTTCGAATTGACCACCGCGCTGGCCTTTCAGCATTTCGCAGACGTGGGTGTGGATGTGGTGGTGCTGGAAACCGGCATGGGCGGTCGCTGGGATGCGACCAATGTGATTATTCCCCTGGTTTCAGTGATTACCAACGTGACGCTGGATCATGTCACCTTTCTTGGCAGTACTATTGAAGAAATCGCGGGTGAAAAGTGCGGCATTTTGAAGAAGGGACGTCCGGCGGTGGTCGGAACGCTGAGCGACGAAGCCCTGAGCGTGCTGCACCGCGAGGCCGCAGCGTTGGGTGTGCCCGTACGCTACGCAAACGAGCAGATCTCGATTCAGCGAATGAAGGAAACCACGGAAGGTCAGGTGCTGCAGGTGGAAAGCGACAGCCTAACCTATGGCAAAGTTACGCTGCCTTTGAAGGGGGCGCATCAGATTGAAAATCTGGCGGTGGCGCTGGCGGCATTCGAGGAAACGGCCGAGGTGATTGGCTGGGCATTCGATCCAAAAAAAGTGTGCAAAGGGATTGCCGGGGTGCAGTGGCGCGGACGGTATGAAACCCTCTCGGAGCATCCGCGCATTATTCTGGATGGCGCTCACAACGTGGCGGGCGTCGAGAGCTTGGCGGCTACGCTTCGGCGTGAAAAATTTGGGCGTATTGGGCTGGTGTGCGGTTTTCTGGTCGACAAGGATACCCGCCGCATGGCCGAGCGCCTGGCCTCGCTGGCGAATGCCTGCTGGACCGTTCCGGTGGACAGCCCGCGCAGTATGAATCACGAAGAACTGGCGGAACTTTTTCGCGGTTTCCGCCTTTCAGCGGAGCCCTGCGAAAATCCGGCACAGGCTTTGGAAAAGGCGAAGGTCTGGGCGCTGAAGGAGGACGGGGTGGTGGTGGTAACCGGTTCGCTGTATTTAATTGGTGAAGTGTTGAGCGGGTGGACGGTATGAAGGAACAAGGCACCATGAAAATAGCCGTGGCCTGTGGCGGAACGGGCGGGCACATCTTTCCGGGATTGGCTACGGCCCAAGTGCTGCGGGATGCTGGGCACGAGGTTACGCTGTGGATGGCGGGCAAGGCGGTGGAGGCGACCGCTACGGCCCATTGGACCGGGCCGGTCGAACGAATTCACTCTGAAGGATTGCCTTCTGGGTTTTCGCTGCAATCGCTGCGTGCGGGGTGGATGCTTGTACAGGCGGAGTTGGAATGCCGAAGGCGCATGCGTACCTCGCTGCCGGATGCTCTGCTGGCCATGGGTAGCTATGCCTCGGTAGGGCCGGTATTGGCAGCGGCATCGTTGAAGATTCCCGTGATCTTGCACGAATCGAATGTCATCCCCGGCAAGGCGATTCATTGGCTGGCCCGATGGGCCACCGCCATCGGCATTGGCTTTCCGGAAACGGCGGAGCATCTGAAACATCCGCGACTGGTGCTGACGGGCATGCCCCTGCGCCGTGAAATCGAATCGGTGCGGACGGCTCACTATCCGGACGGGCTGGACCGCCATTTGTTTACCTTCCTGGTCATGGGTGGAAGCGGTGGCGCGCACCGTCTGAATGAACTGGCCTCAGAGGCGTTTGTGTTGCTGCAAAAAAGCGGAAAGGCTTTTCAGGTGATTCATCTGACGGGGCCCGCCGATGAAACGGTACTGTTTGAGAAATACAGAGCCCACGGGGTCCTCGCACGAGTGAAGGCGTTTGATCACGATATGACCTCTCTCTATCATGCCTCCGATTTTGCGGTTTGCCGTTCGGGCGCGGCGACCTGTGCGGAGTTGGCCATCTATGGTATGCCGACCTTGTTTGTTCCCTATCCGTTTGCCGCCTCGAACCATCAGTTGGAAAATGCGCGGGTGATGGCTGCCGCCGGGATGGCGGATGTGCGCGAAGAGAGTGAGCTGACGGCAAATGGACTGGCGGAGTACCTGGCGGACCGGATGGCTTCTCGCGATCGTATCGCATCGATGAGCGCTGCGGCCAAGCGATGCGCGCGGCATCGGGCGGCGGAGGCGTTGGCAGATCTCGTGTGCACGGTGGCGCGTGAGAGGGCGGATCGGGGGAGGAAGGCGACATGCTGAAGGCCTCTTTCGAGCGAACCCATCCTGCGCTTGCGGAGCAGGTGCGGCAGACCGATGACCCGGTGCATTTGATCGGTATTGGCGGAATCGGCATGGCCGGGCTGGCGGGCTTGCTGGCGGGTCGCGGATTTTTCGTGACGGGGTCCGATCTATTGAAAAACACGCAAACGGATTGGCTGGCGCGTTGCGGGGTGTGCGTCTATGGCGGGCATTCGGCGCAGCAGGTGGGCGAAGGGGTGAAGTGGGCGGTGCGCAGCACCGCGGTGCCGATGGACCAGGTGGAGGTTCGTGCGTGTTTGGAGCGGGGCATTCCGGTTTATCAACGGGGTGAAGTACTAGCCGCGTTGACGCAGAGAATGCCGTCGATTGCCGTGAGTGGAACCCATGGAAAGACCACGACCACGGCCCTGATTGCCCATGTGCTGGAGCACGCGGGGCGTCGTCCGGGCTATTTTGTTGGCGGGGAACGGCACGATCATCCGGTGGCGGATTGGGGCGATGGAGAATTGATCGTGCTCGAAGCGGATGAGAGCGACGGTACGCTCTCGCGCTATGAACCGGAAACAGCCGTGATGACCAATTTGGAATACGATCACATGGAGCATTTCGCTTCGCGGGAAGATTTAGAAGAATGTTTCAGGCAGTTTCTTTCGTCGGCGCGAAAGCGCATTATCTATTGCGGGGATGATGCAGGGGCCCGGCGGGTTGGGCGCGACTTTCCGCAGGCTCTGACGTATGGCTTTTCGGAAGGATGCTATTTGAAGGCGGATGAATGCCGCGATGAGCCCGGACGATTGTCGTTCCAAATGATCGGACGCGCCGGCGCGTATGGCACGGTGATCATGCCGCTGCATGGGCGCCATAATGCCCTCAATGCTCTCGCGGCCTTTCTCGTGGTTTCGGAATACGGTGTTTCATTCGAGGCATTTCGCGAGGCGCTGGCGGTGTATCGGCCCGTGTTGCGGCGCTACGAGCAGTGCGGCAGATGGCGTGGCGCGGAAGTGATTTCGGATTATGCGCATCATCCCACGGCGCTGCGTGCCGTGATGCAGATGGCGCTGGTGGGGCGGACCGGTGGCAGGATTCAGGTCATTTTTCAGCCGCATCGCTACACGCGGACGCTGGCGTTGAAAACGGAATTCATTCATGCGTTTGACGGCGCGCATTCGTTGCTGTTGTGTCCGGTGTATGCGGCTTCGGAGTCGCCTATTCTGGGCGGGACCTCGCGTGATCTGCTGGAGGTGCTTCCGGTTTTTCCGGGTGGTACCCGGCTGGTGGATTCGCCCGCACAGGCGTGGGATGAAATGCAGGTGAACCTCGCGCCCGGAGATACGCTGCTGATTCTTGGGGCGGGGGATGTGGATACGATTGCACGTGGGCTGCGTTATGATGAGTATTTTGACAAGAGCAACTGTAAAAAGGATGACGATGAAGAGACTGTATAATCAGGTGGGCGTGTTGATGGGTGGACCCTCAAAGGAATATGAAATATCGCTGCGTTCGGGACGTGCGGTGGCCGAGGCGCTCCGCGCAAAACAGTATGCCGTGCAGGAAGTGGTGATGGATACGGAGGAGCTGGTTGTGCCCGAGGGCGTGGAGGCGGTCTTTCTCACGTTTCACGGCACCTTCGGCGAGGATGGAACCGCGCAACGACTGCTCGAAGAAAAGGGTGTGCCGTACACCGGCTCCGGCCCGGAGGCCAGTCGCCTTTCCTTCGATAAACAGCTCAGTCATCAAGTGCTGGGTCGAGCGGGAATATCCATACCCCATCACGCCTTCCTTACGGAATCGTGTTGTCGTGAGATTCCTCTGCCGTGCGTGTTGAAGCCTCTGCGTCAGGGGTCGAGCCTCGGGGTGCATCTGGTCTTCGAGGAGTCGCAATGGGAGGCGGCCTTCGCGGATGCGGTTTCCTATGATGGCGTGGTGCTGGCGGAGGAGTATATTCCAGGGCACGAGTTGACTGTGGGGCTGGTCAACGGGCAGGCGCTGCCGGTGATCGAAATCGTCGCGCCGCAGGGGAATTTTGATTACACGGCTAAATATACCAAGGGGAAAAGCACCTATATTTGTCCTGCCGTGATACCGGAGGCGTGGCGTGATGGCTGTCAGAACGCAGCTCGGAAGGCGTATGAAGCGCTCGGATGCGCGGGCATGAGCCGGATGGATTTTCGCGTCACACCGGAGGGACGCATCGTCCTGCTCGAAAACAACACCATTCCCGGATTCACGGAGACGAGCCTGCTACCCAAAGCCGCCGCCGCCGCCGGCATACCCTTTCCCGAGTTGTGCGATACGATCATGCAAACCGCCGCCATCGGGAAATCGTGCAGAAATTGAAGGAGCCGAAACGGATTGGACAGGATGCAGGAATTCACCACAGAGAGCGAAGAGAGCACATAGACTCGGGCTTCGCTGTTTTTGTCCACAGATTACACCGATTACGCAGATTGGGATGAGGAGGGGGCTCGGGCTTTGCTGTTTTTTGACAGGATGTACAGGATTTCCTGAACGTTGCTTTCTTTGAGTTCCTTGTGATCTTTGTGGTGAATGATTTATGCAGTGCCTGAGCAAAATCTGTGAATTGGAGCGAAGCGGAAAAGGGCTGGAGCCTGCGACAGCAACGAAGTGGCAAATCTGTGTAATCTGTGGATAAAATATGCGGAGAGTTGGTTTTTGTGGTGAATGCTTGCGGTGCACGCAGCACCAAGCCGGACATGGTTTCGCCGGAATGCCAAGGCAAAAAACAAAACGCCCCGTTGATCGTTGACGGGCCGGGCGCATTCCGCTACTCTACGTCCCAATTTGAACACGGACTCATTTATTTCCGGGTTTAAAATCGTGAACTTCCAAACATACAGGAGAGTATAAAAATGACAGTTAAAGTGGGTATTAATGGTTTTGGACGCATCGGGCGCTTGGTTTTTCGTGCGGCTTGCGCACGCAAGGACATTGAAGTGGTCGGCATCAATGATCCGTTCATTGATTTGGATTACATGGTTTACATGCTGAAGTACGACACGGTGCATGGTCGCTTCAAAGGCACGGCGGAAGCCAAGGATGGAAAATTCGTGGTCAACGGCAAGGCGATCTCGGTATATTCTTGCAAGGACCCGGCGGAAATCAAGTGGGCCGAATGCGGCGCGGAATACATTGTGGAATCCACGGGCGTTTTCCTGACGAAGGAAAAGGCACAGGCGCACATCAAGGCGGGTGCGAAATATGTGGTGATGTCCGCTCCTTCCAAGGATGACACGCCGATGTTTGTGATGGGCGTGAACGAAAAGTCCTATACGAAGGGCACGCAGTTTGTTTCCAACGCCTCCTGCACCACCAACTGCCTAGCGCCGTTGGTGAAGGTGGTTAACGACAACTGGGGCGTGGCGGAAGGTCTGATGACGACCGTACATGCCACCACCTCCACGCAGAAGACCGTGGATGGTCCTTCGTCCAAGGACTGGCGCGGCGGACGCGGCGCGGCCTTCAATATTATTCCTTCGAGCACTGGCGCTGCGAAAGCGGTGGGCAAAGTCATTCCTGAATTGAATGGTAAGCTGACGGGTATGGCCTTCCGCGTTCCGACGGCGGATGTTTCCGTGGTGGACCTGACCTGCCGTCTGGCGAAGCCTGCCACGTATAGCGAAATCAAGGCGGCCATGAAAGCCGCTTCCGAAGGCGAACTCAAGGGCATCATGGCGTATACGGAAGACGATGTGGTTTCCTCCGATTTCATTGGCGAGGAATGCACGAGCGTATTCGATGCCAAGGCCGGTATTGCGCTGAGCGATACGTTTGTCAAGCTGGTGTCTTGGTATGACAATGAGTGGGGTTATTCCTGCAAGGTGATCGATCTCATGGCGTACATGGCCAAGGTCAACGGCTGATTCAGTCGGCTCAAGCCTTAAGAGAAGTCCCCGTCCTTACCCGGCGGGGACTTTTTTGTTCACTTACAACAACATCTTGTTGTTTTTGTTAAAAAATGGGTTGCCAAACCACTACAGGTCGTTTATTTTGTATGCAAGTCAAGTGTGTGAGTGATCCTGTACATGGTTAACCTTCTTGCAGGCAACGGGATGTGAATAATGTGGTGGCATGACGAAGAATATCCCAAGGTAAGATCAAGAAAAAACACCCGGCGGCGTGCCTATCATGAGCCGGTCCTGCTGGTTCGTGCCCGCGTGAAGGAGCAGCGTCTGGCTTGGCGGCAGCGATGGATTTCCATTTTTGTGCTGACGCTCAGTTTGTCCGCCATCATTCTGCTGGTTCTTTTGGGTACTCAATCGTTAGGCCGCCTGCTTTTTACTCAGAATGAGCAATTCACTATTCGCACCCTGCGCCTAGAATCCGATGGCAGCCAGGCCACCCCGTCCCGTTTGCGCGAATGGGCCAATGTGCAGGAGGGGATGAATATTTTCACGGTGGACATCGACGCCATTCAGCATCTGCTGGTGAGCCGTGTGCCGATCATTGAAAAAGTGGTGGTTCGCAGGGAGCTTCCCGACACGCTGGTCATTCAAGTCACTGAGCGGCAGGCCTTGGCTCAGCTCGATAAACAGGGCAATTACATTCCGCTGGCGCTCGATCATGAAGGGTACGTTCTCGGGCCCAGTTCCCGCACGCCGAATCTTCCGGTCATTAGCGGTGTACGGCAGGCGGGGCTGCGTCCCGGAAGCTATCTCGATACGATCGAAGTGCGGCACGCACTCGACGTGCTGAACACCTGCGATACCAGCCGGCTTGGAAAATATTTGGACATCCGTGAAATCAAGGTGAACAATCCCGATTTCATGGAACTGAAACTGGGCATGGGGGCACGCGTTCTCTTGGCGCCGGACGAGGTGGAACAGCGACTGCGCAAGGTCGTGGCTCTGCTGCAGGCCAGTGCGCAAAAAGGCGTCGTTCCGCTCGTGATTGACGCCACTGGCTCTAACAACTACCCCGTGCAATACCGCTAATTGAACAGCGTCGAACAGCGGTGCCCCAAGTTTAAAACACCTAAAGTCCGGCGGCTTGTTAGTTGCGCTGCAGGAGCAGTTGTATATCCTCCTGAAGCGACTGCAAATCCTCCTCGTGTTCAATTTCATCGCTCAGAATCTGCAGAGCCAAGTTGTACGTCACCGGGTCCGCATCGCGCGTTTTTTCCATAATGGATTTATATCCACTGATGGCGCACTGTTCTCCCTGGATGTTTTGTTCGAGGAGTTTTTCGACATGGGGATCATCGGGCGCAGCGTAGCCGCAATTCGTGAACTCGAACCATTTTTCGGGTGTGGAAACGGGCGTTCCACCGAGTTGAATGATTCGGTTTGCGAGCAGGTCGGCATGGCCCAGTTCTTCGGTGGCGTGTTGTAGCAATTCGGCGGCCACGGCGTCTTTCATGGGGCCCTTGATCACCTTGGCACCCAGCCAGTATTGATAATAGGCCAGCCACTCATCTGAATACACTTTGTTGAGCATCAGGATCAATTCATCGACATCCATACCCACTATTTCTCTTCCACGAGTTCCCATAACATACTCCTTTTTCTTTTTGACGGATTATCGAATGCGGCAGGACGTGTTGCAAGGCTATTGTAGGGAATCTTTTTTCGGAAGGGCCAAGGGAACCGTCAGATACGCCGTGGTACCCTCGTTGAGTTTACTTTCCAAACGGATGTTTCCGCCGATGAAGTCACTCAATTTCCGACAAATGGAAAGCCCTAGACCTATGCCTCCGTATTTGCGCGTATCACTTGGGTCCAACTGGGTGAAGGGTCCAAACATCTTCTGCACTCGATCAGGAGGAATACCTATTCCAGAGTCTTTGATGACGAACAGAATTTTTTCAACTTGCTCTTCATCGGAGGGCAGGCGTTGCGCCGAAAAATGGATCGACCCGGTCGGTGTAAATTTCAGGGCATTGTCCAGCAGATGGGACAGCATTTGCAAGAGGCGCTTAATGAATGGCCGTCAACAAAAAGAGGATGATGACGGTGAGCATTAGTGGCATGAGGCCGGATTTCCGAACGGTGTCGCTCCAGAGGTACGCGTCCATATCCAGAGCCAAGAAGACGAGCGTTTCGCTGTTCTCATGATCCTTCACAGGAGAATAGAAGGACATCCAGATGCCCCATCGATCGACACAGAGACCTTCTATAAAGTGTGTGCCACTCCGAATGCCTTCCAACAATTGCTCGGAGGCCTCGCTATAAACCTCTCCGGGGGGAGAATACTCCGCCGACTCCTCCGGCTCCGAGTCTACTAGAACGAGGGTTTGCTTGTTTCGAAGCTTCATGAGGCTGATTAAACGCACGTCTGGAAGGAAACCGTGCTGATGCACCAGATGTTTTTTCAGTCTTTGGTAAGCAGGGGTTTGGAGGTCTGCCTTCGCTCCTGTCAGGCTTCGCACATCGGACGGGTTAATCGTTTGAACAAGCAGTCCGACCGTGTTGAGCATCGTTTTTCGCAAGGTGCTTTCCGCCTGCCCGACAGCATAAGAGAAGAGCATGCAGCCGGAGAGAATGGTTGCAGCGGCGACTCCTAAAAACCAGTATCCGCGCATGGTGTTGTGGAGTATCCCCGGCCCATATTTACTGGCCAGAATCTTTTTTTGAAGCAGGGCGAGAACGACGATGGCGATGAGCAGGGAGACGGCGGCCAGTCCGACTGGGAATGTATGGTTCCACGCTAAAGGGGAGGTGTGCCCGAACCATGCCCAAGGTTATCCAAACGGTAACCCCATAGAAGCAGAAGCATAATCCCAGAAGACCCCAAGGAAAAAGGCCGATGTGAAATCGGCGCATGGAACAAACGCTTACACCGAAGGCGATGTAAAACAGCGCCACAATGAAAATCAGGAGGTCTTCGTAGTACAGCAGCATATATGTATATTCCAGCTGTTCAGTCGTTTCCGGCTTTTTGTTACATCTACATTGTGTGTGTATCGGGATAACTTGTTAACCTTATTCCCAGCAATCTGTTGGACTTTGTAGCACGGTGATCCGCTGGGACGGTCCCCGGCAATCCTCCGAACTTTAGGTGGATAAAACAGTGATGGACACATCATCGGGGCTCGGTTTAAGATTAGGTCACGAATTCAGGAAGAGGTTGATGAATGAACGATGAAACTTTTTATGTGACGACGCCGATTTATTATGTGAACGACAAGGCGCATATCGGCCATGCCTATACAACTATTTTAGCGGATGTTCTGGCCCGTTTTCACCGGATGCTCGGTGTGCCCACCCATTTTTTGACGGGAACCGATGAGCATGGGCAAAAGGTGGAAAAGGCTGCGCGGGCGGCAGGCATGACTCCGCAGGAGCAGGCCGATTCCACCGTGGTCCGTTTTCAGGAACTCTGGAAAAAACTGGAAATTACGAATGATGATTTTATTCGGACGACGGAGCCGAGACATAAACTAATCGTCCAGAAGATACTGCAGGACCTTTATGATCGGGGTGAGATTTACCGGGATGAATACGATGGTTGGTATTGCACACCCTGCGAACGCTTTTTCACGGAGAAAGACTTGCAGGAGGGGTGCTGCCCGGAATGCCGACGGGAAGTGGAACGGATTCGGGAGGCCAATTATTTTTTCCGGATGAGCCGTCGGCAGGACTGGCTGGTACAGTATATTGAGGAGCATCCAGATTTTATTCAGCCTTCGTTCCGCCGGAATGAAACCCTGGGGTTTCTACGTAAACCATTGAATGATCTCTGTATTTCACGGCCAAAGAAGCGCCTGAACTGGGGCATCGAACTGCCTTTTGACTCGGATTTTGTGACCTATGTCTGGTTTGATGCGCTGGTGAATTATATCAGTGGGGTAGGCTATCTGTCGGACGAAGAACAATTCAACCGATGGTGGCCGGCCAGTTGCCAGTTAATCGGCAAGGATATTCTGACGACCCATACGGTGTATTGGCCCACGATGTTGCACGCGATGGGGCTGCCCATGCCGAAGACCATCTTTGCACATGGCTGGTGGCTCTTTGGTGACAGCAAAATGAGCAAGTCCCTCGGTAATGTGGTGAATCCCATGGAGATGGCAGACCGTTACGGTGTGGATGCCTTTCGCTATTTTGTGATGGCGGAGATGTCCCTGGGGCAGGACGCGAATTTCTCCGAGGAAGCGTTTGTGCGCCGTTTCAATTCGGACCTGGCCAATGATCTGGGCAATCTGCTCAGTCGAGTGTTGAAAATGGCGCATAGTTACTGCGGGGGCGTTGTTCCCGAGGCGGGCGCAATGGACGCTCCCGAAGAGCAGGAGTTGTTGTCCTGTGTTCATCAGGCGGTATCGGGAATGGAAGAAGCACTGGAGCGGATGAAGATCGATCAGGGTGTAACGGGCGCACTGACGGCCGTGCGCGCGGTGAATCGTTATTTGGAGCAGAAGCAGCCTTGGACTCAGGCCAAACAGGCCGATAAAACCCCGCTGCATACGACGCTTTATACGGCCTTGGAGAGTCTGCGCGTGACCGCCGGTCTTCTTCAGCCGGTTATGCCGGGGAAAATGGAGGCGATTCGCTCGGCACTGGGTTTGGAAGAGGGGACGCCCACCTTTTCTGAACTGAAGGAATGGGGACGGCTTCGGGCGGGTACAGTTCTTCGGACAGCGCCTGTGTTGTTTCCACGTATTCAGAAAGATGAGTCGCAGGCTGTGACGGAGAACGTTGAGCCAAAGCCAAAGAAGGCCGAAGGGAAAAAGGCATCATCCGGGGCTGAAGCCGCACTGGGCGTGATCACCTACGGTGAATTCATGAAAGTGCAATTGCGCACCGCGTGCGTGACGGCGGCGGAACGGGTGGAGGGAACCGACAAATTGCTGAAGTTGCAGGTGGATGTGGGTGGTATTCCTCGGCAATTGGTGGCGGGTATTGCTCAGCATTACGCGCCGGAGCAGTTGATTGGAAAACAAATTGTGATCGTGGCCAATTTGAAACCTGCGGTCATTCGGGGTATTGAATCGAATGGTATGCTTTTGGCGGCCAATGATGCGGACGGGCTGAAACTGATCACCGTGGATGGAAAAGCGGCCAGTGGCGTTCCGGTGCGCTAAGAGACCGCGCAAACATAAGGTGAGGAATAGATCATGGAAGAAATGGAAGAATCCTTTGTATTTGGGTGTCCGATATGCGGCAAAGAAGTGGAGGCACCTCGGAGCGTAATCGGTATGCAGGCGGAATGCCCGGGATGTGACTCGCAGATTACGGTTCCGGACCCTGATCGCCCAGCGGAGGAGGACGAGGAGATGTCCTTCGATTTAACGGATATCGAAGAAGGAAAATCGAGGACGACGAAAATAGATATTCCGGATGCACCCGATCTGCGTACTCCGGTGAAGCGAAAAATTGTTTTTAAACGGTTGTGAGAATATCCTGCGGGGTGACTCGGTATGCGTTATGTTTCTTTTTTTTGTGGCCTAAATGCCACCGCCTGCATTCTGCTGTTCCTTCTGCTTCTACCCGAAGGCGCGGAGGCGGGATTTCGTGTTACACTCGGTGAACAGGAGAAAAGAATATACGGTATGGAAGCCGGGCTTCGGGCGCAGGAGGGCGCCGGGGATGTGCTCCAAATTCAGGTGAGTCAGATCAATGTGATTCAGACCGAAAACTCGAAGGACGTGGTGGTCATGCTCAAGGCTGCCGTGGAAGAGGTTCGTCGAAGCGGTCAGGGACGGAAAATAGGCGATGTGATCTACGTTCGCTACCGGACGAGGGATGGTACCGGCTACGAGGATGAATCGGATTTGATGATCCCGAAAGAAGGTGCCCGATTAAACGCATTTCTTGATTATATCGGGGCTGAAAACCACTATGTGCCTGCTGCTGGGGCTTTTAGTTTTCGATCTCCAGAAGAGGTGGGCATACGCCATCGAAATCAGGGCGGGGCGAAGGCGAAAACGAGACCTAAAACGCCTGAACCTGTCGCATTGGAGAAGTCCGTCGGGCCGATGGTTCCGTCAGTGGATACAGATGAGGCCTATTGGAATGCGCCCGTCGGAGAGTAAAAACAATCCGTCGGACTTTGGATGCGGATCGACCCAATAGTGCTGTCCACGGTGACACGTTCAAATATAAGATATCAGATTTCAAATGTCAGATTCTGACGAATTGGTTTAGGCCAAAATCCGCTTGACAATATGCAAGAATGCGCATATATGCAAACACTATGAACTATGAACAAGCCAAGGCGCGTGCCGAAATATTGAAGGCCCTGGCGCATCCTGTGCGGATTCTACTGCTGGATGCGTTGAGTCGGGGGGACCGTTGCGTGAATGAGCTGATCGGGCTGGCGGAGGTGGATCAGTCCACGATATCTCGTCACTTGTCCCAGCTTAAGCGTGCGGGCATCGTGACAGAGCGCAAGGAGGG
>CAZBEO010000067.1:0-19478 GCA_964490935.1 uncultured Verrucomicrobiota bacterium
CAGATAGCTGAAATATTCTTTCCGGTTGGCCATCTGGACAATGTAATACACATTCAATCCGCAACAGATCGTATTCATTGCCGCCACTGGATAGGCACCGATGGAAAGTCCGTACACCACGAATACCATCGAGCCCGCCAGATTGATCCAGCGGAATTTCCATATATTGCTCGTCCAAAGAGAGATGGCCACCAATACCGATGCCGTATATCCAACCCAAACCATCCACATTTCCACACCACCTTCCAATTTACTTGAGCGGACCATAAGTCGCCACCCGCCCTGTCGCAAGTGAAATATTCCGAACCTGTGGCACACCACCTGCTTCATGCGTATAAAGCCCCCTTATCGACAGGAGAAGGAACATGTGGAAATATCTGAACGACCGTTTTGTTGAATGCTTCCGAGTCGAACACTACGAAGAAGCCCGCGATTGGGCGGAGAAAGCGCTGCAATATGCCCGTGATGAATTCGCAGAAGACGACCCGCATACGGCCACCTCCCTGAATAATCTGGCAGTCGCTCTGCGCTGCCTGGATCAACTTGATGAGTCGGAAAAGCTCGTTCGTCAGGCCCTGGACATCAACATCCGCCTGCGCGGCATCCATCACCCCGAAACGGGAAATTACCTGAACAACTTAGCTATCATCCATAGCGATCGAGGCGAATTCCACGAGGCGGAATCGCTCTACCGCTGGGCTATAGAAATCCGGGAAGAAGCCCTTGGGAAGAGGCACCCAGACCTGATCGTCAACTACCACAATATGGCACGCATGTATGACGCCTGCGGCGAAAAAGAACACTCGGCCCGCTGCCTAAGGCACATGCGCGAACTGGACACCGACGTACACCCGGTTTGAATGGTGCCTCCGCGCGTTCGCTCTCTCCAGCAAACTATTGTTTGCCTAAAGCAATTCGACAAAATCTGATATCTGATATTTGAAATCTGATATTTAATTGTACGGCTGATAGGGGGTGGATTCAATTACATCTATTTCCGGGGAATACGGAGGCGGCGCGATCGTCGGAAATTCCGGTTCCGGTTCAGACGCCGGAACTACGTCCGAAGTCAGGGTGACCTGCTCCACCACCAGAATTGGCGACCGGTACCCGTGCACCCAATACTGCCGGCCCTTCAACAGCAGGTTCTCCCCCAGATAGCCATCCAACTGAGCATCATTTCCCCACACGTAGCAGAGCATTTCCGTACGCCCATGATCATATTGCACCAGCCGATACCGTGTCGGACGCCGTATCATGAAGCCGACCGTCTTCAGCATTCCTTCGTGTTCCACTGTCTTGCCCTGCCCCTCCAGCGGGATCAACTTCCAATCCGGCGGCAACGGGATGGAGCGCTGGACCTGGGGCCTTGGGCGTACCCGCAGGGTGCCATCGTCTCTCTCCGGTTCTTCCTGAGGAGGCAACGGTTCGGCAACTAACGGCTGAGTCCCCAGATGATTCCGAGAAATCCTTTCCGAAGGACGCCGATACGCCTCGTGTACCGCCAGATCAGCTCCCATTGATTCCCGCCCCCCTGGCCCAACCGGCTCCACAAATTCCCTACTGATCCAGACAGAGGAATCCGCAGGCGGCGCAATCTTGATCCACTCGCCGAATTCTCCGCGCACGTCCACGGCATCGTGACGACTCAACTCCCCCACAATCTTGTAATTGATTCCGGGGCCGGAACGCACGTTCAACTTCTTCACGCTCACCCGTCCATCGACACAGAATTCGCGATGAATCCAGCAGTCCACGCCGGGAGGAGTATCCACCTCCACCCATTCCTCCGTGAACGATTTCGCCGAAAGCATTTCCCCCTCGTTGACCTGGGTCACCACTTCCGCCGTGAGTTGCGGCGCGGCACGCAGATTGACCCGATCAGACAGCACTCGCACCGGGGTCGTTTCCCCATAACTCGCCAGCGCCAACCACAGCAGCATAAAAACAGAACCATACATCATTTTCACTTCCTACCTCCAAATTGCTTGTGAGCCATTCCGTTATAGTGAGATCGCGCATGAAAACAAGTAGCTAATTTATTGAATTAGAATCTTGATTCCATCCACGCATTTGTAGCGTAATGGCTGCGTATTATGCAGACCCACCCGCAACAGCCACTGAAGGAAACAAACAGGCCCAAAGGATTTGCGGGCCTGTTGACCAACTATCCTCTAACCAGTCTTGTGCTGGCTGGCATAATTTCCATCTCCGCCTTTCTTTATGTGACCTTGCGCTATGTCTCGAAGGAGTCCATGACGCCGCCCGACATCACCGCACGCATCGGACTCAGCCGGAGGCTTTATCAAGAGGGTGATTACGACCAAACCATTGCCATCAACCAACAGTTGGATCAGCGCCAAAGCCGATTTTGGCAATCCGAATTGACTACGGGAAACGCTTACTTCAAAAAGGGTGACTACGCAAAAGCCGTGGAACATTTCAACAGGGCGATATCTCTAAGCCCCGAGGTTCCCCTGCCCTATCTGAACTTGGCGCTCTCTCATTTCCGGGCGGGGCGGAACGAAGAGGCTGTGAACTGCTACCGCTACGTCATCGAGCATTTCGGGGAGGAGTATCCTCAATACAAAGAGAAGGCCGTCGTGGCCCTCGAGTGCATGGGCGGTATCGCCCCGATGTCCTCTTCAGATAAAGCCGTAGCGGACACGGTGCCCAGATGACATGGATTAAAAGATTTCCGCATAGCGCGGGTCTTGCTTGATGGCCATCAGGTAGTCACTGTCCCCTTCGAGCCATTTCTCCAGCCCCTCCGGGTCTGTCCGCTTCAACTGATGCAGCAACGTCCAGGCCTCATCCGTTTTTCCCTGCGAGGAATAGGCACAGGCCAGAGCAAAATACGACACGCCGTCCTGCCTCAAAGCTAGGGCCCGTCGAAACATGGTCTCGGCCAGTTCGTACTTTTTCGTCTGCAAGGCAACCAATCCCCCGTTAAACCAAGCGCTTTGATAATCCGGATAATTCGACTGCACTGCACGGATGATCTTCCACGCATCGCTCATCCGATCCGTTTCGTAATACGCCTGCGCCAACGACATGAAGATGCTCTGATTGTGCATCCTCGTATTGATCAATTTTTCGCACAGGGCCTTGGTGATGCCTATATCCCGCTCGCGGGATCGTTCGTTTCCCGCATACTGGTCCAGCGTGTCACGAATCACTTCCAGGCGGGAGGCCGTTCCCGGCCCCACCATACGGTCGCACAGCCGTTCGAAACGTTCCGTGCCGAGCAGCGACTCCAGCTCATTCCGGTCACTCAGCAAAAAGCCCAGCGCCATACGGAAGCGGACCGCCTCCAGCAGCGGCCAAAAGGTCGTCTTCGGAATAGGCCGGTCCTGCAACAGCAACAGAACATCCATCTGATAATGTGCCATCAAATTTCTAGGGTCCAGCTCCAGAGAACGTGAAAGCATGGTCTCCGCCAAATTCAGCTCGTCCAGCATCAATAAAACGCCGCCCCAGGCCGCCAGGTGATTAACCTGGTCCGGCAGATTCTGAAGGTAAATGCGCAACATGGCGGATGCCTCTTCGTAGCGCTTGGCCGCCGCGTAAATCAGGCCAGCGCGACCCAGCATCAGCATGTTATCGGGGTCGCGAAGCAGGGCCTTGTCAATCTCGAGCACCGCTTCCTCCAGATTGTCCTGACGAATCAACTCCTCCGCGCGATCCGCATGTTCCTGCGCCAACATGCTCTTCTTCCGGTCTGCAAAGCGGTCCAAACCTTTCGGTGACAGGGATATAGCGCTGTAGCCTTTTGTCCCGTTGGAAACATCCTGTCGGCGCTCTCGATTGAAATCCACCGTCTCCAACGTGAAGAAATCCGCTGTTTCTCTGACCTCAGTTGAAGACGGCACCTCGTCAAAAGCAATGGGCATCACGTCCGCCAGGGCTCCCGAAACGAGCAGCCAAACGCTCACGATTAAACTTAAATGAAAATGTTTTCTCATGCGTCCTACTCCATCGTGGAAGAAAGGGCCTGCAACGCCGAAACGCTGAATCCCTCAAATCCATTTAACGTACACAGTCTGGAAGAAAAATTCACCTCTTGATTCCTGTGCAGAACAGCAATAACCTGCAAACCGGCTTTCACCGCTGAAACCATTCCTTCACGCGTGTCTTCAAAGGCCACGCACTGTTTCGGAACAAGCGGATGGCCAAGCACTCCGCTCAGCGAGGAAAGCGCGTGAAGATACGGCTCCGGCGACGGTTTGCTGCGGTCCACGTCTTCCGCCGTGCTGATCACCGAAAAGGCCTCCAGTATGCCAAATTTTCTCAGGATAGGCGTCACATCACCAAGCAGAGCGCCACTGCACAGAGCCAACGGAAATCCGGCAGCGCGAAGCGCAGCGATGAATTCCACCACGCCCGAAAACGGCTGAATATCGCTTTCCTCCGCCATGACGGAAAACAGGCCGGCCTTCTCGCGGATGCAGGAACGAAGCGTGGCATCATCTAGGGCAACGCCCTGTGTAGAGAAACAAGTCTCAAAAGCCTGGCGATCATCAAATCCCATATAGCTGCGGCAGTATTCCTCCCAGGTGAGGGACATGCCCCGTTCCGCCACCACCCGCTGAAGCGTGGCATAATGCAGCGGTTCCGAATCCGTCAACACCCCATCAAAATCAAACACGACCGCATCCCAGCTCATTTTTTCTCCATACCGTGAAGTCAGCTTGCCAATTGTTTGCAGTACCTTATAATCCATCTCCTATGAAGTTATCCAGAAAGAAATCCGACATCCTTCCCGAGATTGTCCGCACCCTGTCCGCCGATGGCGCATCAGCTCTGCTGATCGACACTTTCGTCCGGCGGGTGGAAGCCTTTCTTGAAACACCCTCTCCTTTCATTCCGGAAGAGAGCATACGCCCGGTCGAGCACCTGCCCGCCTTGCAGGCTCTGCCGGACGCGCAGAACACCATGCGCCACCTGCCGCGTACCGCCGTGTTCAAACTCAACGGCGGACTCGGAACCGGCATGGGGCTCCAGCATGCCAAATCCCTGATTCCCGTGAAAAAATCATACAACTTCATGGACATCATTCTTCGCCAGATCGAAACGCTCCGCGAATCATTCTGCTGCTGCATTCCCGTCGTCTTCATGAACAGCTATTCCACCGAAAAAGATACTCTGCGCGTACTCGCCAATTACCACGAACTGGTCAAAGAACAGCGCGGTATTCCCTTTTCCTTTCTGCAAAACCGCGTGCCAAAATTGAACCGTGAGACGCTCCGTCCCGTCACCGTTCCGAGCGATTCCGAACTGGCCTGGTGCCCTCCGGGTCATGGCGATTTCTACACCTCGCTCTACGCCACGGGCATGCTGCATCAACTCATTGAACGGGGCATTCACTATGCCTTCGTATCCAATGCCGACAATCTAGGCGCAACCCTGGACGAGCGAATTCTAGAAGTTCTCGCCGAACAGGACATTCCCTTTCTCATGGAAGTCACCCGACGCACCAAGGCCGACAGCAAAGGCGGACACCTCGCCGAGACCAAAGAAGGCCGCCTGATCCTGCGCGAATCAGCCCAGTGCGCCCCGAATGAACGCCACCTGTTTCAGGACATCGAACGCCACCGCTACTTCAACACCAACAACCTGTGGATCAACCTTAAACAGTTGCTTGCCCGTATGGAAGAATCCGGCGGCATCCTGCCTCTTCCGGTTATTGCCAACACGAAAAATGCCGATCCACGCGACGAAGCCTCCGAGCCGGTTTATCAACTGGAAACCGCGATGGGCTCCGCCATGGAAGTCTTTCCGGCCGCCCAGGCGCTCCTCGTTCCGCGCTCGCGCTTTGCCCCGGTCAAAACCACAGACGATCTGCTCGCCCTCTGGTCCGACCTCTTTGAGCTGGACGCCCGTTTTCACGTCATCCCCAACCCAAGACGTACCCTGCCACCGATCGACATTGAACTCGACCCGCGATTCTACCGCATGATGAGTGACTTCAAAGCCCGATTTCCCGAAGGTGCGCCATCCCTCCTACAGTGCGAACACCTCCACGTTTGCGGAGACTACACCTTTGATTCAGGCACCACTCTGCAAGGCACGGTGAACCTACCCGACACCGGGCACCCCGAACGCTACCCCGCTGAATCATGATGGTCTCATCGCCTATTCCACCAGTTGCAGCAGATTCGGCGCAACGCTCTTCACCAGTTCTCGGCAGGCGTGCAGCACATCTTCCGGAGATTCGGAATTGAGCGCCACATTACCCAGCTCCTCCGCCTGAGAAAAACTCATGTTGCGAATGGCCTGCTTCACCATCGGTGCCATGGAGGGACTCACGCTCAGAGAATCCGCCCCCAACCCCATCAGGAGCGGCGCCAACAAGATATTTCCCGCCATTTCTCCGCAGACCGAAATGGATAACCCGTGCTGATGTCCCACCTCGATCGTTCGACGTATCAGCTTGATGATCGCCGGATGAGTCGGACGGTATAAATACGCAATCTGCTCATTGACCCGGTCAACGGCCAGTGTGTATTGCACCAAGTCGTTGGTTCCAATGCTGAAAAAAGAGACGTGAGGCGCGATCAATTCTGCCGTGAGCGAAGCCGACGGAATTTCAATCATGACGCCGATGTCAATATGCTCATTAAAGGGAACACCCTCGTTTCGGAGCTGATCCTTGGCCTGCTCAAGAATTGCGTTGGCTTGAATCACCTCACCTGCATCACTCACCATGGGATACATGATTTTGACATTGTCATATCGGCTAGCCCGCAGAATCGCACGAAGCTGCGTCATAAAAATCGGCGGATTGGCCAGGCAATAGCGAATGGCACGCCAACCCAGAAACGGATTCATCTCCTGGGGCATTTTCAATTGAGAGAGAAACTTGTCGCCACCGAGATCGATGGTACGGATAACTACGGGGGCGGGATATAAACGGGAGGCCACCGTGGAATACGCCTTCTCCTGCTCCGCTTCATCCGGAAGGACGTCGCGCGCCAAATAAAGAAATTCAGAACGAAAAAGCCCCACGCCGCCCAAGGCACCGTGCTGAATCACTGCGTCCACATCCCCTGGCTCTTCGATGTTTGCCGCCAGGGTCATCTTGTAGCCATCGGTGGTCTCCGATTCCAGATCGCGCAAACGCTGCAATTCGTTCTTAATGGTTTTTTGCGTCTCGGCCACCGCGCCGTAATAGATAAGACGTTCCTCCGAGGGATTAATGACCAGCAGGCCTTTGTTGCCGTCCAGCAGCACCATATCGCCGGGCAGCACACGCACACTGACATCGTGCAATCCCACAATCGCCGGAATCTCCAGCGCTCGGGCCATAATCGCCGTGTGCGAGGTGCGGCTGCCCAGGTCCGTGGCAAATCCCACCACCGTCTCGTTGCGCATCATCGCCGTATCGGAAGGAGAAAGATCGTTGGCAATGACAATGTGATTTCCCGTCAAGTCCGCCAGAGAGGAAACCTTCCGTCCAGCCAGATTGCGCAGAATCCGGCGGGCCACATCCTTGACATCCGCCGCACGCTCACGCAGATAATCATCTTCCACGCGCGCCAGCGCATCCGCATAGCGGTTGGCCACCAGATGCAGCACCGTCTCCACGTTCTTTCGTTTCAGCTCCAGCTCCTTGATCACCTCTTCCACAAAGGAACGATCATCCACCACCAGCAGGTGCGCATCAAAAATGCTGGCATTCTCCTGGCCAATCGCGTCACTGATCCGGGTCTGAATCTCATGAATCTGATGCCGCGTGGCAATCAAGGCATCTTCGAAACGCGCTATTTCACGGGATATTTCATCATCCTCAATGTCGCGCTCCACGTAGCGCTCATCTTCCGTGATCACCAAATAAGCGGGCGAAACAGCCACACCCGGCGAAACACCGAGCCCCTGCAGCACCACTTCTTTTTTCTTTTGTTCACCTTCCACTAAATCACTCCTCGAAAAAACGTTGATTGAAAAGCTCGCCCAGAGCATCTAACGCCTCAACGGCGTCCTGTCCCTCCGCCATAACCGTCAACACACAACCGCAATAGCCCTCGATCGTCAGAAGCCCCATGATGCTTTTCCCGGAAACGGTCACATCGTCTTTCTTCACATTGATGTCCGAGCTGAACTTTGAAGCCGTCTTGACAAATAATGCCGCCGGACGGGCATGCATACCGTATTTGTTGCATACCTTGAATTTCTTCTCCACGATGTTCGGCTTACCCGTCATGATTGCTTGTTTCGACCCTTTCTCATCAAATTATCCATCAACCGCTCGTCTAACTCCTGGGCGGCATCATAACCAAGCAGACGCAACTTATGATTCAGCGCCGCCACTTCAACAACACGCGCCAGATCCCGCCCTGGCGCCACCGGAAGCATCAGATATGGAATCTCCACTCCCATGATCTCACGGGTCTGTTTATCCAGCCCGGTACGATCATCTTCTTCATCCGGCGTCCACGGATGCAGTTTAATAATCAGATCAAGCTTCTTGTCCTTCCGAGTGGCCGCCACCCCGAAAAGACTCGGGACATGAATAAATCCCAATCCGCGGATTTCCATATGATACTGCGTCAATTCCAACGGCGAACCGGTGATTTCATCGGCGCTCACTCTTCGCAGCAGCGTAATATCATCAGCCACGAGGCTATTGCCACGCTCGATCAGCTCCAACGCCGTCTCGCTTTTACCCACACCCGCAGGCCCCTCCAGAATAACACCTACGCCGCGAATGTCCACCATGGTACCCTGAAAACGCAGTTGAGGTGCCAACAAGTTTTCCATAATGATCGTAGCGGCATTCACAAATTGACTGGTGATCATCGAGGTCCGCAGCACCGGCACCCGGTGCGCTTCCGCCGTGGCCAACAGCCCAGGCAGGGCGTGCCGATTCCGACTGAGCACCATGCACGGAATATTCTTTCGGCACATACGATCCAGACGTTCTTCCTGAAGCGAGGCAGTCAGGCTCTTCAGATAGGCAAACTCCGAAAGGCCCAGCACCTGCATCCGCCGATTCGCGAAATACTGGAGGAACCCCGCCAAAGCCAACCCCGGTCGGTTAATGGCTTTTTCGTGGATGATGTTATCAAAATACTCCTCGCCGGATTCTATTTCCAGCGAGAGCGTCTCACAACCCGTCCGATAAAAATCGCCTACGGTCACCGTCATGTTCTATTTTCCCGTTGCTGTCTCAACCTGATTCTTCGTTTAGGGGGTGTCCTGTAAGTCGCACTCCGTCTTGGCAATGCCGTCTGCCTTGTGCGACTGTACCTTGTCCTTCGCCTTACGCAATTGCTTGACCACTTTTTCCATCGCCCCGTCAATGGAGGCATACATATCGTCCGATTCGACCTTGCCTTCGACGCGCAGATGACTGGACGCCTGCACAACCACTTCCGCGATATGCCGGTATTTTTCCACGTTCAAAATAACATGAACGCTCTCCACACGGGAAAATGGGGCCAGTTCGCCATCCGCCTTGCCGTGTGCATAATTAGTGATAGCTTCTGTAATGTCCATGTGCCGTCCGGTTACTTGTATATCCACAACGCTCTCCTTGTTATGGTTGGTGTTACATGCTGAAACGGGGACCTAGATAAAGTTCCCGACTCATTTTATCGTTGATCAGAAATTCACTGCTTCCCTCCCGAAGCACCTTCCCCTCGCAAATCAGATAAGCCCGATCCACCACGGCCAGTGTCTCACGCACGTTGTGGTCCGTAATCAGAATACCCAACCCGCGCGACTTCAAATCCGTGATGATCTGCTGCACGTCGTACACCGCCAGCGGGTCCACCCCGCTGAAGGGTTCATCCAGCAAAATCAGTGAAGGATTCGTCACCAGGGCCCGAGTAATTTCCAGCCGCCGCCGCTCTCCGCCACTCAGCGTGTAGGCCTTCTGCTTCGCCAAATAGGAAATTTTCAACTCCTCGAGCAGGCTCTTCAGCCGCGTCCGACGCTCTTTCGCGGAGATCGGCAGCGTCTCCAGAATGGCCATCACATTCTCCTCCACCGTCAAACGCCGAAAGATGGACGGCTCTTGAGAGAGATACCCCATCCCCATCCGTGCACGACGGTACATCGGCATGGAGGTGACGTCCTCGCCGGAAAAAAACACGCTGCCCTCCGTGGGTTTCACCAGCCCGACGATCATGTAAAAACTGGTGGTCTTGCCTGCCCCATTGGGACCAAGCAAACCCACGATTTCCCCGGTTTTTACATTCAGGTCCACGCCATCCACTACTCGCCGACCTTTGTAGCTCTTGACCAGGCAACTGGTTCGAATTAAATCTGAACGGTCTTCCACGATGTCTACTCTCCAATCAACTTGGCACGCGAACCGCCTTCTTCCGGAAAGATTATCAGCCGGGCACGCGGTTCACAAACCATTTTATTTTCATCCCGCCAGAAAGTGATGGTGTCCCCCGTCAAAATATCCCTACCCCGTCGCACGCGCGGGTTATCTTCCAGCACCACTTTGCCGCTGATCACGTCATACACCGCCACGCCCGCCTCGGCACGCTTATCGGATTGCTCAATGATCACGCCCGTCTTGGCCACAATCGACTGCACTTCGCTATCTTCACTGAATTTGATGATCAGACTCTGCGCTTTCAGGTCCATCTCTGGGTCCGAAACCACCACATTGCCTTCAAAAAGGGCATACTGCTTCTTGTAATCAAAGACCAAACGATCCGCCGTCACCACCGTAACATCACCACTTACCTCATACTGCGGCGCTTCGGCATGTGATAGACCAGGCGCCAGCCAAAGCAAGCAAACAGAGATGACCGCCAAACGTTTGTTCCTCATGATTCATCTCCTGTCTTCACCTGTTTTCGGGCATTCTTTAAAACCACTTTGACGTTGGACTTAATAATCAAACGATTTTCGCCCGCATTCCACGAAAAACCTGATCCGGTCACCACCATGTTGTCACGCGCAATCCGTACATCCGCTTCCGAAAAGGCTGTCTTCTCGTTTTCATAATACTCGCATTCTGGCGAGGTAATGCTCATATCCACCAGATTATCTTTATAGGAATCAATCCGCAGATTCCGTACCCGGACGTTCCCGTTCGGCAGAATATCCGCATAGTCCCCCAGCAGTTCCGACGCCAAATTCCCCTCCGCATCATATTCCGGAACGCTGAAATCCGTCAGTGTTGTTATTTCATTTTGCGTATAGCCGGTTCCGGCGCAAAGCAGAAAAACGATGCTCCATACGCCTATACACATGACCCTTGTTTGCATGGCCCAACCCTTCCTCCGACACAAATCATTGTATTGCACCGGATCATCATACACTAAATACTGTGGCCCCTAAGCTTCCAGACAGTTTTAATCGTTTGTTGAATCAGTGTCTACAAAAAATCAACGTCCAATGAAGACTGGAGACTATAGATCAGAGAGTGAGCCTCCCCGCTATCCAGTATCTATCGATTAGACCCCTGCAATTTTTCGGATGGCCACCAACTGTTTCCAAAGTGGGGCCAATGCCCGGAATGGGATCGCATTATCACGGTCGGAAAGAGCCTGTGCCGGATTCAAATGCGTTTCGATGAAAAGTCCGTCGCACGCCCCGGTCGCCACGGCGGCACGCGCCAGGGCCGGCGCCCAGCGCCCGTCTCCGCCAGTGCGCCCATCAGCCCCGCCCGGACGCTGCACGCTGTGCGTGGCGTCAAAAATGACCGGATAACCAAACTCACGCATGATCAGCAGACTTCGCATGTCCGCCACCAGGTTCCCATATCCAAAGCTGGACCCTCGCTCCGTCAGGCAAATTTTTTTATTGCCGGTACTCTCCACCTTGCGAATCACATGGATCAGGTCTTCCGGCGCGAGAAACTGTCCCTTCTTGATGTTAACCACTTTTCCACTTTCGCCCAGGGCCAGCACCAAATCGGTCTGACGGCACAGGAACGCCGGCAATTGAAGCACATCGGCCACGGCGGCGGCAGGTGGCACTTCCGTCTCGTGATGTACGTCCACCAGAATCGGCACTTGAAAGCGCTCCTTGACTTCCGCCAAGATTTCCAGCCCGCGAATCAGGCCCGGCCCGCGAAAAGACGTATGTGCCGTCCGGTTGGCCTTGTCGTAGCTCGCCTTGAAAATAAAGGGAATATCCAGCTTACGCGAAAGCCCGACCAGCGCCTTGGCCAGCTCTAGGCAAATCTCCCGGCTCTCAATCACGCACAGCCCCGCCATCAGGACCAATCCCTTTTTCCCGCCGATGTTTATCCGTCCAACTCGAATTGCTTTTGCCATTTTACTCCAATCCCGCTCTGCGTAGTGCCTCTTCCACCCGGGCCACATCCCCCGGCTCATCCACACCGAGCCCCGGTTCATTCACCTGTTCCACCTTGATACGCGCACCCAAATGCAACGCCCGAAGCTGTTCCAATTTCTCCGCACATTCCAACGCACAGGGTGCCGCCAAAACTAACCGCTCCAGAAAGGGGCGACGATAGGCATAAAGGCCGACGTGCCGCCACCAGAGCCCCTTCGGCAGGGGGTCCATCGGCGGCTCATCCCGCCCATAAGGAATGGATGCACGCGAAAAATAAAGCGCTCCGCCCGCCTGGTCCATCACCACCTTCACCACCGAGGGGTTTAGCACCTCTTCCGCCAGCGTAATCGGCGAAGCCGCCGTAGCCATATCCCATGTCAAATCATCAAACACATCCCCCAATCGGTTAATGAGAGAGGGACTGATCAGCGGTTCATCGCCCTGGATATTGACCACCACATCCGCATCCATGCCCCGTATGGCTTCGGCAATGCGGTCTGTACCCGAAGGATGATCCGAGCGAGTCATCACCGGGCGCACCCCGATGGCACGCACCACCTCGGCAATGCGCTCATCATCCGTGGCCACTAGCAGGTCGTTCAGGCTGTTCGCCAGGCGGCATTGTTCGCACACCCTTTGAATCAGTGGTTTTCCTGCAATCAGGGCCAGGCTTTTCCCCGGAAACCGGGTCGAACCCCACCGAGCCGGGATGACACCAATCATTCTACGCATACCGTGCCTCTTTCCCTAGCTATCCGTCGGGCTTCAGCTATTTTTATACAAAACACGCCAGCAACTCCTCGCAGGAGGTGGTCGCCGTACCCAGCTTGCCCACCACGATGCCCGCCGCATAATTGGCCAACTCGGCAGCCTCTTCGTGTGTCGCACCAGCCGCCATGGCCAGCAGGCAGGTGGCAATGACCGTATCGCCCGCTCCACTCACATCAAAAACTTCTCGGGCACGCGTCGGAATATGCCGGTTGGCCCGCCCTTCCGCCACCAGCATCAGGCCCAGACTACCCAACGTCAGCATCAGCAGTTCCGGCTTCCATTTTTCAAGCAGCCCCGCCCCCACCCGCAGCAAACGCTCATCCTGAAGCGGGTCCGGCCCCGGCTTGTTATCCACCAGATTCACCGCACTGAAGGCCTCCGCCCGGTTCGGCGTAATCACACTCACCCCCTCGACGTCCAGTTCATGGTTATCCTTCGGGTCCATGCCTGTGGGAACCCCGCACTGCCGGCCTTCGCGAATCACTTCATCCACCACCGGCTGCACCACCACGCCCTTGCCGTAGTCCTCAATGATCACGCCCGTTGAATGGCGCACCTGCTCGCTGAGCCGAACGACAAATTCCTGCATGACCTCTGGGGTATACTCCTCCACATTATCCCAATCCACGCGAACGACCTGCTGGTGCTCCGCAATAATCCGCGTCTTCACCGTCGTCGCCCGGTCATCCAACATCATCAGCCCATCGGTTCCCACACCGCCACTCTTCAGCAGATCGGACAGGGTCTTTCCCGGACCATCCTGGCCGATGAATCCGGCCACCACCGCACCCCCACCCAACGCCACGATATTGCGGGCCACATTGCTCGCGCCGCCCGGCATGGACACCTCGCGCTTCACCCGAACCACCGGAACCGGTGCCTCCGGCGAAATCCGGCTTACCTGCCCGTATATATACCGATCCAACATCAAATCGCCGGTCACCAAAATTCGCTGTTTGGCAAATCGATCCATGATTTCAACCACGCGCTTACGCTTCAAGGTCATTCACGCCTCCGTCTGGTGTACGGTTCACAGCATGGCTACACCATGCGGAAAAATGGAACTCAGTACTGCCGTTCATATTCCCCAGCACCTGTTTTTTTCAGCTTATGGAACCCCGCGCCCTTCGCACGCTCATCGAAACCGGACTCCGAGCGGCCCACGCGGGGGGCGGACCATTGTTTTGCCACTTCGGCACCGCAACGTGGACACCGCTGCATCGGCGCACCACCCAGTGCCTCGAGTTGCTCAAACCCGTCCCGACAATAGGAACAGGCCTTGCCGCCTTCCTTGGCCTGGTATACGTACAGCGGCATCATTACTCCCCGATACGGATTATTCCTCCACCGGTTCAGCGCTCACGCCCGATTCCGGCGCATCACCCGATTTCGGTTGGCCGATATAAATATCCGTGCGGCGGTTCTTCTGCATATTCGCTTCCGTGTCATTCGGTGCCACCGGTCGTTCAAAGCCAAAACCCTTGCTGGACAAACGCGCTGCGTCAATCCCGCCCACGTCAATTAAATAGTCCATCACTGCCTTCGCACGACGCTCGGAAAGCTGGAGATTATATTTGCGGTCTGATTTCGCCCGCTTGTCTGCGTGGCCTTCCACCTTGGCATGAACCAGCGGGTCGCGCTGCAAAACCTTCACAATCACATCCAGTTGATCGTAGTATTCCGGCCGAATCACCGCTTTGTCATAATCAAATTCAATATTCAGTGTATAGAGCTGCATATCATCCGCCGGGTCCAGCGGATCGGTGCCGTCTTCAATCACCTCATGCCCGTCGGTGACCCCGCCACCATCCGTATCCGCAACCATCGGATTCGTGCTGTAGACCAGCACTTCGGAGCCATCCTTCAAGCCGTCCCAATCCGAATCACTATTCAGCGGGTCCGTCTTGTACAGCTTCACCTCATCACCGTCGCTCAGGCCATCGCCATCCGTATCCGGATTAAACGGATCGGTACCCAACTCCGTTTCTTCGTCATCCAACAGCCCATCCCCATCGGCATCCAGGGAACCGCCCATCACCTCAAAGCGCTGCGGAGTCTTCGCCCCAAAACGGTAATTCACCCCCAAGTTGAAATTGTTGTGCATTTCCGTGCGGATGTCCGACCCAATCTCGATCGAGATAAATTCATGCCGGTAATCCGCCCGCAGGGCCCATTCGTCGTTGAAATGATAAAAGAATCCCAAGTCAGCCTGAAGAGAAGGCACCAGATTGCCATCGCCCAAATCCTCTCCATAATAGGTCAGGCCGATCCCCGCACCCACATAGGGATCAAACCGCAGATTCTTGATGTTCCGCAAATGCAGCAGCGCATCACCACCGAAACGGGCGCCCCACGTATCATCATCAACCTGAAACTTCTTCTGCGATTCCCAGGTGCGATGCTTCAGCACCGGCATCAAATCCAAGCCGAACTCATACGTGAGCCGGGCATTCTGATCATAGCCTGCCTTCAACGAGAGATTCACGCTGTCTTCAACCGGCTCATCCCGCTCCCGAATCGTATAAGAAAGCCCCGGCGTAATCGACCACGGCGCACGCTCAAACAAATCGTTATACTGAGCAAAAGATACTCCCTGACACACCACCACTTCTGCCGCAATCAACCCAAACAACAACCATTTTTTCATTTCAGCGCTCTCCTTCCTAAAAAATTTCCATCAAACAGAAAACCACCCTGCAAACAGGGCGAAAAACATAAATCCGCACACCACCGTCAAACCAATGGATACCAGCGGCATCGGACTCCCATCCTCTTGACGCCGCATCCATTTCGACGCCAACGCCAACAACGAAAACACCGTACAAACCGTCAAAACAGCCAGAAAAGCCGCAAAATTTCTCCGACTGTACGCCACGACGGCACCCGCCGGGCCCACCAGCGGCAAACACATCATTAAAAACAGAAAAGAAAGCCCTGAAAGAACCGTGAAGACCGTACCGACCACCGGGGCCGTAAAGGTGATGGGCGCTATCGCTCCTGCTTGCTCCTGCTTCTTCTTATTACTCATGAAACTACACTCTTTTCGATAATCCTTTGACTCCACGTAAAACTGCGCCAGACGTTAGCCGATCCCCCCGGTGCGGTAAAGATATTTCAGGGAAGATGTTTGGATTTTTGGATTCCGGGGGGAACATTGTCTCCAATTTTGGATTTAAAACGAAAATGGGGTTCTTCCAGGTATTTCATGAGAAGCGACGCGGCGATAGTATTGAAGAGGCTCTGAACGTAGAGAAGCAAGTATCGCGAATTTTGGGAGGGATGCTGTCCTCAGCGTCCTTTTCTTTATCTCCAGCTCATTCCTTATTTCTCTTGCTCTTCGCGCTCACTCTCCGCTTGGCCCGTGGGGACACAGGCCCTCCCAAGAGGGAAAAGGCCCACCGCCTTCGTCGCTGTCCCGGCATTGCAAAAATTTAACAACCACAGCAAAGCACCCTGTTGTTTCACGAAATTCCCGGAAGAACCTTAAAATGCATTATTTTTCAAAATGAGAGGAAGAAATCCAGTTCGTCCTGTACATCCATGTCAAAATTCTATTCGAAGCCTCTATTTTTGGTGGGTCCGCCCTCACCCCTCCACGGTCATCGCGGCGCGCATCTCTTCCGCCAAGCCGGTCAGTGTATCCCGATTCGAAAACCCGAAATACTTCGGCAGGTTTTCCGTCTGATAATCGGTATCATCTCCCCGAAGAAGATTGGAAAGAATATGCGAAAGCGCCACAATTTTTGCAATCTGCTGCATATTCTCACTGGCCGAAAGCGGGAGCCGATAATAACGGATCGTCGCCACAATCGCATCCGGCAGGTTCCACTTCTCCGCCAACTTGGCCCCGAGAATGGTATGGTTCACCCCCTGAATCAAATCCTCCACTGCATCCAGCGACACCTTTTTCCGGCTACACACCTTTTTCATCGCCACGTAGGTATCCGTATAATTCCCTTCCAACACAATTCGTCCGATATCATGAAGTAGCGCCGCATTATAGGCCAGTTCCGTCACATGCGCATCGCACTTATAACGTGCACAAAGCAGCGAAGAAATGCAGGCCACCTCCGAGGCGTGAGCCCACAGCGGTGCGAGCAGATGCTTCGGATACTTCGCCTCCAACGCCTTGCGTGCGCCCCACGAATCCAGAATCGCATTCATCCCGCGCACCCCAAGAATCCCCAACGCCATCTGCGGGCTCTCAATTTTATTGCGGCGACGATAATACGCCGAGTTGCACATCCGCAGCAGCTCCGCCGTCAGCGCGGGGTCCCCCTTAATCAGCCCAAGCACTTCTTCCTGCTTAAACTCGCTATTCGCGAGCATCCCCTTGAGCCGTACAATGCTTTCCGGAAACTGTGGAATGGTATTGAGTTCATGAATCAGCGAATCACTGATCGTTTCCGAATCCTCATCCGAAATGCTCGCGAATGGAATCGTCATATCCACCGAGGTGATACCGTCCTTGCAGGCAATGCGGAAATACTTGTCGGCCACACCAAGTCGGCGCAGAATCATACACAACATCACAATGCCGAGCCCTGCGCTCTCCGAATCATCCGTGATGTCCTCAAAAATCTCCGGCAGCGTTTCGTAGATACGCGCCTTGTCGATCCGGTCATGAATCTTCTTTAATTCCGACTCCAGAATCGGCGTGTTGTTCTGTACGTGAACCTCCAGCAGGTCCTTCCGATAACGATAACTCACCGTCACCCATAATCCATGAGGCTCCAGTTGCTCCAGATAATGCTCACGGCAATTCAGCAACGAGTCCTTGAACAAACGCATCCCCAGAGCATACTCCCGTGCCTGATCGATCCGAAGTTTTTGCTCCAGAAAATAAACGCGCTTCAGATTGGCCTTCACCGCATTGTCGATCAACTCCTGCAGACAATACGAAACATGATCAAAAATACGGGGCTTGCCCACATGGCGAAGGATGTCCTGCAAGTCCGAAATCACCTCATGCTTGAACTCGCTCTCCGCTCCGTAGCTCTTGTAAACCACCAGTTCGCCGGACTCCAAATTTTCAATCAAACTCTCGCTCATTACGACCGGACTCCAAATGGGATGAGAACGCACAAAACGTAATGGCATTATCCGTTGTGCATCCGGTCGGGTCAAGCAGGAAGGCGGGAAGAGATTCTCAAGGCCATAGACTATAGACCATAGACCTGAGACTATAGACCAAAGACCAGAGACTATAGACCAAAGACCAGAGACTATAGACCAAAGACCAACCAAAGACTGGAGGGCGAGCAACTTGCCGGACCGTAGCCTTATGCGGAGTCTGGTCACGCGAGCCGTATACATGAGCATCAAAGAAACAACCCGACGCCCTCCACATGCCCGATCACCCTTCCCCTGGACGGCACGCGGCTCGCGTGCCTCGCGCGTCAAAGCAAATCGCCCACCGGCCCATCAAAACATCCCCACGCCGGAGTGACTCCCCACGCCCAAGGCGTCGGAGCCCGACGCCCTCCACATGTCCGATCATTCCTCTGCTGGACGGCACGCGGCTCGCGTGCCTCGCGCGTCAAAGCCAATCGCCCACCGGCCCATCAAAACATCCCAACGCCAGAGTAACTCCTCACGCCCAAGGCGTCGGAGCCCGACGCCCTCCACATGCCCGATCATTCCTCTGCTGGACAGCACGCGGCTCGCGTGCCTCGCGCGTCAAAGCGAATCGCCCACCGGCCGACACTTTACCCACATAATGACTTGCAACCGACCATACATCAATTTGATAATAGCCCTGTGATGCCCTTCAACCCACGCACAACACCTGCTCATCAACCGGTATTTGAACTCCTGGATACCTCTGCCATTCTTTTCGTTACTATTTGCACCGCTCAGCGCTGTCCGATTCTAGCGTCGGATCACGTGCACAGGGCACTCATTTCGGCATGGAAATCTGCAAACAAATGGTCTGTTGGCCGCTATGTCATGATGCCTTCTCACATCCATTTTTTCTGTGCGCCATCGACCTTCCCTTGCGAACCATTGCGCAAATGGATAGGTTACTGGAAGCGGATTTTTTCGCGCGAGTGGTCAAGCAATTCATCCCCGCCGAAATGGCATCGCGATCTTTGGGACACCCAATTACGACGTAGCGATAGTTACCAAGATAAGTGGGAATATGTGCGCATGAATCCCGTGCGTGCAAAATTAGTGGCGCATCCGGATGATTGGCCATATCAAGGCGAACTCTCCGTCCTTCCCTGGATTGAACAAGCCTGACGCCCATCACACGCCCAAGGCGTCGGAGCCCGACGCCCTCCACATGTCCGATCATCTTTCCACTGGACGGCACGCGGCTCGCGTGCCTTTCGGCGTGACATTGCCCAACGCACCACACCCCCCCTTTGGACGGCACGCGGCTCGCGTGCCTCGCGCGTCAAAGCCAATCGCCCACCGGCCCATCAAAACATCCCCAC
>CAZBEO010000068.1:0-19463 GCA_964490935.1 uncultured Verrucomicrobiota bacterium
CAGATCACCTTCGAGCAGGGGCGCGAGGCGCTGCGGTTATCGCAGGAACAGGACAAGGACATTGCCGATGTGCTTGAGGAAGCGGAATGGGTGACCAAGGCGGAGATGCTTAAAGCAATCGCCAGTCAGTTCGGCATGGAAGTGGTCAGCCTGAAAAATGTGGATATCACGAAAGAGGTGATTGCGTCGGTTCCTCCGGAAGTGGCCCGCCGATTCCGAGTGGTTCCGATTTACCGCACCGAAGGGTCGCTTACGGTGGCGCTGAGCAATCCGTTTGACGTGGATACGCTCGATGGTCTGCGCTATGTGCTGAAATGCAATGTGGATGGTGCCGTGGCACCTGCCGATGAAATTGAAGATGCCCTGAATCATTATTACGCCTTCACGGCGGATTCGGTGGATAACGCGTTGCAGGATATTCGGGACGGCGATGCGGACGTGACGACGAGCGACTCGGTCGATCAATTGGCCGAAGGCGTGGATTTGACCGAGGCGGATGCGCCGATCATCAAGCTGGTGAGCCTGATCATTCTCGAGGCGTTTCGCAATCGGGCTTCGGACATTCATCTCGAACCGCTCTCAAAGGAATTCCGTGTGCGCTATCGCATTGATGGCGTGCTGCACGAGGTGGATAGCCCGCCGCGAAAATTGCAGTCGGCCATTATCAGCCGGTTGAAAATCATGGCCAACATGAAGATGTCGGAAAAGCGGGTGCCGCAGGATGGACGCATCATGGTGCCGGTGATGGACCGGCAGTTGGATTTGCGTGTCTCTTCCGTGCCGACGAATCACGGGGAGAGCATCGTGATGCGTATTCTGGACAAGCAGGGGCTGATGCTCGGCCTTCCGCAGTTGGGGTTCCTGACCGACGATCAGGCCACCTTCGAGCGGTTGGTGGATTTGGCCGATGGGATTATCTTGGTCACGGGTCCCACTGGATCGGGGAAGACCACGACACTTTACGCCTGCCTGAACCAGATCAACAAGCCGGACCGTAAAATCATCACGGTGGAAGACCCTGTGGAATATCAGATTTCAGGCATCAATCAGGTGCATGTGCGTGCGGATATCGGGATGACTTTTGCGGCGGCGCTACGCGCCATTCTGCGTCAGGCACCGAACATCATCATGATTGGTGAAATTCGCGACATTGAAACGGCGGAAATCGCCGTGAATGCCTCGCTGACCGGTCATCTGGTGTTCAGCACGCTGCATACGAACGATGCCCCCAGCGCGGTGACCCGTCTGATCGATATTGGTGTGAAACCTTTCCTCGTTTCTTCATCGACACAGGCTATCATGGCGCAACGCCTGACCCGAAAAATCTGTAAGAAATGCCGCACGGAATACAAGCCGGGCGATGCCGAACTGCGGCTTCTCGGGCCCGCCGCCGAACAGATGCTGGCCGCCACGCTTTACAAGGGGCAGGGCTGCAACGAATGCGGTATGTCGGGCTATCGCGGACGGGCCGGACTCTTTGAAATTCTGCAGGTCAATGAAGAAATACGGCACCTGATTTATGAGCAGATCAGTTCGTCGGAGTTGCGGAAGCGTGCGCGGGAGCTGGGTATGCGCACGCTGCGCGAGGACGGCCTGCGCAAGGTACTCAACGGCATGACCACCCTAGAAGAGGTGCTGCGCGTTACGATGGGAGATGCCAATTGAACGCTGAAGCAAACAACTCCGTGGATTTGGAACGCCTCATGCAACTGGCCGTGGATGAAGAGGCCAGCGACCTGCATCTTTCGGTGGGCGTTCCGCCGATGCTACGCGTGGATGGTCTGCTCAGCCCGGTGGAACTACCCCCGCTTACGGAGGCGGACACCGAGCGGTGTATGCACGCGCTGGCTAATGCCCAGCATATACAGGAAGTCGAGCAAAAGGGCGGTGCCGACTTCTGCATCTCTTATGGCGAACAGGCGCGTTTCCGCACGAGTATTTTCCGTCAGCGCGGGCGCATCAGCTTGGTACTGCGGCTGATTCCCTCCGAACTGATGAGTCTGGAAAACATGGGTCTTCCGCATCAGGTGCAGGGCATGCTGACGGCGCACCGAGGGCTCATCCTCGTGACCGGGCCCACCGGGTCCGGAAAAACCACCACGCTGGCCAGTATGTTGGACATCATCAATCGGGAACGCAACGGTCACATCATCACCATCGAGAATCCCATTGAATACTTTCATGAACCGAAGAACTGTCTGGTCAGTCAGCGGGAACTTCATTCGGATGTGCCCACCTTCTCTGAGGCCATACGGCGCGGGCTGCGACAGGACCCGGATGTGATCATGATCGGGGAAATGCGCGATCTGGAAACCATGGAAGCCGCCGTGACCGCCGCCGAGACGGGCCACCTGGTGCTTTCCACCCTGCACACGACCGGTGCCACCGAGAGTATCGACCGGATCATTGATGCCTTCCCGACTCAGCAGCAGGAACAGGTTCGCCTTCAGATTGCCGGGTGCATTGTGGGGGTGATTTCTCAGCAGTTGATTCCGCGTGTGGACATTTCCGGGCGGGCGCTCGCGTGTGAGTTCATGCTCTCCACCCCCTCGATCCGCAATCTGATTCGTGAAAAGAAAACCTTTCGCATTCGCTCGGACATTCAAACCGGTGCGCGCATGGGCATGATTACCATGGATGACAGCCTCTATAATCTGTATGAGCGGCGCATCATCAGTTACGAAGATGCCCTCGCCCGGGCGCAGGACCGCGAGGCGCAGTCGGAACGGTTGGACTCGATCAATAAAAAGAAGTAGGACCGCACATGTCAGACATTCAATACGAAGAGCCGATTCTGCAGCAACTGCTGGAAAACGGGCAGTTGACGCAGGAGCAGGCGGAAGAAATCATTGACGAGCATCAGCGGACGGGCAAGTCCGTGCGGCTGGTGCTGGTGGATATGCAGATCATTTCGGAAGAGGATGTACTCAAGGATGTTTCGGAATCGCTGGGTGTGCCGCTGGTCAATCTGTCGGATTTGGAGGTTCCGCAGGAGGTGCTCCGCAGCATTCCGGCCAGCGTGGCCCGCATGTATAACATCTTTCCGGTCGAGGCGGATGAAACGCATATCACCTTCGCCACCTATGACGTGCTCAGTCCTGAGGTGGTGGATGAAATCATGTTCGTGCTTACGCGCGACGTTTCTTTTGTTGTGGCGCGCGAAGAAGAAATACGCGACCGGATCACCAAGCATTACGGGGACGACAGCGAATCCGTGGGCGACATGCTGTTGGAACTGGGTTCGGAGTTGGAAGATGCAGGCGAGGCGCTGGCAGGGGTCGAGCGCGAGGATATCCTGCAGGACCTGGAACACGCCGCCAACTTGGCGCCGGTGGTGCGCTATGTGAATCTGGTGCTGTATCAGGCCGTGAAAGACCGTGCGTCCGATGTACACTTCGAGCCGTTCGAGCATGAATTCAAAATCCGTTACCGCGTGGATGGCGCACTCTATGAAATGGCCCCACCGCCCAAGCATCTGGCCCTGCCGGTGATCTCGCGCATCAAGGTGGTTTCCGGCCTGAACATTGCGGAACGGCGCGTGCCGCAGGATGGCCGTATCCAGCTCAATATCGCGGGCCGATCGGTGGACTTTCGCGTATCCACCTTGCCGACCCAGTTCGGCGAAAGCGTGGTGCTTCGTATTCTGGACCAGAGCGCCGTTCAACTGGACCTGGAAGTGCTGGGGATGCCCGAAGATATCTATAAGGACTTCATTGATGACATTAAAAAGCCGAACGGCATTATCGTGGTGACCGGTCCGACCGGTTCCGGGAAAACCACCACCCTCTATTCCGCCCTGAAGCGCCTCAACACCGTGGAGAACAAAATTCTGACGGCGGAGGACCCCGTTGAATACGACATCGATGGCATTGTTCAGGTGCCGGTGAATGAGGCCATCGGCGTGACATTCGTCCGCGTGTTGCGCGCCTTCCTGCGGCAGGACCCCGACATCATCATGGTGGGTGAAATACGCGACCTCGATACCGCGCAGATTGCCATTCAGGCCTCGCTGACCGGTCACCTGGTGTTCAGTACGCTGCATACCAATGATGCGGCCGGTGCCATCACCCGATTGATTGATATGAACGTCGAGCCGTTCCTGATCGCCTCTACCCTGCAAACCGTGCTCGGACAGCGCCTGGCCCGAAAAATCTGCACGCACTGCAAGACCCCTTTCAAGCCGGACGACGATATTCTGTCCCGCCTCAAACTGAAACGCGATGAGATCGGTGATCGAGATTTCTATTACGGTGCTGGCTGCTCGCACTGCTCCAACACCGGCTACCGTGGCCGAAAGGGTATTTACGAGTATCTGCGGATTAGTGATCCGATCCGGGACCTGATCAATGAGCGGAAACCCTCCATGTTCATTGCCGGCAAAGCCGTTGAAATGGGCATGCGCACGCTGCGGCACGACGGCATACGCAGCATTTTGGATGGACTCACCACGGTGGAAGAAGTTTTAAAGTATACCTGAAGCGATCAACGCGGAGAGAGACGTTATGGCAAAATATCAGTTCAGCGCATTGGATTCCAAGGGCAAGGAAATTAAGGGCATCGTGGATGCCGGTTCGGAAGACGCAGCATTGGCCGCCCTTCGCAAGAAAGGACTCTTCCCCACACAGGTCGAGCGCAGTGGCGACAAAAAGAAAAAAACGGCTTCGGCGAAAGGCGGCTCAGGCAAAGGGGGCGGTGCGCTCAGCATGAACATCAAGTTGCCTTCGCTAACCACTCGGGTGAAAACGAAGCAGTTAATGACTTTTACCCGCCAGCTCTCCATTCTGATCAATGCCGGGCTGCCGCTTATCCGCGCCTTGCAGGTGGTCCAGCGCCAGGAAAAAAATCCAGTACTCCGCAACGCCGTGATCTCGATGGCTGAGTCCATTCAGGGTGGTAATACCCTCGCCGATGCGATGGGCAACCATCCGAAGATATTCAACCGGCTCTATGTGAACATGGTCAAGGCCGGCGAAGTCGGCGGCATCTTGGATCAGATTCTGGACCGGTTGGCCGAATTTATGGAAAAGGCCCAGGCCATCAAGAGCAAGGTGGTCAGCGCCATGGTTTATCCGGTGGTGGTGCTGTGCATGGCCGTGGGTATTGTGGCCTTTCTGATGGTGTTTATCATTCCGAAATTCCAGGCGATTTTTAATGACCTGCTCGAAGGGGCGGCGCTTCCTCCGCTGACGCAGTTTGTGATGAACATGAGCAACACGCTGACCACCCGCGCCCCGTATGTGATCGGCGGCATCGTCGCCCTGGTGGTGCTGCTTAAACTGGCCGGGAAATCAAAGAAGGGTCGCTTGATCATCGACCGCGCCAAGCTGCGCGCACCGGTTTTCGGCAATTTGACGCAGAAGACCTCGATTGCCACCTTCTCGCGTACGCTCGGCACGCTGATGCGCGCAGGTGTGCCCGTGCTGCAGGCGCTGAACATTGTGCGGGATACGGCGGGCAACGCTGTCATCGCCCGGGCGGCGGAGAATGTGCACGACAGCGTGAAGGAAGGAGAAAACATGACGCCGCCCATTGAAGCGGCAGGGGTCTTTCCGCCGATGGTGGTCAGTATGATCGAAGTGGGCGAGGAGACCGGATCGCTTCCTGAAATGCTGATCAAGGTGGCCGATACCTACGATGGTGAAGTGGACAACGCCGTGGCGGGACTCACCTCGGTCATTGAGCCGATCCTGATCATCTTTTTGGCCGTGGTGGTCGGTACCATTGTGATTGCCCTCTTCATGCCACTGATTTCCATTATTGGAAAACTGAGTTGAGTTTGCCCGAGTGAGCAGAACCTTCAAGCTGACCGTGCCGGAATGGGTGCTTCTTGGCGGGGTGACGTTGATTCTGGCCACCCTCTGCATGGCGGGACTTATGGCCCTTCGCCTCAAGCACAGCTATCAAGCGGTGCAGAATGATCTCGTGGCCGTAAGCCGTGCCTGCCAATTGTTCTTCGATGAATACGGCTATTGGCCAACCGACCGCGAGAGTGATTACGGCGATGCGCGCTACGGACGCGAACATGCCAACTCGCTCGTGATGAATGCGCTTCGGGCCATCAGCGGGCCCGGGAATTACAACCATACCCGCAATCCGGGAAAAATCATTTTTCTGGAGGCTGGAACGTGGCAGCGCGGGCGTTCTGGGCTCGACCGCGAGGGCCGTTTTCTGGATGCCTGGGGCACCCCATACCAAATGGTGCTGGATGCTGATCTCAACAACCGCTGCGAATTTGAACACAGCATTTATCGCCCCCTGAAAAACGCCGGCGTGGCCCTGTGGTCCTGCGGCCCCGACCGGATTTCCGATACGTCTGATGATCTGCTGAGCTGGAAACAGGAATGAGAGTTCTCATTGAGCCTTTACACGATCAGCGTCGCGGCGGTGTTTGAGCCTGATTTGATTCGATCGGCACGCTTGCAATCTGCGTAAAAATGCGGCACTCTATCACACGGTTTGCGCGTCCCCGGCGGGACGCATCGGGAATATCAATCAGCCAAGCTAAGGAGGAACTACTGATGAGTTTATCATCCATTCGCTGGACACTGTTCATGCTGACCTTTACCGTATTGTTCGGTGTTTGTGGTTGCCGGAGCACGGGAGGGGATGCGGGGCTGTCAGCCGGAGGCGGGGAAGTGGCCACCGGCTATCAGCCGATTCAAAGCGAACTGATCTATAGCGTGAACTACGATGCCGCAGCAGGCATGCTTACCGTCGTACTCTATGAAGACGGCGTATATGACTTCGCGGACGTTCCTAAAGAAGTATACGACGGACTGCTGAAAGCCGCTGATCGCGACCAGTATTACCGCGATACGATCAAGTCAGGCTTCAAAGGCAAAAAATTCACGATGGAGTAGCAACAGCAATCCGTCGGATGCTGGGTTTTGATGGGCCGAAAAGGGCGTACCGATCGAGGATTTTGCCTCGCCCCTAGGCGTGGCGACGGATTGCTTAAGGCAAACTATAGTTTGCCAGGAAAAACCACGTGCAAAGGCATGTTCTTTATGAAAGCGAAATCGGGAGGGATTGCCGCTGACACGGTCTTTTCATTTTTCTGAACAGGCCCGCAAAAAAAAGCCGGATGTTTCCATCCGGTTTTTTACGGTTCTTCCGGCTTTTTCGTGAAGAGCTGTGCGGCGATAGATTGAAGAGGCTCTGAACGCAGAGAAGCAAGTATTGCGAATTTTGGGAGGGATGCTGTCCTCAGCGTCCTTTTATTTATCTCCAGCTCATTCCCTATTTCTCTTGCTCTCCGCGCTCACTCTCCGCTTGGCCCGTGGGGACACGGGCCCTCCCCGAGAGTTCCTCTGCGTCTCTGCGTTATATTCTCTGCGAAGGCCCTGTTGTTTCACGAAAAAGCCTGAACAACCGTACAAGATGTTCAGGTTTAATGAGTCAAAAAAAAGCCGGATGTTTCCATCCGGCTTTTATCATGTGATAGGGTCTTTTTTGGTTACTTCCGGACTTTCCGGCGTACCAGATAAACAAACCCAATGCCCAGACCAAGCAGCGCCGCCGAGACGGGCTCTGGAACGCTGGTAATCGACAGGTCGTTGAAATACGGCTGAGCATTGTCACCTGCCTGCATTGCGGAGGCATATAGTTTAAAGCCAGTCGGTGCGCCTGATCCGAGAGTTTTCCCGTTTCGCTTTTCTCAATCTGCGCAAATCGGCGTAATCAACGGACCCACTCTTCAGGCAGAGCCCAGTTCCACTTCGATGGTGTGAGACTTCCCGTCATTAAAGAGAGGGGCAATATGGTTTTCGATGGGTTGGCCATCGACCCGCATGGAGCGGACGCCCGAATTGACGTGGTCGGGGTTTTCTACAGTGATTTGATAGAAGGCACCACGGAACCATCGTTGGGCGGTGAAGCCGTCCCACTCGGTCGGGATGCAGGGGTTGACGGCGAGTCCGCCGTAGGTGGGCTTGATGCCGAGGATGTATTGGGTGGCGGCCTGGTAGGTCCAGGAGGCGGTTCCGGAGAGCCAACTGTTGCGGGCGAGTCCGAATTGCGGATGCTCGTCGCCCAGGATATTCTGCGGGTAATTGTAAGGTGCGCATTCAAATTCTTCAATGCGGTCGTTGCGTGATGCGGGATTGATTTGGTTGTAGTATTGGAATGCGCGGTCGCCGTTTCCGCGTAGGGTTTCGGCCATCATGGCCCAGGGATTGGTGTGCAGAAAGATGCCACCGTTTTCTTTGGCACCGGGCGGATAGGTGGTGACGCCACCCTTGACCGGATCAAATTCGCGGAAGCCCGGCGTACTAAGTTTGATGCCGTTGCGCGTGTTGAGGTGTTGATGAACGGATTCGAGGGCCTTTTCGGCCCGCTCCGGGGTGGCAAACCCGGAAATGAGGGACCAAGACTGCGCATTAACAAAGATTTTTCCTTCTCGATTGGTTTGTGAACCGAGCGGTTTGCCCTCGTGATCAAAATAACGCAGATACCATTCGCCATCCCAGGCGCAGGCGTTGACAACCTCTTTCATCGTCTCGTAGTCGCTACGGTACGCTTCAACCTGCTGGGCGTCGCCCAGGGATTCCATCAGTTCGATCATCTCTAGCAGGGCCTTGCCGTATTGATGGGCGATGAAGAGAGACTCGGCGCCTTCGGGCAGGTTGACCGAGTCGTTCCAGTCGGCAAATCCGAGGAGGGGGAGCCCGTGGCGTCCGGTGTTTTTCCGGGTGAAGGCGAGGGCTCGTTGGAGGTGTTCGAGGACGGTCCCCGTCTCGATAGGTGCGCCCGATTCCTCTTTTTCGTAAAAGGGGATGGATTCGTGGAGGAAGGGGATGTCGCCGGTTTCTTTGAGGTAAGCGCAGACGGCCAGGACGATCCAGAGGTGATCGTCGCCATAGTAATGGGGACGGTCCTTTTCCTGTTCGGAGTCACCGGCGGTGGCGATCATGGTGGCTGGATTGAATTGGTGCATGGCCGAGCCGTTACGTTTTTGAATACTCAGCAGTTGGCGGATGAGTGCGCATCCTTCTTCTGGAATCATGGTGAGGATGCCCATCACATCCTGTGCGCTGTCGCGAAAGCCGATGCCTCGGTCGGCGCCGAGTCCGAGTTGATAGAGGGAGAGGTAGCGCGACCAGTTTTTGGTGATGTAGCATTGGCGTGGGTTGTGAACATTGAGCATACTGTTCATGGGGGCGTCGGGCGTTTGTACTTGGAATCGGTGGAGGAGTTCATCCCATCCGGAGGCAAGGACTTCGAGGGCTTGCGCGACCTGTTCCGGCCTTCGGAATCGCGTAATTTCTGGGAGGGCGTTTTCGATTCGGTCGGTTTGGCCAAGGAGCGTGATGACGGAGCGCTGCTCGGCGGGCTTGAGAGAGCCTAGGTGATGCATGAGAGCGCAGATATTGTCACCCCGGTTCGCTTCGGTGTTGCTCAAATCGAACTGTTGTAGGCTGCGGGGCGCGGCCCAGGTTCCATACTCGTTTTCGCCGAGGAAGGTGCGGCGGTCGGTTTCAAAGGAGGAGACGGGATAATTCGAGGTGAAGTAATTCACGCGCGTGTTTTTATGCATGAAGGGATATTGGATGATGACCTTCATGCCGTTTCGTCCATGAGCGAGGCGGCTTTGCATGGTCTGCGGAATCCAGTCGGCATTGGTGAATTGTTTGAGCGCATCGGGATGGGTATATTCCACGACAGGGATGAAATCCAGCGCCACGGGCTTATCGGTTAAGTTGGTGAAGGTATAGTGACGAATCAGTTGTTGGCCTTTGGATGGAACGAAGATGGTCACCTCGGTTCGGATGCCGTGAAATTCGGAGAGGATGCGCGTGTAGAGCAGGCCGATGTGGCATTCGTAGAGGTCATAGGCATCAAGAGTCGGGATAAAATAGGGGGAGAAGACCTTATATCCATTGGGTTGCTGAATGCGGAGATAGGCCGTTTCGCCTTTAAAGTCGGAGGCGGGCAACTGGGGAATGTATTTGGTGATTCGATTGGTGGCCGGATCACCTTTGCAGAGCAGGGAGCCGCCGGTATGATCGATGAATCCGCCGAAGGCCAGGGTGCCGACATAATTGATCCACTTAACAGGCGTCTTGGGATTGATGATGACGTATTCGCGATTTTTATCGTCAAAATATCCGTAGTTCATATTAAACATTCAAGTGATGTGTTTTTATAGTTGCCGTGGCGCGGTTCCGGCGTGAGAGGTTCGACCAGACTACATGGGAACCGGTACCAAGTGCTGGAACAGGTACAGGAATCGAGTGGGTGGCGTCAAGACTACTTTGTACTTTTTAACAGATTTTGTTTGCCAAATTGGGTTTTGATAGGAACCATACGCTTCGTTTGGATGAATTGATTCTTATAACGGAGGTGAATGATGGCGAATATGATGAGTATGCTGAAAGATGAAATAACCCGTCTGGCGCGCAAGGAAATTCGAAAAGAAATAACCGCTTTGAAGTCGGCATCGAGCCGTGCGCGAAGCGACATCGCGGCATTGAAGCGGCTGGTGGCCGCGCAGGACAAAACGATCGCCCAGTTGTCGAAGGGCGTTGGCGTGCCTCGTGCCAAGGTGTCGAAGGTGGGTGAAAAGCTGGAGAAAACGAAATTTTCGTCGAAGGGATTTCGTACGCTTCGTAAAAGGCTGGGTCTTACGATGGCAGAGATGGGAAAGCTGCTGGGTGTTTCTCCGATCTCGATTTACAACTGGGAAGCTGGCAAGGCGCGTCCACGCAGCAAGCATCTGGCTGAAATTGCCTCTATTCGCGGCCTGGGCAAGAAAGCGGCCCGTGCGCGTTTGACGGAAGCGACTGGGGCTGGGAAATAGGACTGGCCTTTAAGCAGAGCATAGACTTTAGACCATAGACTTCAGACCGAAGACGTTGGACCTCTTGGCTTCTGGCTCCTAATTTCCGATATTCAGTCGAGGTGTCGAATCTGTCCGGTAGTGTCGTAAAACCGGACCTCGGGCGTCAGGGAGATGTTGAATTTTTCTTTGACGGCCGAGTGCATTTTCACGGCGAGGGCGAAGACGTCTTCGGTGGTGCATTTTGGATTGGCCTTGATGATCATGTTGGCGTGTTTGGGAAAGATTTCGGCCCCGCCCACTTTCATTTTTTTTGCGCCAGCCTGTTCGAGCAGATAGCCTGCAGCGAGTTTCTTTTCGGAAGGTACGGGGCCTTCGATATTTTTGAAGAGACTGCCAGCGGTGGGGGTCGTGCGCCAGTCGGGGTGTTTGTCGCGGCGCAATTCGAGGATGCGTGCGCGCTCTTCGAGCAGTTTCGTACGATCTCCTTCCGCGAGTGCAAGAAAGGCACTGAGGGCGACTTCGCGGCTGTTTTGAAGTCTGGAGAAGCGATAGTCGAATTTCATTTCGGCACTCTGCACTTCGCGGATGGTGCATTGCTGTGTAAAAATGCGCACAGAGTTGATGATGTCGGCAATTTGGCATCCGAATGCGCCAGCGTTTCCGGAGATTGCGCCGCCGAGGGTACCTGGGATGCCATTGGCGAATTCGAGCCCAGCGAGCCCGTTTTCGGCTGCGAAGAGGGCGAGCGAATCCATCGGGCAACTGGCGGGGACGACCAGGTATGTGCCGTACTGTTTGATTTCGGTTTCCTCGTTGTAATAGCGGATCACAGTGGCTTCGAGCCCCTGATCGAGGAATACGGAGTTGGAGCCGCCACCTAGGACCACATGCCGCTCGCGGCGTTTGTGGATCTCGCGCATGACGCTGAGAAAGACCTCTTCCGTGGAGCATTGAATCAGGGCCCGGCATTTTCCGCCGAGTTGAAAAGTGGTGTATTCACTGAGTTTGGCATGATCAATAAATTGTTTGTCCGGTGTCTTTTCCATGTTATCTCTCCGATGTATCTTTTTTCACGAATCGCCCGCGTCACTTACTGGGAGGTTTGGTCTTTTAATGCCAAATCGAAGACCATTGAATCAGAATCATCCAGCGGTGTCAATGTGTAGATGACCCACGAATCGGTGGCGACACTTTGCACAGGGTGAAAGGTGGCGGGCGGTGTGGAGGTATCGCCTGCAGAGCGGTCGGCGGGGAGTAGAAAGTGCTGGCAAGCGGTTTGCTGCAGGGCGAGGGCGGCGTGGAGTGAACGCAGGCCGGCGTCTTCCTGTCGAAGGATAGTGAAGAGGGCGGAGGTGGCGGCGTAGACCGTCAGCACGGTAATGAGCAGGGCGGTGAGTACTTCAGGAAAGGTGAATCCATTTTGGTTCATGAGCTCAATCCGCGCTGGAGATGTCCGCCTCTTCAGCGCTGCCTTCGGGCTCGCCATCGGCACCGTAACTGATGATTTCGAAGAGTTCGCCATTGCGTCCTGGTATGAGATAAATGAAGGCATTGCCCCAGGGGTCTTTGGGCAGGTTTCGGGTGTCGAGATAGCCGCCTTCGGGGTAATGGGGAGGTATCGGAGGGGTGACCGGTTTTCGTACGAGCGCATCGAGCCCCTGCGACTGGGTGGGAAAGCGGCCCTGCTCGGTGTGGTATAACTTGAGGGCGGCTTGGAGAGTTTTCACCTGCATCCGGGCGGAGGCGACGCGTGCTTCGCCGGGTTTGCGCAGAACGTTGAGCCCCACGAATCCGGCCAGAATAGTGATAATGATCAGTACCACGAGGATTTCAATGAGGGTGAATCCGTTGCGGGCTGGTGCTGTTTTGTATTTTCGGATGTTGTGCATGTGGTTTCTCCAGTGGGATTCGGATTGAGAATGTACGTTTGGATGAGGGGAAAGACCAGCCAAAAAAAATGGAGGATGTGCCCGGTGCGGGATGCGCTCAGAAGAGTAAGCCCTGTCGGGATTCCTCGCCGAATTTACGAAAGAGGGCATGAAGTTTGTCGAGGTAGTAGGCGATATTTTCATCGCGATTTTCTGGGTCCCATTCGGAGATGGGTTTGGCAGCGGCATACACGGCCACTGTCTTTCGGTCGCCGGTGACATAATAAGAAAGCTGGTCGCCCGCGCGATAGGTGCGGTTCGAGGCTAGGGCCAGCTCGTAGGCGGCATTGCGTCCCCGATTGCCCGCTTGAATTTTTGCGGAGTAGTTCGAAGGATCGGCCTGGAGTACTTCGGTTTTGGCGAGTGTGGCAATGGGCCACTTTCGTTGTCGGATGGCGTCTTCAAACTCTTGCTGTAGGGCGGGAATTTCCTGATCGCGCTGTTCGAGTTTGAGCCGGAGAAATTCGTGAATGTAGCGGCGTTGAAATTTTTCGAGGCCGCGCGATTTGAGGGCGGCACCTTTTACGAGAATTTCTCCGCGCTCATCGAGGAGCGCATAGTTTTTCATTTTGTAGCTGTACATGGCGCGGTATTCGCCGTCGAACTCGACGTCGATTCCGTCGGGAAGCTGTTCGGCGAAGGTTTGGCGAAAGACGCGGACCTCTTCGGGCTTTGTGGAGGGAGGGACGAAGTATACGCCATCGGTGTCGATTTCGACGGGGCGTCCATTCAGGTCCTTAATGAGGCGGATCATTTCCTTGAGGAGGCTCCGTCCGTTGGCCGTGATGCGTTCGGCGGCGTCGAAGTCGTTAAAATGTCCTTGAGAGAATCCGAGGTAGCCATAGAAGGAATTGATGAGAATTTTGAGGCAGCTTTGGCGTGCATCGAGGAGGATACGTTCTTCAGGGTTCTCCGTCTGGCGCATGCGGTCTTTGAGCTCAAGGCGCAGGTCGCGGAGTTGCTTCAGGATGTCGAGAAAGACGTGGAGTGAATCGGAGGCGGGGCCGATGCGGTCCTTGAGCATGAGGGAGGGGTAAAGAGACCGCACGTCGCAATGATGCACATTGAGCGCGACGCCTTCGAAAAAGAGGTCGGTATAGCCACCTGCGAAGGGGCGTGCGGGGCCTGGCAGCGGAACGGCGCGCCGCTGATGAATATATTCACGAAGCAGCAGTGCGTCGATTTTCACGGCATTTCCGCGAACGCATACGTTCTGATAAGTATAGGGCAACATTTGGGCTTGTGCGAAGTATACGGGTGAGAGAATGGCGGCGAGTGAGCGCGTTTCTAGGATGTCGTCTTGGGCGTAGCGCATGAGGCGGGCGGGGTCTTCATGAAAGAGGCGGGCGATGTCGGCCCCGTCGAGATAGGTTCGGTTCGGCGCGGCGACGCTAAAGTGGATGGCGGCGTTTTTTAGGCTGAAGCTCTCGAGGGAGCGCGAGGTGATGTCGTAAAGCTGGACCAGGAAGTAGGTGTCGATCAGGTGGCGTCCGTGAATATCCATTCGGGTGTAGGAGACGACGCGCTCGCCGATGCTGAGTCGGCTGGGGCGCGATTTGGGGATCGATCCGTCGCGCCCGATGGCGAGTTTGACGCGGTGTTTTTTGGCGCGGGTGACGAGGTAGGGCAGATCGAAGTTGAAGTGATTGTGACCTTCGATGACGTCGGGATCGCGTTCCAGAATCAGGGCGACCATGTTTTGCAGGAGTGCTTTTTCGGAGAGTTTGGAGCCGTCCAGCAGGTGGGTCCAGCCGGAGGAGTCGGCCATGGCAATGGCGGTAATGCGGTCGCCATCGCGTTGGGCGTTACAGAATTCGAATCCGGGCTCGGTGTAGGTTTCGATGTCGATCTGCATTCGGCGTAAGGCGGTGAAGGGCATTTCTTTGAAGAGGGTTTTTCCCGTGAGCAGGAGATGTTGCTGTACGGGGTCGGTGATGAAGAGATGAACGGCCTTTCTGCTTTTGAGATGCTTGAGTGCGCGTTGAAGCGCTTTCCAGGTGGGAAAGAGGGCCAGGTGGCTCAGGGGCGCGTCACCGGAAAGGGGGTGGAGTTCAACAGGCTCCTCGAACCCATCGAGATCGGCTGAGGTTTTCAGCAGGAAAAAGGGATGAAAGGGTTCGGTGTGGCTCTGGGTTTCTTGATCGGGGCGGGTATAGACGAGCATTTCGTCCTGATCAGGGTTTTCTCGCCATTCGATGGCCAGGATGCCCGGCGTGGCGTCGCGTCCGATCAGGGGGTTTCCGTTGTTGTTTTGGGTGGGGGTCGGTTGGACGTTGGTTGTTTCGGTGTGGTTTTGATTGGTCTGTGTTTTGTCCGAGTTCATGGGGGCAGGATACGCAAGAAAGAGCGGGACCGTCAAATGGGATTTGGTGTTTAAAACCCGATCGCGCAGGTCAACTCTGATCGTTTCGACGTACTTCAGGCCATCAGGACGGATTGCGTTATTTGAAAGCGGGTTGGTCGGTGCGAGGTGGAGCAGGGGCACTTCGGAACGGGTCTTTTGCGCGGAATTCAGTTGCATTTCATCCGGTATCGTGGCGTAGACTATCGTTGTCGTATCTTATCGGGTGAATCGGCACAACGTGAGTTTTTGGGTGCATGCTTTCTGGTGAAGTATAGAAACGGATTGAGGAGTGGGATGAGCAGTTATAGGATTATGAAAAGATTTGGATTCATGCTGGCAGGATGGCTGATATTCGTGGCGGTGTCGTTTGCCTCAGCGCGCCTGGACGACATCCAGCGGCGAATGGTCTCGCTGAACAACAGTTATTATACGGAAGCGACTTGGATGGAGCTGATGGACGATCTGGATCGTATCCGGTCGGACGCAGAGGAACGGAAGGATGTGGATGAAGCGATTGCGGCGGGTTTGCTTCAGGCGCATGCCTATGTGGATTTGCGCGATGAGCAGGGACGTGCGCTGGCTTTGTTGGAAAGGTTGAAAGTGGAGTATGGCAATTCGGGATCGGCTGAACTTCGTAAGGCGTATCTGATGCAGGCAGGGCTTTATGCCGAACGAGGCGATCCGCTTGGAATTTCACGCCTGATCTACGAATTTCAGAAGAGCCCGGGCTATGATGGTGCGCCTTTTCAGTACAGCGGTGGCGAATCGCGTGGGCAGCCCCTGAAGATTGTACGTCCGAATGCGCGGGGCAGTGCGTCGATTACGGTGACGACGATGGAACAGCTTCGGCAGCAGGCCCAGACGGGCAAGGACCGTCCGCTGGAGTCGATTCTCGTGTTGGATGAACGGGGGCGGGAATATGATTTGGCACGCCTTCCGTGGAAGGTGACGCTGATTGATTTCTGGTTGGGTGCCTGGGTTCCTTGGCGGGGAAATATTTCCTATATGGTGGATGCCTATACTGAATATCAGGATATGGGATTTGGTATTCTGGGTATCAGCTTGAATGATGATCCAACCGCCGGACTGGCACTTCTGAAGGCAGAGCACGCGAAGTGGCCGCAGGTGAAGGGGCAGGGGCGTGCCGTGGCGCGGGAGTTCGGCTATTATGGCGAGGCGAGCAATGTGTTGGTGGATGAGCGGGGATTTGTGCTGGCCCGGAATATACGCGGAGCCGATCTTGGGGCGCTGGTCCGCAAAGCGTTGAATATCCCGGAGGGGTCGTGGGATCATGAGTGAGAAATCGAAGAAAGGGTCGTCGTACACGTCACTCGTGGAACAGCGTATACGCCGCTTCTACGTTACCTTGGTGGCACTGGGATTGTTTGTGGCGTTTTGCTGGTTTTTGGTTTTGCCTTGGATCACTCGCTCGCCGCATTCCCGGCATGAGGGGGAAGATGTTGCGCTTCAGTATCCTGCGGGGGCCTCCGTGCCCGTTCGGGACACCGAGGACGCATCGTCGCAATCGCCCGAGTCGCCGCTGCGCATGAGCGTGGAAAAACTGGAAGAGGAATTGGCCCAGTATGCACGTACCAACGAAATCCTTCGTATGGAACTTGTGGAAAAGCAGGACGACTTGCAGAGTACCAAGGCAGAATTGGAATCAGAGCGGGAGAGTACCCGAGCTATGCAGGTGCAGTGGGCAACGGCGGATGCGAAGGCGATGGAGGCTTCGGATCGGTTGCAGGATGCCATGACCACTCTGCAGGAGGCGGCCAAGCGACTGGAAACGATGAAGGCTCTGGAGGGCGAACTCACCGAGTTTCGGGAACAGAACCGTACGCTTGACGCCAAAGGCGTCGAACTGCATCGGCTCTTGGCCGCATCGAAGCAGCGGGGTGATGAACTTCAGCGGGTGTTGGATGGCGTGCAGAATGAGGAATTTCGCCAAAAACAGATTCTGGTCGAACTGCATGAGCAGATGCGTGCGGGGCAAACGAATGCCCTGTTGCTCGATTCCGTGGCCATGGCCAAGTGGCGGTTGCTTCGTTATGATGCCGAATGGGTCTTGCGCGGGCTTTCTGCCATGACGCCCGAAACGCAGGCGGAAACGGTGCGTGAGTGTATACAACGGCTTCAGGAAAATCTCACTCCATGACTGTGAGATGGGAACGATTCGTTTGTCAGGCCGAACTCGGGATGTGCCCAAACTTCAGTGCCAGTCTTTGTAGAGATCGTCAAAGACACCCTTGACCCGCCGCGCCTCATCCGGGTCTTTTACGGGCTCGGCGACGACGGGATCACTTTCAGCGACCGGTGGAGGTGGCCGCACGTGCGCGGAAGCAGGCCGCTTTGCGGGTTCAGCCGGCGCGGGACGCGCCGCCCTACCGAAAGAGGTCACGTTGCGCATAAACATATCCTGAAACTGAACGGCGCGATATTCGGCACCTGCGGAAAAGTAGATAAAGATCGCAATGGCGATGAGGAAAAAATTTGTGCTGAAGAGGCCGACCAGTCCGAAGGCGACGGCCATAATTTTTCCGATTTTGGCGGCGCGTCGAGTCGCCTCCACTTTTCCGACACGCGGCGTCATCCAGGCACGGAAGATGCGCCCACCGTCCATAGGAAAGGAAGGTGCCAGATTGAAGATGGCAAGAATCAGATTGAAGAAAGCCAGTTGAATCGGCATGGACAGAAGTGGCGCACGTAAGACCGGCTGAGGGCCGAAGGAGAGCATCAGAAACATGCCGATGAATCCAAAGAGTAGGGCCAGCAGCAGGCTGACGGCAGGGCCGGCGGCGGCAATCCAGATTTCATCACGCGGTTCCGACGGCATGGACTCCATCTGAGCGACGCCGCCGATCGGAAGCAGCAGGATGTCGCGCACGCGAACGCCCTTTTGAAGGGCCACCAGAGCGTGACCCAATTCATGCAGGGCTACGCAGGCAAAAAGACTTGCGGCAAAGACGAGGCCCCAGGGAAGCGCTGGATAGGGCCCGGTCATGGCGATGAGGGGGAGAACGATCCACAGCGAGATGTGAACTCGGATCGGGATGCCCCGAATTGTAGCAATGGTAGTGGCATTTGACATAAGGACGCCATGCTTTGAAAAAAGTGGCTCTGATGCAACCTTAAAATCACTCAAACCTTCGTCTTGTCAATTGATGGATTCACGCCTATCCTGTGTGCAAGTGGCATCATGAATCCCGGCAGGGGTGATATGCCGTGCAATAACCATCACAGGAGATGACACGATGAGGAAGAACTTGCTTATAGGCGGATTAATGTTGGGTTTGGTTTTGAGCGCCGGAAATGTATGGGCGCTATGGGGGAAGGCGACCACGTCCACCGAGAGCGGCAACGCCGATATGAAGCTGGGCGAATACAAGGGGTTGAAGCATGCTATTGGCGTGAAGGGATTCGACAACGAGGCGGGCTGGCGCGGCTCGTTTGACATTGGCAACAATCTTTCCATCATGCTGGAATCGGCGTTGATGGATTCCGGACGTTTTGTGGTGGTGGAACGCGAGAAATTGACGGACGTGATCGCGGAACAGGACTTGGCGGCCAGCGGGCGTACGGCCAAATCCAAGGACGTGGCGCAGACCGGCAAGATTCGTCCGGCGAAATATCTGGCTAGTGGCGCGGTGACGGAAGTGGAAGAAAATCAGTCCGGCACAGGCGGCGGCATCGGGTTCGGTGGTTTCCGCGTAGGCGGCAGCAAGTCCGAGGCGCAGGTTACGGTGATTGTGAAGCTGATTGACACGACCACCGGCGAAATCGTGGCCAAAGAGCGCGTGGTTGGCAAGGCCGGCAAGAGCGGGCTGGATGTGGGTATGAGCAAGTTCGGGATTGATGCGGATTTGGGCGGATTCAAAAAGACGCCGATGGGGCAGGCCGCGCAGGATTGTATCAATCAGGCCGCCGCGTTCATCGCCAAGAAAATGGAAGAATTTCCGTTTGACGGCAGCGTGGTCAAGGCTGGCAGCAGCGGCGTGATCATCAACCGCGGCGAACAGTTTGGTGTAACGGAAGGCATGATCCTGGTTATGGCCGAAGAAGGGGAAGTGCTGATGGACCCGGATACCGGGGAAGTGCTCGACAAAGAAGAAGGCGAGCAGATTGGACGGCTGAAAGTGACCAAAGTTCGCGAAAAAATTTCTTACTGTGATGTGATTGAAGGCGAGCAGGAACCGGAACCGGGTACGGTGGTGTTCGCTGAGTAACGGATGAGATGGATGGACTTCAATGGGAGGTGCCTGTCAGGCACCTCCTTTTTTGTCAATGAATGGCGTTGAAGTTGGCTTGAGCGAGGTATAGAAAAAAGGCGTCGTGCAGGCGGAGGCGGCGGGCGAGACAAGCGCTTGATAACCTAGGTGGACTCAAATGGAACACATACGAAAAAACGTGC
>CAZBEO010000069.1:0-18868 GCA_964490935.1 uncultured Verrucomicrobiota bacterium
AAAGTGATGGACAAGGCACCCTGCTCACCACTTCCGCCTGCCTGCTCAACCCCAATCGGAATCCGCATTGCGCGAAAAGCGAACTCCAAGCTCTCCTCCGAGACACCCTGGGCATCGAACATCTCCTCTGGCTCAACCACGGATTCCTCGCCGGCGACGATACCGATAGTCATATCGACACCCTCGTCCGCCTCGCACCAAACCACACCATCCTCTATGTACAGTGCGACGACCCGCACGACGAACACTACGAAGAACTACGCCTCATGGAAGAGGAATTGCGGCAATTCAGAACCCCGAATGGTCAACCCTATCGCCTTATCCCTCTGCCCTGGCCACGCGCTCAATTCGATGAAACCGGCCAACGGCTCCCCGCCACCTACGCCAACTTCCTCATCGTCAACGGGGCCGTCCTTGCGCCTATCTACAACGATCCGCATGACGCAGATGCCCTGCGCGCCATACAAATCGCCTTCCCCGATCGGGAAATCATCGGCATTGATTGTTCCGTCCTGATTCGGCAACATGGGTCGCTGCATTGCCTAACCATGCAACTGCCGCAGGGAGTACTGCCATGAAAAATCCAACCGTCGCCCTGATCCAGCAAGCCTGCACCGCCGACACCTCTGCCAACATCCAGAAAAGTGCCGCCGCCATCCGACGCGCCGCCGAGCAGGGTGCCGATCTGATCATCCTGCCCGAACTGCACACCGGCCTCTACTTCTGCCAAACCGAGGACGTGCATGCCTTCGATCTCGCCGAATCCATTCCCGGCCCCTCCACCCGCATCTTCGGTGCACTCGCCAAAGAATTGAACGTGGTCATCGTCGCCTCCCTCTTCGAGCGACGCGCCCCGGGGCTCTACCACAACACCGCCGTGGTGCTCGAACACACCGGTGCCATCGCCGGCATCTACCGCAAAATGCACATCCCCGACGATCCGGGCTACTATGAAAAATTTTACTTCACCCCCGGCGATCTCGGCTTCCAGCCGATCCAGACCTCCGTCGGCAAACTGGGTGTGCTCATCTGCTGGGATCAGTGGTATCCCGAAGCCGCGCGCCTCATGACTCTCGCCGGTGCCGAAATGCTGATTTACCCCACTGCCATTGGATGGAATCCCGAGGACGACGAAGCCGAACGATCCCGCCAGCACGACGCCTGGATCACCATCCAGCGTGCGCACGCCGTAACCAACGGCATCCCGGTTATAGCCGTCAATCGAACCGGCTTCGAAACCTCGCCGTGCGCGGGCGATCCCGGCGTGCAATTCTGGGGATCGAGTTTTGTCGCCGGCTGCCAGGGCGAACTGCTCGCCCAAACGGACGCTGACAGCGAAACGGAACTGCTCGTGCAACTCTCCGCCGAACGCAGCGAATCCGTGCGCCGCATCTGGCCCTTCCTGCGTGACCGGCGTATCGACGCCTACGCCGGCCTCACCCAACGCCTGCTTGATTGAACACTTGCGTGTGAATAGTGCCCGCGTGACCAGATGGAAGGGCGAACATTGGTAGGGCGAAGCCTCCGGCTGAGCCGTCTTTGGGGGGCTACGGGACCACCGGGCGAGTCAACATCCACGGCTCAGCCGGAGGCATTCGCCCAATGAGTAGCCGTCCGCTCGCCGAGCGGTCGGGGGAGAGGGCTGATAATCACACAACAAAAAAGCCCATGGCGCTCGGAGAGCACCACGCTACTCCGCTTCCAACCGTTGGAACTTTTTCAGACGGTTTTTCCAATCATTGGAAACTTTTCTATTCGTTTTTCCAACCGTTGGAAACTTTTCAGACCGTTTTTAAAATCAGATATTTGATATTTGAAATCATCACCGCGAACGGCATCTATCAAATAGGCCTGCATCCAACGTCCGATGGACTGCTGGAGGGCGAGCGTCTCGCGAGCCGTATTGCAACTCCGCTCTTCCCCCATTTACTTCAGCGGCAGGGTTCCGACGTAACCGAAGTTGTTGGTATAGAAACCATCCGAGCTTTTGTAAATGTACCAGCCTCCGCTCGGGGGATAGTAACAGCCGAAATCATCCGTGCCGTCGCCATCGTAATCACCCGTGATCGGCAGGGTGCCGGGGAATCCGAAATTGTTCTGCCAGAAACCATCACGGCTCTTGTAGAGGTACCAACCGCCGGTCTGGTCATAGTAGCAGCCGAAGTCATCAATGCCGTCGCCATCAAAGTCGCCCGTCACCGGCACGGTCCCTGCAAAGCCGAAGTTGTTGGTCCAGAAACCATCGCGGCTCTTGTAGATATACCATCCGCCGTTCGGGGGATAGTAGCAGCCAAAGTCATCCGTACCGTCGCCATCGAAATCGCCCGTCACCGGTACGGTGCCCTCAAAGCCGAAGTTGTTGGTCCAGAAACCGTCGCGGCTCTTGTAGATATACCAGCCGCCGCTCGGGGGATAGTAACAGCCAAAGTCGAGAATGGCGTCGCCATCAAAATCACCGGTGACCGGCAGAGTTCCTGCGAAACCAAAGGAGTTCGACCAGCCGCCCGCGCTGGAGCGCATGATTTGCCAGAATCCGGAGGGCGGCGTATACGTGCCGTAATCGCAGTAGCCATCGCCATCAAAATCGCCGGTGATCGGGAGCGTCCCGCTGCCGCCCGCGTACTCGACGGTCCAGAGGGTCCGCAGGAACGACTGGAAGACATACCAGCCGCCGCTCGGGGGATAGTAGCAGCCGATGTCGGAAATGCCGTCGCCATCAAAATCATTGGGCGAGTTTCGTTTTTCATACGCACCGACCGCCTGGGCTTCTTGCCCTGCGAGTACATTCACGGATTCCACGTCCGGTGTGATCCAACCCCGGAGGGTTTTGAATTCCACCCCGTAGCGACCCGGGGTAAGATTTCCCTGAGTGTAGCCCGAGTTTCTCCAGGTGGAACTGCCCTGGATACGCCATCCGCCGCCGTTGGTGGAGACAAAAGAAGGCTGAAGGGTGCCGGTCAGACTGCCAACAGGAGGCACATTGACCACCACGACACTTTGCGTCACCGTGACCGCCGCATTCCAGTTTCCGTCGCCCGCCTGCGCCGCCGTCACCTGGACAATGCCCGTGGCAGTGAATGAGAGTTTCGACCCATTGAGTTGACCCGGCCCGCTTACACCGTAGGAGACCGACAGGCCGGAACCGGCGGTGGCACCGAGTGTGATCTCGTTGGTGAGGTATTGCTGGCTGATGGGGCCGAAGTTGATGCTTTGATCCGCCTTGGCAACAGCGAAGGTCACGGTGACCGCCTGCGGCGAGTTGTAGGCGTCGGAGGAGACAACCGAGATGTGCGCAGTGTAGGTTCCCACGTTCAGCCCAATCACGGATACCCGGCTCGTCTGGCCGACGGATGCACCAGCGGCCAACTGGCCGGAATCGGGCGAAGGCACGAGCCATCCAGACCCCCCAGCCTCGTAGGCTACCTGATTGGTGTAACTCATCGGGCTGGCGCCGGTGTTGGAAAGGATGTAGGAGGCAGGCGCAACTGAGCTGGTTGAGGCATACGTGGAGGCAAAGGCCAGTTGCTGAGTGGAAAGCCCGATGGCGGCGGCGTTTGAATAGGTAATGACCCGATTGGCCACCCAGGCACCGTTGGAAGCCACATACGCATTGATGGCCGGGCCGACTCCCGTGACGTAGTTGTTTGAGCCCGAGGATTCCAACCCCAAGACCATGGCATTGGTCGTCAGCAGATAATGCGCACCTTCGGGGACGATGTTGCTTGCCGCGTAGGCGGCGTAGGTGCAGTCAAAGACCGCCAGATACAGATTCCCACCGGGGGCGTTGGTATAGAATTCAGCCAGATACCCGACAATGTGGCCGGGGTACCCCCCCGGGAAATTCGTAGGGGTGGTCTGAGTCAGCGGATAGGCGCCCAAGAGTTGATCGCCGTAGAGCGGGGCGCTCGGATTGGCCGCATTAAAGCCCGCGCCGGCGGCGTTGGTGGAATAATACGCCATAAAGAGCACATTGGTTGGCAGGGGGGCCGCATTGGTGCCCAAGAAATCATACTGCACATCATCACCGTTGTACGACTGATAGAGCACCGTGATGGAGGCCTGCCCCGGCAACAGCAACAAGGAAGTAAATGCCAACCCGCACAATAATTTACAAAATGTATCACGCATAACGCCCGTCCCTCGTTGTGTTTCACTTAAGGATAAACATACGGCTTGGTCACAGTCCACGTCCGATTACTATAGCTCTTATACCACCAGCCCGAGGCAAGACCGAAACGCCCGTCCGCCGGAAACCAGCCTGTACCCGAGTAATACGCCACAGCGGTGGCGTTGGTGGAGACCGTGCCATCGCCCGCCAGCGGAATCACCACATCGCCGGGAGCGCCCGCTCCCATGAAACCGTTCGTGTACGCCGCACCCACCGGATAGGGGCACCCGAACAACTGCATGCCCGAAACCACCTGCATCATGGTGTTCGACTCGCCGCTCCCCGGAACATAGCCGGAAAGTTTCAGGACCGAATTGGAGGGCGCTTTCACCCAGACGCTCTGCCCGCGCTGCACGGTACAGGTGCCGGGCGTCCAGCTTCCGGCTGAAAATTCTTCAAGGCAATAATCTTCCGAAACGGCATCGTACACCCCGACGAGCGTGCCTGGAACGAGGTTGTTTGTGCCAAAGACCTCCGGGATGGTGAACGTCGCTCCAGAAGCCTCGACAGGAATCAACTGAATCGCCACAAGCTGCGGCTCATCGGCCTGCAAAGCCACACTCAGAACGCCCACGGCATTCAGAGATAAGACCTGGGCCTGTGCCCCTCCCCCAATAATAATCAATGCAGCCGAAAGGATACACCAATGCAGAATGCGCTTTGCCATAATACGACCCTTCGAATGAGTGTTCATCCAACCCCGAGTGTTCACCTTTTAGTCAACGAGGTTATTGTTCACCAAAGAGGTCGAAACAATCAACCAATAAAATGAAAAAAAACAGACCCTCCCGCCAACCGCGGATTGAAGAAAACCACGGACTGGAAGTCCATGCTACGTTCGGAAAATCCTGTCCAATCCTGTACATCCTGTCAAAACAGCACAACCCAAGTATCCATCCGCGTCCATGCGCGTCTATTCGCGGTTCCGTTACGGATATATTTTCGGGGTTGCGCCGAGAGCGGGTCTGCCGTATATTTCGCCACCTTCTGACTCAAGCAAGAACGGGAGAACCGCTGATACCAATGAAAAGAAAAACAGCCAACTGGGGCAATTATCCCATCGTCGAAGCCGACTTCCTCACCCTTCGCAACCAAAGGCAGGCCGATGAATTCATTCGTCGGCCCGGCCCCATGATCGCCCGGGGCCTTGGACGCTGCTACGGCGATTCCGCCCTCTCCGAAACCATCCTCTCCACGGAATCCTACAACAACCTGCTGGCCTTTGACGCCGAAAAAGGCGTCGTCACCTGCGAGGCGGGTGTCTCGCTGGCCGACATCCTGGACGTGTTCACCCCGCGCGGTTGGTTCCTGCCGGTCACCCCCGGCACCAAATTCGTCAGCATCGGCGGGGCCATTGCCGCCGATGTACACGGCAAAAGCTCGGGCTCCTTCGGCGACTACGTCCTCTCCATGCAGGTCATGAAGGCCGACGGAGAAATCCTTACCTGCTCGAAGACGGAGAACGCCGAGTTCTTTGAAACCACGCGCGGTGGCATGGGCCTGACCGGCCTGATACTACAGGCCACCATCCAACTCATCCCGGTCGAAACGGCCTATATCCGTGAAGAAACCGTGCAGTGCAAAGACCTCGACTCGGTGATGGACCTCTTTGAACAAATGGGCAAGTGGACCTATTCCGTGGCTTGGATCGACTGTGTCGCCACCGGAAAAGACATGGGCCGCAGCGTCATGATGCGCGGCGAACACGCCCGCCGGGCCGACCTCGTGAATTCCACCCAGCGGCGCGACCCGTTGAACTTCCGCGGCCTACCGAAGCTGGACGTGCCAATCATGTTTCCGAACTTCGCCCTGAATAACCTGAGCGTCAAGGCCTTTAACATGGCCTATTACCACAAATGTCCGAAAGGCACCCACGAACACATTGTGAATTACGATGCCTTTTTCTACCCGCTGGACTTCGTCAACAACTGGAACCGCATCTACGGTCGGCGCGGGTTCACCCAGTATCAGTTCCTGCTGCCCCTGGAATCAAGCTATGAAGGGCTCCCCGTGCTGCTCGAAAAAATCAGCTCCAGCGGCCTGGGCTCCTTCCTGGCCGTACTAAAAAAATTCGGCCCTCACGAAAGCTTCATCTCCTTCCCCAAACCCGGCTACTTCCTCGCGCTCGATTTCCCCATCACGAAAAAACTCTTCGCCCTACTGGATGAGTTCGACAAACTCGTCCTGAAATATGGCGGACGCCTCTATCTGGCCAAAGATGTGCGCATGAAGCCAGAGATGTTCTTCAAAGGCTACGAAAATGCCGACACCTTCTGCGAGCGCATCAAACAATGGGACCCACAACAGAAATTTCAGTCGCTCCAATCTCAACGACTCAACATGCATCAGTAATACAGGAGTTCAACCACCATGCAGACAGCTCTAATCCTAGGCGCAGGTTCCGATCTGGCGCGCGCCCTCGCCCGCCAATTCGCCACCGCATCCTATCGCCTCATCCTCGCCGAACCCGACACCTCGCTCATCGAAGGCCTCGCTAAAGACCTCGAAATACGTTCGCAGGCCCCCGTCGAAACCGTCGCCTTCGATGCCCTTAAACCCGAAACTCATCAGGCCTTCTACAACTCGCTCAGCGTCAAACCCGATGTCGTCCTGTGCGTCTTCGGCTACATGGGCGATCAACTCAAGGCCGAAACCGACTCCGCCGAACGCCTGCGCGTCATGAACGTGAACTACACCGGTGCCGTTTCCATTCTCGAAGTCATCGCCGCCGACTTCTCGGCACGCAAAGCCGGAACCCTCATCGGCATCAGCTCCTGCGCTGGCGACCGGGGCAGACAGAGCAACTACATCTATGGCTCCGCCAAGGCCGGCTTCACGGCCTACCTTTCCGGCCTACGTAATCGCCTCTTTCATCACGGCGTACACGTCATGACCGTGAAACCCGGCTTTATGCGCACCGCCATGACCGAAGGCATGAAACTCCCCGAACCGCTCACCGCCATGCCCGACCGCGCCGCTGAAATAATTTTTAGAGCTTTTACTCGCAAACGAAACGTCATTTACCTACTTTGGATGTGGAAATGGATCATGATGATGGTCCGGAATGTGCCGGAATGCGTATTCAAACGCATGAAAATGTAACACCAAAACCGTAACGAGGGGTCATGGCGGCTGAAGATAAATTCCCTATTCATCTGGTAAGTGATCGCTATACGCTCACGCTGAACCTCGCTGCCGATGCTACCAAATGCCTCGTCGACCTGACGTGCCACGACGGCAACCCCCTCCAACCCGAAGAACTCAAAATCATCCTCCAGGAACAGGGCGTCATCGAGGGGCTTCTGCCGGACGCCATCCAGGAACTCTGCAACCAAGCTGCCGGTGGAAAAGAAATCATCGGCACCCTCGTGGCCTCTGGCATACCCCCTATTAGCACCGGCGGACGCGTCGAATTCCTCGTCCGCCAATCCATCGATCGACCCGAACTGCAAATCGACGAAAATGCCCAGCAGGCCGATTACCGCAACACCAATATGTTTGAAAATGTCTACAAGGATCAGCCGCTGGCCACGATCCAGAAGGCCTCCAAACAAAATGGACTGACCGTCACCGGAAAAGTCATAGAAGTCAAACCAGGGCGCGAAATCTTTGTACACACCGGCGATGGCGCAAAAAAAACGGATAACGGCAGAAGTATTATCGCCACGCGCGATGGACGCCTCGTCTACGAGGGCGACAAGGTTTCCGTCTCCGAAAATCTCGTGGTGGACTTTGATGTGGATTATCATGTCGGACACATCGACTTTGTCGGCTTCATCCGGGTCGGTGGCGATGTCAAGGACGGCTTTAACGTCAGCGGAAAAAAAGGCGTACAGATAGATGGCACCGTGGGCGTATGCCGGGTCAAATCCGAGGGCAACATTAAACTAGGTGGCATGGCCGGTGCCAAAAAACCGGAAGCCATCATCGAATGCGGGGGCGACCTCACCGCCAATTACATGCACGGCGTCAACGTGACCTGTGCCGGGGACGTCCACGTCAGCTATGAAATGCTGCACTGCACCGTCAATTGCAAAGGCGCCATATTTGTGCACGGCAACATCTCCGGCGGCGAATACGCCGCCTCCAACGGCATTGAACTGGAAAGCGTGGGCTCTGAACTCGGCGTGCTCACCCGCCTGAAGGCTGGCATGGAGGAAAAAGAAATCTCGCCCATGGCCAAACTCGAAGATGAACTGAACCAGATCATCCGCGATCAACAACGCATTGTCAAACAGCTCGATCCCCTCCGCAGAAACCCGAAAGCCATCGCCAATTCCGACCGACTCAAAAAACTCGCCGCCGACCTGCTCACCGAGTATCAGCGCCTGAATGCCCGCAAACAGGAAATCGAAGGCGAAGTCCAGACCGTGCGCTACGAACAACTCAAACGCGCCAACGACATCAAAATTCGCGCCAACGCCAAAATCAACGTCATTCGCAAACTCTATCGCGGAACGATCATTGAACTCAGCGGTGCCGTGGAAAAAATGCGCAACGACAATACCGGCCCGATATCCGTTATCCGAAACACCGCCAACGAAACGATGCGCATTCTCCCCATGACCTCCATCACCACCAATGCGCGCGACCTGGAACAGACCATCCTCTCCAAAACCCGGGACGAGCACTGAGTCCCCCGTTGATCCCGCAGAGCGCCGCTCCAAACCCGTTTTCGGATTCGACCATGACACTGAAAAGAACACTCCGTGCTGGCACGCTACTCTTATGCCTTTCCCTCTGGACGGGACCTGCTCTCGCCCTGGTGCGTTTCACACTCGACGACGACCGATACGAACTCCTCGCCGAAAACGCCACCGCCAACGAGATCCTAGCCGTGGTGGAAGACTCCCTGCAAATTCCTGTGGGGCGGCTCCCCGGCGACGCTCCCCCGCTCTCCATCCACACCAAATCCTCCGACCTCGAAAAAGTCCTGAGTTCCTTCTGTGAAAGCTTTGTGGTGCTGTACGCCGAGGATGAACAAGGCACCTCGCGCCCGACAGCCATCCAGGTAACTGTTTCTGTGGACGCCCCGCAAATCGACGTCGTAACCCGCAGCGAAACCATCCAATCGCACCAACTGAAACAGCGTATGCCCATGCCCAGCATCGCGCCGATCGAATATGCCGGCATCGGCGCCTACATTCAACCCGCTGAAGACGGTTCCGGCCTCTGGCTACGCCCCGTATCCGAGAACTCACCCGCCGCCCGATGCGGCATTCAACTGGGCGACAAAGCACTGACCATCAACGGACGCGCCGTTCAGGACTTTCCCAATATCAACGCCATGGCCGAAGCCATACGCGGCCCGATCGGAAGCCCCGTGCAACTGCTTATCGAAAAACCGGACGGCTCCCTCATCAATCAGGTCGTCATGCGCGACCTCATCACTTCGCCGTGAGACGAACACGCCCTCCCGCGAAGAACGCGTGGTTATTGCTGTTTGATATCTACGGTTTTAGTGGTGGACCCGTCCGATACGGTGATTGTCTGGGTGCCGTTAGAGGATGTTGCCGAGTAGGTGACTTGATAACCGGTGGTGGGGGATACGGAGCCATATGTAGATGTGGTCACCGTCCATGTGTAGGATCCTGTTCCGCCCGATGCGGTAAGGGTGGCCGTTCCATTTGTGGAAATGGTGGTTGCGCTTGCAGCTATCGTAAGCGTGTTGCTTGATTGCGCTGGCGCAGTGGCCTTTCCGTAGAGGACGGCGTAGAGATTGTCTTCAATCCAGGTGCCTTCCATGATGGCTTGGCTTCCGCTGATGTTGATGTTGCCGTTGACGATGACGCGGTTGCCGACGGTGGTTTTCCCTTCGAGGGTAAAGGAGCAGGTCTTGGCCTCGCTGTTAACCGACCCGATGGTGCCGCGAAAGATGATGCCATGATTGTCGATGGCTTCCAACTGGTCGCCGTATTGGCGGAGGTCAAAGTATTCCGGTCGGCTTCCAGAGGAATTGTTGACCAGCGAGGTGTAGTGATCCGCCTGCCCGTGATAGACCCCCCAGACGTTGATGTCCACATTGCGGGAGCCACTTTCGCTGGAGTCCACCTCGCAGCCGATAAACAGGATCGTGATGAACAGGGTGCCCAAGGCGCAAAAGAGGCGTGCGAATTGTTTCTTCATGGATATTCCTTTCCCACTCGTACCGAGGCAAAACATAGAGGTTTCGCCCGCCAAGGCAAGAACATGTTCGTTTGTTTTTCTGTCTTTGCGTTGTTTTCTGTTCCTGCTATTGTCCGTTTGTTCTATGTATTGCCCGGGTGGCGAAATGGCAGACGCAACGGACTTAAAATCCGTTATCCGAAAGGATGTATGGGTTCGACTCCCATCCCGGGCACCATTTCGAGGGACGGTGTAGAAAAAATGCGTCGGCAAAACAAAAGGACGCTGGGGACAGCGTCCCTCCCGATTGCCGGTTCATTATTCTTTCCCTTGTGATCTCTGCGTTCTTTGTGGTGAATGAATTTCCCCCACCTTCACGCGAGGCGGTGTTTGAAATCCTCGTACGTGAATCGGCGGACCACTTCGAGTTTCCCCGTGCCCGAATCGTACAGGGCAATGGCGGGGTGCTGCACCCCGTTGAACATCGTCGTTTTCACCATCGAGTAGTGCGCCATATCCTCAAACAGGAGCCGATCGCCTGCGTTCAGCGGCGCATCGAATGAGTAATCGCCGACCACATCTCCGGCCAGACAGCTAAGCCCCGCGAGCCGAACCGTGTGCGCCTGTTCGCCCGGCTCCCCCGCACGCGCCGACGGCATCGGAAAGAAATTATCTTTCAATCGGCACACATTCGGACGGTACGGCATCTCCAGCACATCGGGCATATGGGCCGTGCAGGAGACGTCCAAAATGGCAATATCCATCTCATTGCGCACCACGTCGAGCACCGTGGCTGTCAGTACGCCCGCATTCAGGGCCACAGCTTCGCCCGGTTCCAGATACACCTGCACCCCGTGCCGCTGCTGAAAATCCGACACCAGTTCGCATAGCAAATCCACGTCGTAATCCGCCCGCGTGATGTGATGCCCGCCTCCGAAATTGAACCAGGACATCCCCGGAATCAGGTCGCCGAACCGTTCCTCCACCTCCGCCAACGTCCTTTGCAGAGCGTCTGCATTCTGTTCGCAAAGGGTATGAAAATGCAGGCCGGAAATGCCATCGAGCGACTCCCCCTCGAAGGCGGCGCGGCAAATGCCCAGGCGCGAGTGCGGCGCACAGGGATCATAGATGGCATGATCCTGCGTGGAACACTCCGGATTGATGCGAAGCCCGCAGCGTATCGGGCGCGGTGCCGACTCGACCAGCGCCCGGAATTGTTTCCACTGCGCGAAGGAATTGAAATCCATCTCATCCACCCACTGCACCAGCTCGTGCACATCTGCCTCGCTGTAGGCCGCCGCAAAGACATGTACCTCGCGATCAAACTCCTCTCGGCCCAGACGCGCCTCGTTGGGCGAACTGGCGCACACGCCATCCAGATGTTCCCGAATCAACGGATACAGCCGCCAAAGTGCAAAGCCCTTCTGTGCCAGTAGAATCCGGCAACCCGTCCGGCATTTCACCTCGGCCAGACGCTCCAGATTCCTGCGAATCCGCTGCACATCCACCACAAACATCGGTGTTTCAATGGTCCCGGCTTTCATCCGCATCTCCTCGCAAAAAGTTTCCAATGATTGGAAAAGTGCCCTCAGGGCACGTCCAAATCTTTCCAATGATTGGAAAAACGCCTCAAAAAGTTTCCAATGATTGGAAAATCAGTACTTTATTTTTCCAATGATTGGAAATGTATTCCGAAGGCTACCATGGCGACGTCATGCAAATCATGGCCGAGCCCAAGGCGTCGGAGCCCGACGCCCTCCACAAATATCCCTCTCCCTGGACGGCACGCGGCTCGCGTGCCTCAAACGTCAAAGCCAATCACCCACCGGCCCATCGAAACATTCCCACACCGGAGCAATTCCACGCACCCAAGGCGTCGGAGCCCGACGCCCTCCACAAATATCCCTCTCCCTGGACGGCACGCGGCCCGCGTGCCTCAAACGTCAAAGCCAGACGCCCATCGGCCCATCGAAACATTCCCACACCGGGGTGACACCTGCACCGCATTTGACATACCATATAGAATATAGTACTTTATTGATATGTGGGAAATATATGAAAGTCACCATCTGGCTAGAAGACTCCCGAAACTCCCCCGGGAGGTTTTGAAGCGCTATGAAAAATGGAAAGACCTTGTTGAGATATCCGGCCCGGAAGGCTTGCGATTAATCAAGGGATTCCGTGATGAAAGTCTTAAGGGGAATTGGGCTGGACACAGAGCTTCGAGACTGGGGCTGCAATTTCGACTGGTTTACAGGATAGAGAACAAAAAACTATATGTCGAAGTGATCGACATAACCGCGCACAATTACAGGAGAAATTGAGATGAACAAGTACAGAAAAGCAATAAAGACCATCGATGTTTCTGTCGGGGAATCGGTTCGGATTGTGCGCGAGCTTCAGGAACTCAGCCAAACCGAACTCGCCGCCCTCACCGGAATCCCTCAATCCACCATTTCCGGAATAGAGAACGACCGAATCCAGATTGGTGTTGAAAGGGCAAAAGTCCTTGCGCGAGCCCTTAAATGTCATCCGGCGGTCTTGGTTTTCCCCGGTTGGGACATCAAAGAGCAGGCGGTGGCCTAAAACATCTTGGCCGTCATGAATCCCCTACAACACCGTATCCGCTGTTGTTTCCTAGCAGGATGGTGGGGCCCCAAGCCCGCCATTCTGCTAGTCGCCCTGCACGGTGATGATTACGCGCCGGGTGCGTGGCTTGGTGTCGCACTCCAAAAGAAAAACCTGCTGCCAGACGCCCAGAACCGGCGCGCCTTCCGACACGGGAACCGTGAGCGAAGGCCCTATCAGGGTAGCCTGCAAATGGGAGTGACCATTGCCATCATGCCAAGTCTGCTCATGCCCGTAGGCGCGACTCGCCGGGATCAGGCGGTTCAGCAACTGCGGCAGATCTTCCAGCAGGCCCGGCTCATACTCGATCGCGCCAATAGCTGCGGTACTGCCCACATTGAACACATGCACCGTACCCGTGCGAATGTCCGAGTCCGCCACCGCCGCCACCACGGCATTGGTCAGGTCATGCAGCTCCCCCTGGCTCCGCGTCGTTACTTCAATGCTCGTTTGATACACCATGTCACACCCTCGCTTCGCCCTTCATTTTGGCAGTGATCCCGCGCAACCCTTGGCAAACGAACGTTTGCGTTGAGCAATCCGTCGCCACATCCCCGAGTCGATTAACACCATCGGGCTGGATGCTTTCTCTTGGGCGATTCAACACCCAACGCCCGACGGATTGCTAGCCTTGCAGCGGCATCGGATTGCACAGATTCGACGACTCATCCGCCACGCGCCCGCAATTGAAACAGATGAACTTCGGGTTCTGCGTCAGCTTTTTGATCTTGTCGAATTTTTCTTTCCCCGCCAGCACGCACAGGTGCCCCTTTTTCTCGTCTTTGGCTTCCTTTTTCGACTCTTTCTTCGCTTCCTTTTTCTTGCCCATAACGGTCCTTTCTTGTTGAGCGGTCATTTTATGAATCCATAGGCTCCAAATGCGAGCCGAAAATGCAACGAGTCAAAAGGTCTCTTCACGCTTTAGACGAAAATCGAGTCGGGTGATGCGGCGGTGGGCATCCTGTCGATTCACGGCAATGGCCATTGCTTTCTTCGTGCCCACGAGTACCACGAGTTTGCGTCCTCGGGTTACGGCGGTATAGAGGAGGTTCCGCTGAAGCATGATAAAATGCTGCGTGTGTAGCGGAATCACCACGCAGGGATATTCGCTGCCCTGACTCTTGTGAATGGTGATAGCATAGGAGGTCACCAGCTCATCGAGTTCCTGCACGTCATACGCCACCTCCACGCCATCAAAACAAACGGAGAGTTCGCCGTTGGCCTCATCAATGCGTGTGATGCGCCCAATATCGCCATTAAACACATCCTTGTCGTAGTTATTTTCAATCTGCATCACTTTGTCGCCCAGGGCGTATCGGATTCCAAAGCGTTCGACGGCCTGTTCAGAGCGATTGAGCTTCTGCTGGAGCGTGAGGTTGAGATTCTGCGCACCGAGCAGGCCCTTGCGCATGGGGGTGAGCACCTGAATCTCTTCGACGGGATCAAAACCGAACTTGGCGGGGATGGCCTCGCACACCAATTTGCAAAGGGTTTGCAGGGCGTGTTCCGGGTCCTCCGCTTCGGCCATAAAAAAGTCTGCCGGAGTTCCCTTTTCCTTGAGGTAGGGCATCTGCCCCTCATTGATTCGATGCGCATTCATAATGATGTCGCTTCGGGCCGCCTGACGAAACACATGGTTCAGTCGGCACACCGGAAACACATCGGATGTGATGATGTCCTTCAGCACGGAGCCGGGCCCCACGGAGGGCAATTGATTCACATCGCCCACCAGAATGAGGACCGCACGTACGGGGATGGCCCGCACCAATTGCCACGCCAGATAAATATCCAGCATGCTGCTTTCGTCCACAATAAAGACATCGCCCTCAAGAAGATTGGTCTCATTAAATCGAAACGCGCCCTTGCTGCCGTCATAGGCCAACAAGCGGTGGATGGTCTTGGCGGTGCAACCGGTGGTTTCCGCCATGCGCTTCGCGGCACGGCCCGTCGGCGCGCACAACTGCACCCGCATTTTTTTGGCATGGAGTATTTTCAGGATGGCGTTGATCAGGGTGGTTTTCCCGACGCCGGGCCCTCCCGTGATCACCATCACCTTCGAGTGCATGGCCTGTTCCACAGCCCGCCGCTGCGCCTCGGCAAGTTGGATGCCGATTTTGTCCTCGGCCCAGGCGACGGCCTTCGCCGTATCCATTTCCGGGCAGGGATGTTTCCCTGCCGCCATCGCGTGCAGGCGCGACGCCAGCATGACCTCCGCATCGTGCAGCACGGCCAGATAGATGAAGCGTTCGCCGCCTGGGTCTTCATGCAGCGTCAGACGCCGATTCTCGAGGCCGTAGGCAATGGCGTTTTCAATGATCTCGCGCGGAATCTGTAGGATGCCCTCGGCTTGTTCGATGAGCAGTTCCTTGGGATAAGCGCAATGCCCCTCGTGAGTGATTTCGTTCAGCACAAACTCGACCCCGGCGCGCGCGCGCACTTCGCTCGTGAGTTCGACGCCCAGGTTCTGCGCGATTTTGTCGGCGGTCAGAAATCCAATGCCGTGAATATCGCGGCACAGACAGTAGGGGTCGGCCTGCACGGTGACAATGGCCTGCTCACCATACGTTTTGTAAATCCGAAAGGCCCTCGCCGTACTCACGCCGTTCGCCATCAGAAACGACATGATCGAACGCACCGAGCGCGTTTCCTTCCAGCTCTCCTTGATGCGCATACGCCGCACGCGCCCGATCCCCTCGCAGGATTCCAGCAGCGCCGAATTGTTCTCGATCACCTCGAAGATTTCCTTGCCGAATTTTTTCACGAGCTTGGAGGCATAGACCGGCCCAATACCCTTGATCAGTCCCGAACCGAGATACTTCTCGATGCCGGCGAGCGAATCCGGCGGCAGGGTTTTGAGTGACTTGGCCTGAAACTGGCGTCCATGCTCGCGGTTGACGATCCATTCGCCTGCCCCCTCGACCAGCTCGCCCGGCACCACGTTGGGCAGGCTGCCCACCATCGTGACCAGCTCGCGGTGTCCGCGGCACTTCACCTTGAGCACGCAAAAGCCGCTTTCATCGCTGTGAAAGGTCACCCGCTCCACCGTGCCCGATAGGCTTTCAACGGGTGCGGCATTGGTTTGGACCTGATTCAACATGGAGGTTTATCTCATCTCTTGCGGGGCTTTTGGATCAATTCGAAAGGCACGTTCGATATGGCGATGTCCGGATTCTTTTCACGAAAATAATTCAGGGTCCACTCCGAAGGCACGAGGAGTACGCGATGCTGATTGGTATCCCGTGCCAGAGTGCTGCCCGAGGGTATACGTGCCTCGCGTAGCGCTGCTTCGGGCGTGGACGGATCAATCCAGCGCAGCACCTGCCAGGGCGCGGGTTCCATCAGACTCTCCGCACCGTACTCCGCCTGCAGGCGATACGTCACCACCTCGAACTGCAAGGGGCCCACTGCCGCCACCAAACGAATGTTCGCATGTACATCATCGTCGCGGAAAAACTCCTGCACCACGCCTTCCTCCAAGAGTTGATCCATGCCCTTTTTGAACTTCTTGAAATTCGCGGGATTCGGGTTGCGGATATACATGAAACATTCGGGGGTGAAGCGCGGTATCTCGTGATACACGATGGCCGGGTCTTCCGTCAGCGTATCGCCGATACCAAAACCCGAGCGCCCCACAATGCCCACGACATCGCCTGCATAGGCCTCATCAATCGCTTCGCGTTCCTGACCGAACATCTTGCGCGTATTGGAAAGCTTGACGCGCTCGCCGGTACGGCTGTGCCAGACCGTCATGTCGCGCTCGAATTTCCCGGAACAAACGCGCAGAAAGGCAATGCGATCGCGGTGGTTCGGGTCCATATTCGCCAGAATTTTAAAAATGAACCCGGAGAATTTATCCGACTCCGTCGGGATGATCTGCTCGTTCACCTTGCGGGGAATCGGCTCGGAGGAATATTTTAGAAAATAATCTAGGATCAACTGAACGCCGAAATTATTCAGTGCGCTTCCGAAAAAGACCGGCGTGGTATCCCCCGCCAGTACATCGGCTGGATCGAACGAACCACCCGCCCCTTCAAGCAGTTCCAACTCCTCACGCAGATGTGCATAATCCTGCGCACTGAGATTATCCTTCACGATGGGATCATCCAGACCCCGAATCGAGACCGGCGCGGCCTGCGATCCGCCTTTGGATAACTTCTCAAAGAGATGCACCTGCTTCGTCATGCGGTCGTATACGCCCTTGAAATCAAAACCGGTGCCCAGCGGCCAGTTGACCGGGAAGGCATTCAACTGCAAGACATCCTCCAGCTCATCGAGTAATTCCAACGGATGCCGAGTCGGACGATCCATCTTGTTCACATACGTGAAAATCGGAATCTCGCGGCGACGGCAGATTTCAAACAGCTTGCGTGTCTGACTTTCAATACCCTTCGCCGCATCCAGCACCATGATCACCGAATCCACTGCCGTCAGCACCCGATAGGTGTCCTCGGAAAAATCCTTGTGCCCCGGCGTGTCGAGCAGGTTGACCTTGTAGCCTGCATAATCAAACTGCAACAGGGTGGAACTCACGGAAATCCCGCGCTTGCGCTCCAGCTCCATCCAGTCCGACGCCGTCGCGCGTTCCTTTTTGCGCGACGTCACCGAGCCCGCCAGATGCAACGCACCGCCATACAGCAGGAATTTTTCGGTCAGGGTGGTCTTGCCCGCATCCGGGTGCGAGATAATGGCCATGGACCTTCGTATCTTGATTTCGTCTGCCGCCTTCACAATCGCTCCTCTTCTAAATAAGGCGGGGACGTATAACACGAAGCCCCCGCCCATGCAACACCCGGAATCGCGGCACAACATCCTGCTTGCGTTTGATACCTCGTTCGGGCACTTTTCCTCTGTTCCAAAGCAACGCACAAATGCACTGATACGACATGACTACTCCGCATATTTCCATCGTAATTCCGACCCTCGGGCGTCCCATTCTCAAGCAAACGCTCGACTCGATTCTCGCCGCACAGGGGGCCGACGATCTGGAAGTGCTCGTGGTCGGCCACATTGAGGAAGCCGACGTCCTGCGGCATCTTGAAACCCTCGCCGCCCGACACCCCGCTCTGACCCACTTCCCCGTTTCCTTTCCCACCGGCGACTCGAGCCGCAAAAAAAACCTCGGCGCGGAAAAAAGCCGCGCCGAAATCATTGCCTTCCTAGACGACGATGTGGTGATTGCGCCCGACTGGCCCGCACGTATTCTGGAGTCCTTCGCCGATCCGCACATCGGGTTGGTGAGCGGCCCGAGCCTCGTGCCGACGGATGTGACGCTCTTTGCGCGGCTGGCCGGACTCGCACTAACCTCGCGGGCTGCCGGCTACGTCGCCGAGCGCTACCGGGCGGATTCCACGCAAAACCGGGCGGTACCCTGGAGCCGCATCATCGGCTGCAACGCCGCCTACCGTGCGTCCGTCTTTCGAGAGATGGGCGGCTTTCCGCCGGAGTTTTATCCGGGTGAAGAGATGATTGCGGCCTGGCGTACGCAGCAACTCGGCCATGGCCTGCTGTTTCTTCCCGCCGCCTGGGTCTATCACTATCCGCGCCAATCGGCGCGGCGGTTCTGGCGGCAAATCTGGGGCTACGGCGCCACACGCATACGCCTCAAACGCGCCGGCGTGGAATTTGAATGGGCCCCGCTGGTGCCTGCATTCTGGGTGCTCTCGCTGGCCGTTCTCGGCCTCGGCGCACTGCTGCATCCGCTTTTCGCCCTGCTTCTGGCACTGGATCTGGCCCTTTACGCTCTTGCCGACGCACTAATCACCGTGGAAACCGCCTGCCGGACCCGTCGTCTCTCCGACCTGCTCCTCTTTCCTATTATTCCGATCATGCACCTGAGCTACGGCCTGGCCGAATGGTATGAATTCTTCCGTCCAAACCGAGATTTCGGCGATCGGCGGAAAAAAACGCGGTAAAAGTAGTGCGAATTTTGGGAGGGATGCTGTCCTCAGCGTCCTTTTATTTATCTCC
>CAZBEO010000070.1:0-18628 GCA_964490935.1 uncultured Verrucomicrobiota bacterium
CAACCTCCTCGACCAGATCGCCGAACTCTCCCGCCGCCAATACCCCTACGGACGTCCCGGAATGCGCCGCGAGCCCACCGCCCCCATGGCCAGCCCCCTCGCCATGCGCGGCATGAAAAACGCCGTCGCCATGGACCTCGGCTACGCCGAAGAAGCCCTCTTTGAACTCCCCAAAGAAATTAAAAAAGAAGGACTCAGCGAATACTTTCTCTACACCATCCCCGGCACCGAAACCATCCCCAACGGATGGGCCAAACGCTTACCCAGCTTCGAGGCCGAAGACATCCCCGTCCAAAACCTCTACAAACACAACCCAAGCCGCTACGGCGATCAAGTCATCCGCTTCCTCAGCTTTAAAAACGACACCGAACACCAACTCGGCCAAACACCCATCCCCGGCGGAACCCTCAGCGTATACCGCGCGCTCGACAGTCAGGCCGAAGCCCGCCTCGCCTACGAAGGCGCCTCTGATTTCAAATACATCCCCGTCAACGAAGACGTCGAACTCAACCTCGGCCCCGCGCCGCAAGTCCTCGTCGACATCACCCGCATGAACACCGCCACCAAAGACTACCTCTTCGATCAAAACGGCGACATCGCCGGATGGATCGAACTCGAAACCTTCCGCATACGCATTAAAAATACTCGCTCCGTGCCCGCTAAAATTGAAATCACCCGCAACGCCTCCGCCCCCGCCTGGACCATCGAAAACACTGGCGACTGCGGCCGCTTCGAAAAAATCGACACCCACACCTACCGCTACACCCTCGAACTCCCCCCAGCCACCACCCGCGAATTCACCGTCCTGCTCACCTCGCGCTACGGACGACGCGCCGAATAGTTGCAGAAGAAACTTCCAATCATTGGAAACTTTTCCGATACTTTTTCCAATCATTGGAAACTTTTTGAACCGTTTTTCCAATCATTGGAAACTTTTCCAAATTGAAAAAAGAACACTGGAGGGCAAGCGCCCACGCGAGCCGCATACGGGAATAGCTGGAACTACTCAGGTTGGTTTTTGCGAGAAGGAAAAGGAACCGCGAATGAATGAGAATACTTGCGTATTAAGAATCACATTCGCGTTTATTAGCGTCCATTCGCGGTTCAAAAGACGGCTCTGGAATAGCTGAAATAGTTTAACGAAAGGAATAAGACATGAAACGCTTCTGGATGATGACACTGCTTGGAATCCTACTCACCGCGCCGGTCTTCGCCGAAGATGAATATCTTCCCGGAAAAGACCGCTTTCAAGTCTGCAACAACAAATCCGGCGGCGGCTTCTACTGGGTCGACTCCACCACCGGCGACGCCTGGCTCATGGACTCCGCCCGCAAAGGCTGGAGCTACTGCGGCAAACCCGAAGGCGCACCACCCGCCGAAATCGGAACCTACCTGCCCTACCCCAACCGCAACGGTCGCGGACTCTACATCCTCAACGTCTCCACCGGCGAAGGCTGGTATTACGACAGCAGAAGCTGGACCCCCCTCGGCAAACCAGAAAGAAAAGCGGAGACCCCATGAACCCTTTTAAACAATGTTCCATGTGCAAAAATTCTTGGGAAACCCGGGATTCTTTTTTGAACGACCCGGACATCGAAATCATTGGCTACCAGCCCGACTTCGATGACCTCGAGGAGGGCCTTCTCTACTTCAACCACAACAAAACCGGATGCGGAACCACCCTAAGCCTCTACGTCAACCAGTTCTCGGACATCTACAGCGGGCCCGTGTATACCGAAAGCAAAACACTCGGCCCGGAATGCCCCGGCTTCTGCATCCACAAAGATAACCTCGAACCCTGCCCCGCCTACTGCGCCTGCGCCTACGTTCGCGAGGTGATGCAGATTCTCCGCCAATACAACAAAAAAAAGTCCGCATGACCCCCTTCGACCTGCCCAAACTCATCCGCGACGTCTTTGATCCACAACCCGGCGAAACCGTCCTCTTTCTTGTGGACCTGCCCACCCCCGAATCCCCCGACACCCCCGACTGGCAGGATCGCCGCGCCATGGCCGCCGAATGGCGCGAAGCCTTCATCGCCGCCGGCACAACCTGCCCGCCCATCCTCTACTACCCCGCCACCGGCGCCAACAACGGCGACCTGCCCGAATTCGGAACCATGGACGGACGCGAAGGCCGCCTCCACGATCAACTCGCCAGCGCCCACATCGCCCTCGCCTTCACCCGCTACTCCGCCACCGCACCCCTCGCCGCCGCCACCCGAAAAACATCCACCCTGCGTGCCGCCTCCCTCCCCGGCGTACTTCGCCGAATGCAGCAAACCGCCCTCGCCGCCGATTATGCCCAAGTCGCCCGCAAAGCCGATGCCCTCGCCGAACGACTCCAACGCGCCGAAGCCGCCCACGTAACCTTTTCCACCGGACACCAAATCCTCTTTGACCTACGCTTCCGAAATGCCCATGCCGACAATGGGCGCTGCCGGCGCGGTCAGCCCTCCTGCGTCATCAACCTCCCCAGCGGCGAAGCCTACATCGTCCCCTACGAAGGCGAACGCTCCGAACCCAGCCTCACCGCTGGCCAAATACCCGTCGCCCTCCAAGGCGAAACCGTCCTCCTCACCATCGCCCAAAACCGTATCACCGAAATCACTGGCACCGGCCCCCAAACCGAACGCCTCCGCACCCTCTTCGATGCCGATCCCGCCCGACGCAACATCGCCGAACTTGGCCTCGGCTGCAACGACCGCGCCATCGTTTCCGGCAGCGTCCTTGAAGATGAAAAAGCAGGCATGCACTGGGCCTACGGGCGCAGCGAGCACCTCGGCGGAACCGTCGGCCCCGAAGCCTTCCGCGACCCCTCCTTCGTGCTGCATAACGACGTCGTCTACGCCAAAGACTCCCCCATCGACATCCGTTCCCTCACCCTGACCTACCCCGACCAAACCGAAGAAACCATCATGCGCGACAGCGCCTACACCCTATTCCCCTGAGACGCCTCATGTTCAAAAAACTCACCGACATCGACTGGGACACCTGGCAGGCCAAAGAAAAAGCCACCCTCCTATTCGTCATCCGTGACGGGCAGATACTCCTCATCCACAAAAAACGCGGCCTCGGACACGGAAAAATAAACGGCCCCGGCGGACGCCTCGAACCCGGCGAAACCCCGCTCCAAGCCGCCATACGCGAAACCCAGGAAGAAGTCGGCATCACCCCGCTCGACATTTCCCCCTGCGGCGAACTCCGCTTCCAATTCTGCGATGGCTACTCCCTCCACGGCTACCTCTTCACCGCCACCGACTTCGAAGGACAGCTCATCGAAACCGACGAAGCACGCCCCGAATGGTTCCCCCTCGAACACATCCCCTACGACCGCATGTGGGCCGACGACCGCTACTGGATGCCCCTCATGCTCGAAGGAAAAACCTTCACCGGGCGCTTCCTCTTCGACCACGACCACATGCTCGACCACGAAATCACCCTCACCGAGCCGTGAGCCCCAGATCCCCTGGATGGCGCACACGCCTCTCTCCCCTTCCTTGGACGGCGCGCGGCCCGCGCGCCTTAACCGTCAAAGCCAGTCTCCCACCAGCCCCTCAAAACATCCCAACGCCTGAGTAACTCCCCAAGCCCAAGGCGTCGGAGCCCGACGCCCTCCAGAATTAGTCCCTCCCCTGGACGGCGCATGGCTCATGCGCCTTTCGGTGTGTCATCACCCAACGCACCACTTCACCCCTGGACGGCGCGCCTCGACATCAAAGTCCCACACCCCCTCGCTTTGCCCACATAATGACTTGCAACAGCACCAGCACGAATCAGATAATTCCCACATGATACCGTTCAACACACGCACAAGACCCGCCCATCAACCGGTATTTGAACACTTGGACACCTCTGCTCTTCTTTTTCGTCACCATTTGCACCGCCAATCGTTGTCCGATTCTGGCATCGGATCACATGCATCAGGCACTCGTGTCGGCGTGGGAATCTACAAGCAAATGGTGTGTTGGCCGCTATGTCATTATGCCTTCTCACATCCATTTTTCTGTGCGCCATCCACCTTCCCCTGCGAACCATTACGCAAGTGGATAGGCTACTGGAAGCGAATTTTTTCACGCGAATGGTCCGACAATACGCCCCCTCCGAAATGGCATCGCGATCTATGGGACACCCAATTACGACACGGCGAAAGTTACCGTGAGAAGTGGGAGTACGTACGCATGAATCCCGTGCGTGCAAAATTAGTAGCGCACCCGGATGAGTGGCCCTATCAAGGTGAACTTTCCGTTCTTCCCTGGATTGAACAAGTCTGACGCGCATCCGACGCCCCCCACATTCTCTCTTCTGGACGGCACGCGGCTCGCGTGCCTTTCGCGTCAAAGCCCATCGCCCACCGGCCCCTCGAAACATCCCCACGCCCGCGTAGCTCCCCACGCCCAAGGCGTCGGAGCCCGACGCCCTCCACATTTCACCCTCCCCCTGGACGGCGCATGGCTCATGCGCCTTTCGGCGCAACATCGCCCAACGCACCATCTCACCCCCCCCCTGGACGGCACGCGGCCCGCGTGCCTTTGTGTGAGAATCTCTCGGATTGCAATCCGTCGGACTTCTGCTTGAAATCCGCCCGGTCCCGGTCTATCCTGTATCCCGTTCAATGAAACCAGCCCGGGTGGCCGGTCCAAACAAAACGAGGTGCCCTCATGGAACAATTGCCTCCGCATAACATGCTCGATATTATTCTGCTGGTCGTTCTGGCTCTGGGTCTGGTTCAAGGGCTGCGGCGCGGTCTCTCCGGCGAGATCGCCCGACTGATCGGAACCGTTCTTTCCGTCTGGGCTGGCTGGTATTTCTATCATCCGCTCGGGCGCACCATCATGGAAAACACCCGGCTCACCGAAGAGGAAGCCTTCGCCACCTCGTTCTTCGTCTGTCTCGTCGGTGTATTCATTGCCTTTCTGCTGTTGCGCCTGCTCTTCGGCAAGATCATGGAAGTCACCTTCAAGGGCGGCGGGCTGGAACGCATCGGCGGTGCGCTCGCGGGCCTCCTGCGCACGATGACCGCCTGCGCCGCGCTCCTCTTCTTCCTCAATCTCCTGCCGAGCGCCTTCCTGCGCCAGAGCATCGCCGAGAATTCCTACTTCGGACACATCGTAACGAGCCGCGTTCCCGAACTCTGGCAATCCCTGCGAACCGACTTCCCCGAGACACCCGCTCTGCCCGAACCCGTCGAACTCACCGAAGGCGGCGACCACTTCTACGATCAGTCCAAAGAAATTCCCGCCGGGGAGTAGGCACTTCTCATGATTCCACGTCAAACCATTGAAGAAATCAAGGCGCGCACCGACATTGTCGAGCTGATCGGGTCGTATCTTCCCCTGAAACGGGCAGGCGGCGCTTTCAAGGCCTGCTGCCCCTTTCACAAAGAAAAAACCCCCTCGTTCCAGGTCAATCCGCAGCGCCAGATTTATCACTGTTTCGGATGCGGAAAAGGCGGCGGTGTTATTCAGTTTCTGATGGACTATGAGGGTCTCGACTTCATCTCCGCCCTCAAGCAACTCGCCGAGCGCGTCAATGTGCCCCTCGAATTCGAGGAAGGCGGTTTTGCCGCCGGACGGCGCGATGAAAAAGCCAAGCTCCTCAAAATACATGAACTCATCGCCGCGCATTTTCATCACCTGCTGCGCGAAGCCCCCGAAGCCGCCGAGGCACGCGCCTATCTGGCCTCCCGCAACCTCGACGAGGAAACCATCAAACGTTTCCACTTCGGATTTGCACCCGAACGCTGGGATGTGGTCGAAGCCTGGGGCGCAACACAGCACATCCCTCCCGAGGACCTAGCCGCCGCCGGACTCCTCGTCAAAAGCGACCGACCCGGCGCCTCCCCCTACTACGACCGATTTCGCAACCGACTCATGATCCCCATCCGTGATGAACAGGGCCGCGTCATCGCCTTCACCGGACGCATCCTCACCAAAGACGATCAAAACGCCAAATACGTCAACAGCCCCGAAACCATTCTCTTCCAAAAAAGCCGAGTGCTCTTCGCACTTGACCTCGCCCGACGATCCATGGCCGACCGCAAGCACGCCATCCTCTGCGAAGGCCAGATCGACGCCATACGCTGCCATCAGGCCGGATTCACCAACACCATCGCATCTCAGGGTACCGCCATCACCGAGGCCCATGCACGCATTATCAAGCGCTACTGCGACGACGTCATCCTCGTGCTCGACCCCGATTCCGCCGGACAAAACGCCGCCCTCCGCGCCTACGAAGTCTTCCTTGAGCACGATCTCAACGTGCGTGTCGCCCGTCTACCCGAAGGCGAAGACCCCGACAGCCTTATATCCTCCGCCGGACCCACCCCCTTTCAACACGCCCTCGATACCGCCGTCAGCGCTCTCACCTTCCAAATTCAAACCTTACAGGCCCGCCAAACCGACCAGGGCCCCGCCTCGCTCGCCCGAACCGTACGCGCCCTGCTCGAAACGATTCAGCACGCCCCCGGCGAAGTCCTGCGCGACGCCCTCATGCGCCAGGCCGCCACCGAACTCGACGTACGCGAGGCTGCCATCATCGCCGACTTCCACAAACTCCAACCCCTGCGCCAGACCGCCGCCACTCCGCGCCCGCGCCCCGGCCAGGCCCTGCCTCCCCGAAAACCACGCATCTCCTCCGCCCCCGATGAAACCGCCCTCGCAGAACTCCTCCTCACCGGACAACCAGACCTCTGCGACCTCGTCGAAGAATTCCTGCCCCTCGAAGACCTGGCCGATACCCATTGCCGCGAAATCATCCGCCAATGCCTCGAACAACGCGACGCGCCAACCCCACCCACGGTCGAATGCGATGAACACTCCCCCGAAGAACTCGTACGTCTCGGCGCAGAACTCCAAATGGCCCCCAACAAATTACTCGGCGACGAAGCCTCCCCCGAACGCGCCGCCAAGAACCTCATCCTCAACATTCGACGCAAAAAACTCGAAACCACCCGAAAAGAAGTCAAAAACCTCATGTTCACCGCCACCGGCGAAAAATACGACCTTCTCCTCCTTCAGCACAATCAGCTCACCGAGGATATTTTCCACCTTCGCAAAGGATGGAACCACGCACAATCAGTTCTACAGCACTAAATTGCCGCCTAATAACCGATTCAATTAACAAGACCCGAACCGAAAAGAACCCCCTCCAAAATCGCGCCGTCCGTTGGATAACTCTTTCCATCTCAACAGCTAAATCATCCCCGATTCAAAAAATATCTCACAGAATAACTTGACGAATTCGGCCGTGTGGGGAATATTTTCCGCTCTCACGGCTACAAGTGAGTTATTATGGGACGGGTGTATCAATTTTCAGAGGGTGCTTATGTCCACGGCTTCAAAAACTAAAAAACAGACCGCAAAATCCGCTACAAAAAAACCGGCGAAAAAGACCATCGCTAAACGGGCCGTGCCCGTGCGTCCGGCTACCGTAAAAACTGCGGCAAAAAAAGCGACCGCCAAAACCAAAACGGTTCCTAAAAAAGCCGAAAATACCAAAACAATACTAAAAAAAGCCGAAATTTTGAAAAAAAAGCCCGAAACCGCTGCAAAAATCACAAAAAAACCAGAAACTAATCAAAATAAGCCAAAAAACGCAAAAATAACGCAAAAAACCCCTATCAAGCCCAAGGCAGCGGCACCCGAGAAAAAACCCGTAAAAATACCGGTTTCTGTTAAAAAAGATAAAAACCCCCTCGAAAAAATCGTGCCGCCCCGCACCATCCCCTCCCCGAAAAAACCTAAAGCACGGGCAGCCGACGACGACGACGATGACGACGACTTCGGCGACGATGATGATTCGGACAACCCCTCCAGAAAAAAGAAAACATCCAAGACCAAGCTATCCAAAGACGATATCCCCGACCTACCGGACGATGACGACGAATCCACCCCGCGCGTCAACCGTGAAGAGCGCAATCTGAAGATTCGCGAACTCGTCACGATGGCTGGCGATCAGGGCTACCTCACCTTTCAGAATATCAACGACACCCTTCCCGAAAGCCTCATCAGCCCCGAAGAATGCGATGGCATCATTATCCTGCTGCGCAACATGGAAATCAGCGTCATCGAAGAAGAGGAAGTCGAATCCTTCAAAAAGCAGGTTGAAAAGGACGAGCAGGTTCGCCAGGCCCAGCGCCTCGATGTGCTCGACGATCCCGTCCGCATGTATCTCAAGCAGATGGGCCAAGTTCCCCTCCTCACCCGCGAAGAGGAAGTCTCCATCTCCAAACGCATCGAAGAAGCCGAAATCAACTCGCGCAATCTCTTCAACCTCTTCGGATGCGCCTACGAAGCCTACGAAAGCGTCCTTGAACGCCTCGAACAGGGTCAGGAACGCTTCGACCGCGTCATCAATGATAAATTTGTGGAAAGCCGCGAACAGTATTTTCAAACACTCCCCCGCCTGCGCAACACCATCCAGCGCAATCAGGATGCCGTCGCCGACAAATTCGCCGCCCTGCGCAAGGCGCGAACCGTGGCCGAGAAGCAGAAAGCACGCAAGGCCTTCGATCAAGCCCGTAACAAGCTCGCCGGCTACCTCGAAAAACTTCATTTTAAACAAAAAGCCGTCGAAGACATCGTCCAGATCACCGACGCCCACTTCCGCCAGCTCAAGACCCTTCAGGGCGCGCTGCGCGAAAGCGAAGAACCCGTCAAAGGCAAAGGCAAGCGCAAGGCGAAGGCCCCCGTCATAGATGTGAAGGACATCCAGAAACAAATACTCGAAGTCGAAAACGTCCTGCGTATCCCCGCCGACGAAATCGTCGAGAAGTATACCGATCTACGCCTATGGCTACGCAAAGGCCTACAGGCCAAAACCGAAATGGTCGAAGCCAACCTGCGCCTCGTCATCTCCATCGCCAAAAAATACACCAACCGCGGCCTCTCCTTCCTCGATCTCATTCAGGAGGGCAACATGGGTCTCATGAAGGCCGTTGAAAAATTTGAGTACCGCCGTGGCTACAAATTCAGCACCTACGCCACTTGGTGGATTCGCCAGGCCATCACCCGTTCCATTGCGGATCAGGCACGCACCATCCGCATCCCCGTGCACATGATTGAAACCATCAACAAACTCATGCGCATCCAGAAGCAACTCGTGCAGGAACTCGGACGAGAACCCACCCCCGAAGAAGTCGCCGAGGAAATGAGCCTCCCGCTCGACCGCGTGCGCGCCGTCCTTAAAATTGCCCAGCAACCCATCTCCCTGCAAAGTCCCGTAGGCGACAGCGACGACACTCACTTCGGCGATTTCATCGAAGATAAATCCGCTGAAAACCCCGCCGAAATGACCGCCTACAGCTTGCTGAAAGACCGCATCGGCGAAGTACTCACCACCCTCACCGAACGCGAACAGGAAGTGCTGAACCTCCGTTTTGGACTGGCCGACGGCTATTCGCGCACCCTCGAAGAAGTGGGTCGCAAATTTAACGTCACCCGCGAGCGTATTCGTCAAATTGAAGCCAAGGCCCTGCGAAAAATGCGGCACCCCACCCGTATCCGCAAGCTCGAAGGCTTCCTCGAAAACGAATAGCACTTTTTCCGTCCGATGCGACGGAAAAAGGAAGCGCCCTGCCCGGGCGCGAGACGCGGCAAGGGCAAACTGGTTTTAGTAGCGTGGCACTCTCCGAGCGCCACGCTTTTTTTGATGGTCTGACAGGTCTGGAAGCCGAACACCAAACCTCTCCCATTCGTTTGACAGAACAAATCGCTCGCGGGTACATTCTTCGCCTATAATCGGCGCTCACACCGACCGGGAGGAACCTCATGTGTATGAAGCTTTGGATGATTCTTTTTTCTGCTCTATTCTCCACGACGCTTGCTGCGGCAACCATTGAAACCACCCTGCACCTCGATCCCGCCGACCTCCTCTTTCACGAGGTACAGGGCTACACACGGGTCGAACTCGAAGGCGCACCCATCCCCGACCTTACTCCGGGCGCGCCGCGCCTGCCCGTTTTCGTGCGCAGTTTTCTGCTGCCCGAGGGCAGCAAACTGCTCCGCGTGGAGGTGGCTTCCTCCGAACAGGCCGTGCAGGAAAACATCCTTCTCCTGCCTGCTCAACCCATCACCTCAATGAATGCCGCGCCACGCCCGCTGACGCCGCCCGACCCAACCATCTATGCCTCCACTAACCCCTGGCCCGTTCAGCTCCACAGCGAACCGATCATCCAACAGATGCGCGGGCGCACCCTCGTCACCCTGCGTCTCCATCCCCTGCGCTATCTCCCGGCCCAACGAAGCCTCCTGATGGCCGATGAAATGCACATCACGATTCACCACACCGATCCCGCACGCCTGGCCAACGACGACGCCCTCTCCCCGCTTTTCGCCGGCATGATCAACTCCCTCGTGGTCAATCCCGAAGCCGCACCGCGAACCCATACCCTCGGAACCAATCAGGTCCCTTATGTGATCATCACCTCTGCCGCCTTGACGAATGATTTTCAGCCCCTGGCCGCCCTGCGCACCAACTCCTTCTCCGCCACCGCCGTACTTTCCCTGGAAGCCCTGTTGGCCGAAACACCCGGACTCGACGCACCGGACCGCCTGCGCAACGCCATCCGAAACCTCGTCGCCTCCAATGCCGTGGAGTTCGTCGTGCTCGGCGGCGACGACGCCATCGTTCCCGTGCGCGGCTGCTTTGCCATTGATGGCGATGGCGATACCGAGAACGCCATGCCCACTGATTTGTATTACGCAGGGCTCGACGGCACCTGGGATGCCAACAACAATCAAATCTACGGCGAACTCGTCGATGCCGTCGACATGCTGCCCGACGTGATTATCTCGCGCATCCCCGTACGCACCGCACAAGACGCGCAGGCCTACATCGCCAAACTGATTGCGCACGAAAACGGCACCTATGCCCACCTCGAAAACCGTCTCTTCCTCAGCGGAACCAAGGGCTTTAACTTCTGGTACGGAAGCGCCCGCTCCACCGACCTCATGAGCGACGGCTATGCCCCATTCCGTGACCACCAACCCGTCAGCGACGTGGAAGAATGGGTGCGCCGTCTCCATCGCAACGCCATTCAGCCCCACTGGTCCGCTGCGGACGTCACCATCTACTTCGATACCCTCACCACTTGGGATGAGGAACAAGCCGGCGATTATCTGCAAACCGCCGATCGCTTCGCCCAAGTCTACAACCTCGGATGGGAACATCAGTATTATCTCACCCACGGCGACAACACTGGCTTCGCCCTCGAAATGGTGGACGGTAACGATATGTTTCTCAACGACAACCTCGATGCCGTCACCAACATGACCCTCTTCATCTCCACTCCCGCCTGCCAGACTGCCCACTTCGACGGCACGCCCGACCCCTGCTTTGCCGAAGCCTTCCTCCGCAAACCCCAGGCCGGCGCACTCATCTATTATGCCCACGCACGTAATGGCCAAGGTGATTTTTTCGCCACCTATGGCGGACCCACCCCTGATTTTATCGCCTACTATTACGACCGCCTCTTCGATGGCACCACCACCACCTTCGGCGAGGCCGCCGCTGCCGGAAAGGCCGACCTGATCGCCCTATGCAACACCAACGGCGCTTGGCGATGGACCCAATTCGGACTGAACCTCCTTGGCGACGCGGCCATACGTATCCACCGCAGCCCCCTTCCGCATCCGCCCGTTCTCGAAAGTGCGGTCGCCACCAATACCCCCGCACTCGCTATTCTCCTCGAATGGTCCGACGCCTCCACCAACGGAACCGCCTTCGAAATCCAGCGCCGCACCCCGCTGACCGTCTGGGCTGATCTCCACTCCGCCGCCGCAGGCGTGACTCAGTATCTTGACGCCACCGTCACCTCTAACGCCTTCTACTTCTACCGTCTTCGCGCGATAAACAACGAGGGGGCCTCCCTCTTCTCGAATGAAGGAGGTCTCCTCGCCGGCGTCCTCGGACCCGACGTCTGGGACCCCGCCGACAATGCGGCCCCCGGTGCCACCATCCTGACCAACCTGACCGACGCCTATCAAGCGCACGGACCGCATACTCTCTCCATCAACGACACCAACGACTGGTTCGCCTTCGAAGTCCAATCTGGCATGGCCTACTGGTTCTCCACCTATGCCGAGGAAAACGCCGGCGGACTCTATGCCCGCGTCTACGACACCAACGCGACCCTCATCGCCGAAGATGGCGACCCCAGCGGTCTCGGACACTTCGCCTTCTTCCTTACCCCGGAAGAAGACACCGTCTACGTCCTTCAAATCGAACCCAACAGCGACCGCGACTCCGCCTTCTACAATCTCTATTACCGCGCCGCCGTCAATACCAGCAGTTCCGAGGCCCTCGGCGAGGCCCTCGAAGCCCCCGAACTGGCATGGCTCACCAGCGTCCAGACCGGCGATCCCTGGTTCGCCCAGACCAACGTCACGCACAGTACCCCCTCCGCCGCGCGCTCCGCACAGGTCTACTACAATGAATCCTCCTGGATACAAACCGTCATCCCCGAAGGCGGCAACCTGCGCTTCTGGTTCAAAACCGATACCCTCGAAAATCACGACTTCATGATCATCTCCATCGATGGCATGTCCACCGCCACCTATTCCGGTGAATACAACTGGACCCCCTTCTCCTCCTTCATCGAGGCAGGCTCGACCGTCCGCGTCGAATACGCCCGTTCCTCTGCCGGAAGCTCCGGTGAAAATGCCGTATGGCTCGATCAGTTCTCCCTCTCCGAACCCGAACAACTCGCCATGAATACCCCCGTCGAAGGCTATCTCGCCAACGGGGCCTCGCTCCTCTTCGCCGCGCCCGTCACCGTCCCCGGAAAGGCCCAACTCCTCTTTACCGAATCCTTCGACGGCCTCACCCCCTCCCTCTACGACGCCCAACAGCAACCCATCGAATTCACCCAAACCCCGTTCGGTATCGACTGGAAAAACGCCCAGCCAGGCACCTGCTACATAAAGCTCAAGGCCACAGGCGAAGACGGCTCGTTCAGCTTTTTCCTGCGCCAGCGGCACGCCCCCGCCAATGATTACGACGGCGACTTTGTCACCGACCTCGCCCTCTACTATGCCGAACAGGGCCTCTGGTGCATCCGCGCCTCCAGCGGCCAAACCGGATTTCTCAACTGGGGCTGCAACGCCGCCATCCCCGCCGCCGGTGATTACAATGCCGATGGCCAAGCCGACGTCGCCGTCTACTTTCCCGAAAACGGCGCCTGGGTCGCGCTCCTCGACAACACCGCCCATACACTCAACTGGGGATGGAACGAAGCGATCCCTGTCCAGGCCGACTACCACGGCGACGGCTCCACCGACCCCGCCGTCTATCACCCGGCATCCGGCACTTGGTATATCCACGCCGACACCCCGCAAGACCAGCGCACCCAAGCCTGGGGCTGGAGCGAAGCCATCCCCGTCCCCGGTGATTTCGATGGCGACGGACGGGCCGACTTCTGCGTCTACTGGCCCGAGAAAGGGCACTGGTACATCCTCTACGCCACCGGCCAATCCACTCTCAACGTCATGGGCTGGGCCGAGGCCATCCCGATGGCCGCCGATGTGGATGGTGATTTCGCCGACGACCTACTCCTCTACTGGCCCGCTGGCGGCATGTGGTACGCACTGCCAAGCAGTACCGGAGTACTGACCACCCGTGCCTTCGGCTGGTCTGAGGCCCTACCCGTCCCGGGCGCATATCACGAAGATCAGCCCGAAGGGCTCGCCCTCTACTGGCCCACCGGCGGAACCTGGTATCTTCGCAACGCCGCACAGGAAGCCACGGAAACCCGCGCCTTCGGATGGTCCGAGGCACTCCCCGTCCATCCGCAATACTGGATTCAATGAAAATACTGAAGGCAATCCCCGCCGACGGAATCATCGAGAAATACACCGATCTGCGCCTATGGCTGCCAAGTAGGGCGAATGCCTCCGGCTGAGCCGTGGACGTCGCCTCGCTGAGTGATTTCGCATTACCTCAAAGACGGCTCACCGTGACGGTTCGCCCTACCAAGGTTTGCCCTATAGGTCTGCACCCAAATTCAAGCGGATTTCTCGAAGGACCCGACACTACTGCATGATCGCGTCGTCCGCGTCGTATTCATATTTCACGCCAACGTCGTATTCGTATTCTACGACGGTTTCTTCTTCCAACATGAGGGGCGTATCGTCGTTGTCCACGTCGTAGTATTCGGCATCCAGTTCCCCTTCGTACTCCTCTGCGTACTCTCCTTCATAATCTGCCGGATATTCCTCTTCCATCAGGGCCATCTGCTCCGCCGCCAGGCGGGCCTTCTCGGCCGTCGAAACGCCGATCATGAAACCACCGGCAAACGGGGAAACCAGGCCCAGCACCAACGGATTTCCGTAGGGCGTTTTCACCAGGCTCACGCTGGTCGCTCCGAATGAATCGTACACTTCGTAGCCGGCATAGTAATTTGCGCTGTTCGCCAGGATCAGGTGTTCCACGTAGTAGTCCAGATAGGTGGTCAGTGCCGGGCTTTCATTTGCACCGCGAGCACTCATCCCCGCCAAGGCCGCCTGCAACCGACAGTAGGTTGCGGAAAAACGCTCGTCCACATAGATCAGCGCGTTCACCCGGGCCGGATGCTCCGGGAAGCGTGTCAGGAAGGCTTCCGACTGCGCCAAACCGCCACCCGCCACATAACTTTCCAGCGCCTTTTCAATCAGTGCGGGCGTGGACCCAAGCAGCAGGCATCCCTCGTGCATCAGCATCGATATATTCATCGGGAACGGCATCTGTGCCGGGACATTCACCGAATACAGCACCGCGCCACCTTCCAGCGTCTTTTCACTGACCGGAATCTGACGGTTTTTCAGAATGGTCAACACCGCCTGCTGCAAAGAATCATCCTGCACCTTCACGCCAAAAAGAAAACCCGGCTCGGCGATCACCAGCGGCTCCGAACCCGGAAGCGGTACGCTCATGGTGACGGAATCCGAAAGGGTCAGCGCCAAGAACATTTCGTCCTGCAATGAGGCCAAGAGGGTGTCGAGGTCCACATCATAATCCGCTTGAAGCTTTTCCTTCCACTGCGTCACCGCACCAGACGCCTGCTCCGGCGCAAATAGATTGACCCCCTCTTCCACCGCTGCGAACAAGGTGGCCGGATTGAGTCCAAGCACTTCCATAGCCGCAGTTTCCGCAGGCAGGTACTTCAGCGTATCAAGCGGCTTGGCCTCACCGTAGAGGCGCCACATAACCGGATTTCCCTCACCCTCCGCACGCTCGACAAAGGATTTGATGCGGGACACGCCCTCGCCGGCAGGGGCCATGCTGACTCCCACGGAACGGATCGAAAAGAATCCCAACCAATCCAGCACCGGGTCCACCTGCGCCATGATGTCTCCCACCATCGGGCCACCGAAATCCGCTGCCGTCAGCGCATCGGCCAATGCGCTCATCTCCTGCCGCAGCGGTCCAATGAGTTTGGCCGTGTTCAGATAAAAAACAAAATCAGCCTCGGCGTCCAGCCGGTCCATAAAGCTCTCGGGCCCGCGCATAGCCAGATACGCCGCCTCCGCCTCCGCTTTGCCAGGCATCTGCCCTGCCGTATCCACCAGCGCCTGCGCCTGCGCCAGACCCGTCCACAACACCACTACCGCCAACATGCCTGCCACTTGCTTTTTCATATGCTCTTTCCTTATTGCTGAACAACCAAATATCGCCCGGGTTTCATTTGCCAACCCCTATTTCAGGCGAAGACGCAACGTGGAATGTAGCAAGTCAACGTCAGTCGGACCAGACCGTTTCAGGGTTTATTAATGCCTTTTTTAACTACGAAGGCGGCGGCCCTTTTTCCCTCTCGGGAGGGCCCGTGTCCCCACGGGCCGTGCGGAGAGCGAGCGCGTTTCGGGAGGGCAAGTTGGCCGCGAAAGAACGCATAGATCGCATAGGAAGGAGGGAGAGATTCTCACACCAAGGCACGAAGGCACAAAGGAAGAGGGGGGGGCCTGGAGGGCGAGCGTCCCCGCGAGCCGTGCGGAGAGCAAATGCACAGGAAGAGCGCGGAGAGCAAGAGAAACAAGGAATGAGCTGAAGAAAAACAAAAAGGACGCTGAGGACAGCATCCCTCCCAAAATTCCCGATACTTGCTTCTCTGCATTCAGAGCCTCTTCAATCTATCGCCGCGCCGCTCCTCACGAAAAAGCAGGAATAACCCTTCTCAGCGGGGCGTCGGACGTGGCATCCTCCGCGCCATGAAAAATCACTCCGAAACAACCGCTTCACATGGCCTGGAAATCATGGCCCCCGCCGGATCCTATGCCGCCCTCGCAGCAGCTATCCGGGCCGGGGCCGACGCCGTGTACTTCGGCGTCGGGCGCCTCAACATGCGGGCTCGGGCAGCGGCCTCGTTTGATGAAAACGACCTGCGGAAAATCGCACGCATCTGCCGGTGGTGCGGCGTACGAAGCTATCTGACGCTCAACACGGTGATGTATGACGACGATCTGGAGGACATGCAGCATCTATGCCGGGTCGCCCACGAGGCCGGCATCTCGGCGATCATTGCCGCCGACCTGGCGGTCATGCAGTATGCGCATGGACTCGGTCTCGAAGTGCACCTTTCCGTTCAGGCCAATGTGGCCAACATCGAGGCCCTCCGATTCTTTGCCCGCTATGCCGACACCATCGTCCCAGCACGCGAGCTGACGCTCGAACAAATTGCCCGTCTGCATCACCAGATTCAATCCGAGCCGATCTGCGGCCCCGCCGGAAGCCCCGTACGCCTGGAACTCTTCGCACACGGCGCGCTCTGTGTGGCCATCTCCGGAAAATGCTACATGAGCCTCGCGGTATACAATCATTCCGGCAACCGGGGCGCGTGCCTCCAAAATTGCCGACGAAGCTACCGCGTGATCGACGATGAAACAGGCGATGAACTCGTTATCGACAACCATCACGTCATGTCCCCGCGCGACCTCTGTACCATCGGCCACCTCGACCGCCTGCAGGCAGCCGGAGCGCAGGTGCTTAAAATCGAAGGGCGCGGACGTACCGCCGACTACGTCCACACAGTCACCAGCACCTACCGGGAAGCCATCAACGCTCTATGCGAGGGCACCTACACCCCTGAACGAATCGCCGAGTGGACCGAACGCCTCCGCACCGTCTTCAACCGGGGCTTCTGGCAGGGCGGCTACTACTGCGGCGAAAAACTCGGCGAATGGAGCGCGTCCGGGCACTCGCAGGCCACCCGAAAGCGCGTCCAGATCGGCGTAATCTGCCATTATTACGCCAAACCCGGCGTGGCCGAATTCCGCTTCTTTCAGGACCGCCTCGAGCCCGGCGAAGAACTCCTAATCGAAGGTCCAACCACCGGTGCCCTCCACTTCCGCCCCGACTCCCTGCACGTAGACGGCCAGCCCGTCGAATACGCACGCCAAGGCGATCTGGTCACGCTCAAAGTGCCCGCCCGTGTCCGCCTTAACGACAAAATTTACACGCACATTGCCGAAGAAAGCCCTTCCAATTTGGCGGCGCAACGCCTACTATGAGCCTGTTTTTATGTCAGACCCTACATCGTGGGCCTGCACCGTTTATCCGGCCATATTCAACAACAAACAGGAGAACCCCATGAGCAACACCGTATCCCGCTTATTGACCACCACCGCGCTTTTGATGGCACTCGCTGCCGGAGCCCAGGCCAACCTGCTGGTGAACTCCAGCTTTGAAGACAGCATTCCGTTTTTCGGATGGAATCGCTTCACGCAGGGTGCCGCACCGGAAATTTCTCAAGAAGGCGCATACGATCAGCAAAACTGCGTAAAGGCATTCCAGGAATTCTCCGGCAAGGACAACTGGTGCGGGCTTTTTCAAAACGTGCCCGTCAAAGGAAATTTGCGTTACCGTCTCTCGCTCTATATGCGCAACGGAAATGCCGAAGGACTGGACCAGCTACTCGACGGCAACACGGCGCTTGCCAAAGTGGAGTGGTACGATGAAGCGGGCGAACAAGTCGGCATGCAGGAACTCAACACCGGGAAAAATGGATTGACGGTTGCCTCGCCCACGGGGCGCTGGATGCTCAACGAAGCCGTGGTGACCGCCCCCGGCAACGCCGTACAGGGCCGCGTGGTTCTGCTCCACCTCTATATCGGAAATCAGTTTGACGGCGGTTCCTCGTGGTTTGACAACATTCTTTTTGAGCAGGCGCTCTAAGCCCGCCACGATCGGAGAGAATCCATGCCGCGCCGCCTTCCCGCCGAATGGGAATCCCAGGACGCCATACTTCTCTGTTGGCCGCATTCTCAGACCGACTGGGCTCCCTATTTGGAGCAGGCGGAGGCCGTTTTTCTGAAACTCCTCGCCGCGCTGACCCGCTTCGAGCGGGCGGTGCTGGTCGCGGGCGATCCAGATGAGGTGCGCCGCAAATGCCAGGCCGCGGGCATCCCGCCGAATGCCGTCCTTTTCGCCGCCCTTCCCTCGAACGACACCTGGGCACGCGACTTCGGCCCCATCACCATCTATGAAGAGGGCGGAAAACTTGTGCTGCTGGATTTTCAATTCAACGGCTGGGGCGGGAAATTCGAGGCCGCGCTGGATAATCAAATCACCGGGGCGCTTCATCAGCAGGGCCTCTTCGGTGCCATCGGATGCCGCAGACAAGACCTGATCCTGGAAGGTGGCAGCATCGAAAGTGATGG
>CAZBEO010000071.1:0-18608 GCA_964490935.1 uncultured Verrucomicrobiota bacterium
GGCGGAGGTACCTGTGCCATCAAGTATTTCTCCGCCGATCAGTATGGTGTCAAAAGGTTTCATAAGTGCCGGTGTTTTAGCGGTTAATCAGGCGGACTCACGGTAGAGATCGGGGCGGGTGCTGGCTCGGTTTCGATGACGGCGGCTTCCGTCGCTTTGTTTTCAACGGCCTGTCCAGCGGTATATCCACCCAGCCGGGCGACGACTTCTTCCTGCACGTGTTCGAGCTCGGTCAGCTTGAGCTGAGGATCTTTGATGATGAAGGCTTCGCCGGTTTTTTTATGTTCGTAGATGCGAATGAGTTCTCCGACTTCATTTTTGCGCACTTCTTTTTCGGCCAGGATACGGCGGCGCTCGAGCATGACGCTGAGGATATAAATGGTGTTGATCGAGGAGACGTCTTCCTCTTCAATGAGGTTGCGCAGAAGTGTTTCGGCGGTTTCGCGCTGTACGGCTTCTGGCTTGGGAGGCGGCGGCTTGCGATAGATGCCACGCCAGTAACTGATGAGTCCCTCTTTCTTTTCGCGCTGGGCCCAGCAATCGGCGCAGCGGTCCCCGCGCACGTATCCTTCTTCACTGAAGACGAGCCGAGAGCAGATGGCCTCGCCATCGTCAAAGCGTTTTCCGCAATCGAGGCACTGATCGGCACGCGAGCGTATCTGCCATTCCTGATTCTTCATGAGGCGACGCTCCTAGATGTTTCGGTTGATCAGCTCGAAATTTTCGGCAACATACAGATAGCCCGAAACGAGGGTGATGGCGGCCACGGCACACCCCAGCGCCAGGGCAATCCAGTGGAAGGCAAAATCATAATCGGTCAGCAGGAGTACATCGGCGTGGCGCAGCAAATCGTTGCGCACGGCCAACCCGAGCAGAATGACTGCGATGGCGACTATCTGCCAGACGGTCTTGTGTTTGCCCCAGCGGCCCGCCGAGATGATCTTTCCCTTGCCGGCTCCGAGCAGGCGCAGACCCGTCACCGTGAATTCACGGGCAATGACAATCACCACAATCCAAGCCGGAAGCAGCGGAGCGCTCGGATAATAGGGCAGGCGTATTTCCACAAAACTGACCAAGGCGACGCAAACCAAAATCTTATCGGCCAGCGGGTCCATCAGTTTTCCGAAGGAGGATACGCCATATACGTTGCGGGCGAGGTAGCCATCAAAATAATCCGTCATGGCCGCCAGCAGGAAGACCAGCAGGGCCAAACTTTTCCCGAAGGGCAACGGAAGGGCCAGCAGAAGAAGCAATATAATGGCGGCAATGATCCGGCTCATGGTCAGCGTGTTTGGAATATTCATGGCGGCCTCGTTCAGGGGGAGTCCAGGTAGGGTTCGGCGGGTTCTTCAATCACGGCCCCGCTCCGATGAAGCTCACGTCCGGGCGGGTTCGGGCGTTCTCTCAGCGCGGACGCACAACTTTTTATTCCAACAACGAACAGGACGATCACCAGGCCCAGTGCGAGGAGAAGCCCTCCCGCCACCAAGACCTTTATCACCTGCTCGCGCGAGACGCGCGAGGGAAGACTCTTGGCGACCGAGACGACCTTGCCCACCTGTTGCTGCACTGCATCGGAAAGTTCCGCCTTCAACTCGGAACGAGATGAAGACGGCGGCGTCAACACAGGCTTCTCGTTTTTCCTGAAGGTTCTTTTGCCGATTTCATTCAGGATGGCCTCCTGATCCAGACCGAGGAATTCCGCATACAACTTGACGAATCCCTTGGCATAAATCGGCGCGCCCAAGGACGAAATGTCGTCCGACTCGATGGCGCGGACATGCTTTTCCATCATATGGGTGGCGGCCCCCACTTCCGAAATGGAAAGCCCACGGGCCGCCCGCGCGGATGCAAAGCGCTGTCCGACGGATTCGTCGGCGTTACCGTTCTGTAAAGTCTTCTTCTCCGGCGTCATTCGTTGGAATTTCTCCATCCATGTCTATCAAAATGTCCCGCGGGTCGGACCCATTCGGCGGGCCGACAATACCGCGCTCCTCGAGCATATCCATTAAACGGGCGGCTCTTGTGTACCCTATACGCAGGCGGCGTTGCAATGATGAAGTGGAGGCTCTGCGCGTTTGGCGCAAAATCTCGACAGCCTGCTCCAGCAACCCACTGTCCTTTTCATCATCCTGCTCCGGCAAATCCACCGGCGTGTTTTCAATCTTTTCCTTGATGGCAGATTCATACTGCGGTTCGCCCTGGTTTTTCCAGAAGTCCACAATTTCATGAATTTCGCGGTCGGTGGTCATCGTGCCCTGTGCCCGCACCAGCTTGCCGGTTCCAGGCGGCAGAAAGAGCATATCACCCCTGCCGAGCAGCGTATCGGCCCCATTTCCGTCGAGGATGGTCCGACTATCCACCTTCTGGGCCACTTGAAAGGCGATGCGGGCGGGGAAATTGGCCTTGATGGTGCCAGTAATGACATTAACGGACGGGCGCTGCGTGGCAATGATCATGTGAATGCCGACCGCCCGCGAAAGTTGCGCGAGACGCGCAATGGCATTTTCCACATCGGCCTGCGCCACCATCATGAGGTCGGCCAGTTCGTCAATTACAATGACAATGTAGGGCAATCGGTCGGGTTCTTTTTTGGGTGGCAGAGGAGCCGGAATCTGCGCCGATTCCAGTTCGCCGTCCGGGAACAATTCTTCCTGCTTGGCAATGGGTCGCTGATTATAAGCCTGAATATTGCGTACGCCGACCCGCGAAAAGAGCTTGTAACGCTTCTCCATCTCATTGATCGCCCAACGCAGGCCGAGCGCCACCTTTTTGGGATCGGTAATGACGGGCACCACCAGATGCGGCAGCTCGTTGAAAAAAGAAAATTCCACCATTTTTGGGTCCACCAGCATCAGGCGCAACTGATCCGGACTGCGCGACATGAGCATGCCGGCCAGCAGCGAATTCATGCAGACGGATTTGCCCGAGCCCGTGGCCCCCGCGATCAACAAGTGCGGCATTTTGGCCAGATCCGCCACAATGTCGTGCCCGCTCACATCCTTCCCCAGCACCAGCGGCAGGGCCGCCTTCGAGGTTTTCCACGAGTTGCTCTCCAGAATCTCGCGCAGAAACACCATGGTGGAAATCTGGTTGGGCACTTCAATGCCCACCACGCCCTTGCCGGGAATGGGTGCCTGTACGCGCACGCTGACAGCCTTCATGGAAAGCGCAATATTGTTACTCAGCCCGGTGATGCGTTCCACCCGTATACCCGGCGCGGGAAGCACTTCGTAGCTCGTGACGACCGGCCCCACCTCCGCGTTCGTGACCTCCGCCTCGATACCGAATTGGGCCAGTGTGGCCTCCAAAATGCGTGCGCTGGCCGCCGTATCAACGCCCCCCTCATTGTCCTTCCGCTCGGGAACTGGATCCAGCAGGTCAAAGGGAGGCAGTTGGTAATCCGTGGCGCTCAGGGCGGGCAGCGGCTGATCTTCCTCGGCGGCGGCCAGTTCTTCCGCAAGTGACGGTGCTTTTTTCTGCTTGGGCGGTTTTTTCTCGAACAACCGCTTGAGTGGTGTGGACGGCTTATCCTGCTCATCCTTTTGCATCGGCTCGGGTTTGATTACTGTAGTCTTTCTGGAAAGGCCACGCCCTTGCGCCAGCATGGCCTTTTCGAGCTTGCGCCGTTTTTTCTCCAGATCCAGGGCCTCGCGTTCGAGCAGATCCTGCGCACTGCGCCGACGGGCCATCCACCTGTTGATCCAGGAAGGCACCGCCTTGATCCAATCGAAAATCTGTGTCAGAAAGGCCAGCGACTCGATCTCAAAGAGAAAGACGGCGCAAACCAGCAGTGTGCCCAGAGCGATAATCGCCGCACCCGCCGTACCCAGAAAACGCACGAGCAGATTCTGCGCCAGCAGCATGCCCAGAATGCCGCCAGGTGAAGCGATGTTTAGTGTGCGCATAAGCGGTGCCCACAGCTCCTGCTGAAGCTCCACCAGACACGTCAACGCCAGAATCAGCGTCAGCATCCAAACAGCTTTTCCACGCACACGGCCCGTGCGCTTGAAGAGCAGAAAAAATCCCTGCGTGCAAACCGCCAACGCCACCGGCCAGGCACACAGCCCGAACAGCATAACCAGCAAGTATGAAATCCAGGCACCAAGCGGGCCGATCAGGTTGGTCGGCGGGGAATTGGGAGGACTCTGCACGAGGGAAATATCCCCCGGATCATAGGAAATCAACCCCAGTAGCAGAAAAGCGCCAAGTGCAAGAAGAATCATGCCAAACGCATTATGCCAACCGGTGTGACGAATCTCTTTGCTGATATTTGCCATGCACGCACCTTATCAGATTGCCAAAATGAAGCAAGTGTTTGCATTGCAGGCTGTGGGATTGCATAAAGCAATCCGTCCCGCCGTCCAGGGGTAGGTCGAACCCATTGGAGTTGAGCTGGCCCGCGCGGATTTTAAACACCTAAAGTTCGACGGATTGCTAGCGCAGCAGCAGCACCGGAATGTCTGATTTGGCGATCAATTGCGTGGTAGTGCTACCCAGAATCATTTCACGAATACGGCTGTGCCCATAGGCTCCGACCACCAGCAGCTCACAATCGAATTCGGCAATGGCGGCCAGGATGCGCTCGCGGGCATCACCACTCTCGGTGATGACATTCGCCGTCAGGCCATAGCTCTGAATCAGGGCCAGTCCTTCATCGGCCACCCGTTGATTCTGCTCGGTATTCACGCCATCCGCCACGCAAATCATCACGAGTTCGAAGGCATTGGCCTTGGCCATTTCCGCTGCCATAATCAGCGCTTCGCGGGCGTTATCACTGCCGTCATAGGCGGCCAAAATCTTGGAAACGGGTTTGAACACGGCGGGCGTCACCAAGCAGGGTTTGGCGCTGTGACGGGCCACGCGCTCGGCCGTCGAGCCAATCATCCCGCCAATCCAGGAGGCATCTTCGCCCCGCTGACCAAGAACCACCAGGTCGGCATCGGCTTCTTCATCCAGCAACACGGTGGGCGGATGACCCATGCATAGGCGGATGGGTGCCTCCACGTCCTGCGATTCGGCCAGCTTGGTGAACGCCTCGGCGATGGCCTGCCCCTTCTTCTCGGTGACCTCGCGAAACAAGTGAAGCTGTGTGCCAAAGCTTTCGGCGCCGATCCAGCCAGCATTGTCCACCATCACCGGCCCTTCCAGCATGCGCGAATCCAGCACATGAATGCCCGTCACTCGGGCCTTCTCCAGTCCTGCAAAATAAAAAGCATACTCACAGGCTGTTTTTGCGTAATCCGAACCATCCGTACCCACTAGAATGTGCTGCATGACAAGCCCCTTTCCATTGTTAGTTTCATCTTGATGCGCAGTGTATGCCTGTGGTGGAATGATGTCCAGCAAAGAGACGGCATGAACAAAAAAATAAAATCGGAAAACGGACTCCCCGGACGACTTGGCGTGGCCCTGGGAGGCGGGGGTGTGCGCGGTTTTGCGCACGCCTTGGTGCTGGAGCTGCTGGACGAACTGGGCCTGCGCCCCGCCGTCATCGCGGGAACGAGCATGGGGGCCGTGGTTGGCGCGCTCTACGCCTCCGGCGTATCCGGACGCGAAATCAAGGAGCGCATTCTCCGCCACACCCTTTCACACAGCGGTGTCTGGAAAGAAGTGATGGAGAAAAAAACCGATCTGCTGAATCTGTTCAATGCCATATCGCTCGAACTGGGCCGGGGCGGACTGCTCAGCACCGACCGTTTTCTGAAATACGTATTTCAAGAGATGCAGGACGCCCGCTTCGAGGATATGCAAATTCCGCTCCTGGTCATTGCCGCCGATTACTGGCGCGGCGAAGAAGTGGTCCTGCGTTCGGGCACCCTTCTTCCTGCCGTGAAAGCGAGCATGGCCGTACCGGGCGTCTTTGCGCCCGTGAAGCTGGATGGCCGCATTCTGGTGGACGGCGGCATCGTGAATCAGGTGCCCTACGACCACCTGAAGGAGTGCGATTTCACGCTCGCCGTGGATGTCACGACGGAACGCCTCCCGGACAAAGATCACCCCGTTCCAAATCTCGTGGAATCCATCCTGGGGTCGTTTGAAATCATGCAGGAAGAGGCGATAAAAAGGAAGTTGAAGGAATCCCGCCCGACCTTCTATGTACGCCCGCACATTCAGGATGTAAGCGTGTTTGATTTCGACAAAGTCGCGGAGGTCTTCAAGCAATCTCAACCCGCAGTGGACTCCCTCCGCCAGGAATTGACGCATGCCATGAAACTGAATCGTAAGGAACGCCCGGCCTGACCGACTACCGAATACCACCTATGAACAAAATCAGCCTTATAGGGATGCTCCTGATCTTGGCGACAGTCTGGCCCACCACCACCCGCGCCGCCGATCCGGATGCGAACGGCACCGCCGCAGATGAAATCGCCACCGTTCAACTCCTGATTACAGAGTGTTACGAAGAATATCTGGAACGTCCGCCCGACGCCAACGGGCTTTCCACCTACACCCGATACCTTCTCAAAGAGGGAAAAAATGAAGCCTGGCTGCGGGAGATACTCGCCGCCTCGCCGGAACACCGGGCCATTCTGCTCGCACACCAACGGGACGAGCAACGGCGCACCAACCTGCTGCTCGCCGGACTGGTGCTGGCGATCGCCCTGCCCCTCTCCAGACTAGCCTCCAGAAAAGGCCTGCTCAACAGGCTGAAGCGGAAGGCTTATTGTTTTCTGAACGCCGTGCCGACCGACCGGGCAAAATCCGCTGCGCAATTTTTCTTTCGGCATCGCATCCTCTTGGTCGGCGCGTTGTTCACTGTTTGCGTTTTCCTGGAATGGCATGGCTATTCCATCGGCCTATGGGACGAATTCGTCCGCGAAAAATCTCCGGCCTATTCATTTTTCTCCATCGGAAAAAACCGCGCCATCCGTTCCGATGAATGGCTGGTCTCCACCCCATGGTGCTTGGCCCAAACACAAACCGTTCCCCGCTTCCCAGCCGTGAACCGGCGCCTCTATACCGACGGCATGTATATGGGCCTTTGTACACCGAACGCACCCGTCCTAAATGCAACGGCCATTGGACAGGCACACCACTGGGGCTTCTTTCTTTTCGGACCCGCACGCGGCCTCGCGTGGAACTACGGGATCCGTTATCTCGGTCTCTTCCTGCTGGCACTGGAATTTTTCCTGATGGTGCTGCAGCGAAACCGCCTGCTGGCTTTTTCCGGCGCCCTCATGATCATCCTAGCCTCCCCCACACAGTGGTGGGACACCACCATGCCGTATCACCTGCTCTACTTTTTTGGATGCTGCGTCACGTTTTGGCACCTTCTGCGCCCGAACCATCTGCTCAAAATGATGCTTTGGGCGGCCCTGTTTCTCGTTTGTTTTTTATCCTTTCTCCTTCTTCCGTATCCGCCTTTTCAACTCGCGCTTTTCCCGGCGCTTGCGGCGGTCTGCTTCTGCTTCATTAGAAACAGGCCAGAGCCTATCTTCAAAGGCTGGCGCGTGATTTCTCTATCAGGAATCCTGCTTGCATTCCTAATCGTGACGGGCCGGTTTGCGACGGAAAACTGGGTAGGCTTGGCGCGCCTGGCGCAAACCGTTTATCCGGGTGCCCGTATTGCAACCGGAGGCGACTGGACCCAACTGGGCAACCTGATCAAACCCTTACTCAGTCTGTACTTCCCTTTCCGGGAGCCGACCTTTTCCAACGCCTGTGAGATGAGCATGTTTCTGGTGCCCTTCCCCGCCCTGCTCCTGATAACTCCCCGCCTGCTTTTCCGCGCTGAAAATGGCCTGCAAAAACAGCTCTTCGGTCTGTTCATCGCGCTCGGCACCCTTCTGATGGCGTGGGGCCTCTTTCAATGGCCCACCTGGGTGGCCAAAATATCCCTGCTCTATCTTATTCCGGCCTCGCGTGCCTGGGTTGTCAGCGGTTTTTTCCTGCAGGTCGGAACGCTGATCGGGCTCTTTTTAATCCACCGGGACCACCTTTTTTTTGGGCCACGCCTCTCGATGGCCATCGCCGGCGCAACCGCCTGCGTCCTTCCGGTTTATCTGCTGTTGAATAGAGCCGCCTGGGGCTATTACTTCCCCGAAGGCCTCTCCCTGACCGGCCTTTTCCTGTCGGGCGGCGCGACCCTCCTTTTCGCCCTGCTGAATATGGGCCTCCTCCGAGGGCGCGTACGTCTCTTTTGCGCCGCACTCATTCTTTATTCGCTGATTGCAGGCACAACAGTCCATCCGCTCAGCCGGGGTATCAGCCCGATTATGGACAAAAAACTGGCCGTGACAGCCCGTGCCCTGCAGGCGCAGTACCCCTCGGCCAGATGGATCGAAATCGGCACCTGGCCGGTTCTATCTCAATATCTCACGGCACTTGGTTTGCCAGTGATTACAGGCGTACACGCCGTGCCAAACACCCGCTTTTGGCGTCGCTTCGATCCGGAAGGCCGTTATGATGCGTGCTATAATCGATATGCCCACGTGGTCGTGCGATGGACCCATGAAAAAACGCCCCGCTTCGCCAACCCTTCAGGCGACCGCCTGGATTGCTATCTGCGCACGGAAGACCTGCAAAACCTCCCCGGCCCGATCCTGATTATATCCTCCGAAGATCTGCCCGCCCCCCTCTTTGAACGGGTGGCCCGCTTGGAGGTGGACCGCCTATCCATCTATCTGCTTACCCCGGCCAACCAGACAGAAAATAAGTCCTGACCGTGATACCGCCTAACCCGATCGTTGAGTCACTAAATATCGAGAATAACATCGTCGCTTTTGTGATCATGACCCTGCGCGTAGGGAACCGTCTTATATTCGGTGACGCTGCCGAGCTTACGAAGAATTTCACCGATACGGTCCATCGCCTCCTCGCACGAGTCGATCAATTCGGGATCTCCCCGATAATTCATTTTCATCATGGCCAGATTGGCCATTAGAATCTGTGCGGGCTGACCCAAATGATGGCAGGCGGCCCCGAGGGACGCAATCATCGCCTTCTGCTGCTCGGCTTTCTTACGGTCCGAAATGTCCACCAGCGAGAGGACCAGGCCCCGCATGATGCCGTCGTTGTCAAAATTGCAGGCGATGGATATCTCTGCACCGAAGACCGTGTTGTCTTTGCGCAGCATCTGCGTTTCGGCAATGGAGTTTTCGCCGGATTCCTGGACGACTTGCAGCAGTTGCTGGCATTCCATCGGGTCCGACCAGATGCGGATGGCCGCATTACCAAGCAACTCCCCTAAATAATCATAGCCCAACATACGAACCGCCGCAGGGTTGAGGTAGGTTATGATGAAATTGGAATCCAGAATGGCAATGCCCGTCCCCGCATTTTCCACGGCGCAATGCTCGCGACGAAACATTTCCTCCATGTGACGCCGCGCCGTAATATCGTGGTTAATGCTGTAGACATACTGCCGTTCGCCGAGTTCCACCGGCACGGTGCGCGAGGCGATGTAGTTCTCGTCGCCGTCGGGCCGGTTCCAGGAAAAAATTCGCTCAAAGTCATCCTCCGCCCCGCCCAACCCCGTGGAACGAGAGGGCACTGGCTCGATGAGCTGCTCAATGTCGGTCCGCATCAGTTCCTGCCGGCTGCGCCCGGCCATGCGCACGTAACTGTCGTTGCACATAATCAGCTTCGGGCGCTCTCCGTTGGAGGCGGGCTGTTCAAAAAGCGCAAGGCCGTCCGTGGAATAATCAAAAAGCGTGAGAAATTTTACTTCCATGGCGATGCGTGCTTCGTCGTCGGAGCTCGCCCCGCTCTGGGGACGGAACAGGACGCAGCAATGGTCCGGCGCGGCCTGAATGCGGCTAATAAAGAGCTGAAACTTCGCTTCGGTATCCCGCGCCGACGACTGCTCCTGGATGACGAAGGAGATCTTTTTTGCACGTTCCCGGAGCAACTTCCACTCGGCCGTGGAGCACTGCGAAAAGCAATCGCCCAGACGGGCGCCCTGTAGCTCCGTAAGCGAAACGCCGAGATACCTCACCGCCTGCTCGTTGGCCCGGCGGATCACCCCCTCTCGATCAACCACCAGCACCCCGTCATAAATGGATTCGAGTAATGCGTACATTCTATCCATAAAAAACGCCCCCGATTCGACGGCTTATCTTTTTGACACATGTCCCTTTAAAAATATCGCTTTGCATTCTATACTCCTACGCATGATACCGCAATGGATAATCGAACGTAAGCGTGACGGACACGCTCTCTCCGAAGAAGAGATACGTTTCTTCATCAACGGATTCACCCTCGGTGATATCCCGGACTACCAGATGGCCGCCATGGCTATGGCCATTTACCTCAAAGGCATGAACCCGGCAGAAATCGCCATACTCACCGATGTGATGATGCGCTCGGGTGATGTGATCGACACCTCCGCCATTACCAAACCCAAGGTGGACAAACACTCCACCGGCGGCATTGGCGACAAGGTCTCGCTGATCCTCGCACCCATGGTCGCCTGCTGCGGCATCGCCGTACCCATGGTTTCCGGGCGCGGCCTCGGCATCACTGGCGGCACCCTGGACAAACTCGAAGCGGTTGAAGGCTACCGCTGCGACCTCTCCACCGAGGAATTCCTGCGCGTGGTGGATGCCTGCGGATGCTGCATCACCGGCCAAACCGGCAAGCTCGCCCCCGCCGATAAAAAACTCTACGCCCTGCGCGATGTCACAGCCACCGTGCCATCCATCGCCCTCATCACCGCCAGCATCATGTGCAAAAAAATGGCCGAGGGCATTGATTCACTCGTGCTGGACGTCAAATGGGGTGCAGGTGCCTTCATGAAAACCGTGGCGGATGCCCGCATCCTGGCCAACAGCATGGTCTCTGTCGGACGTGAAATGGGCAAAGGTGTCTCCGCTCTGATTACGGACATGAACCAGCCACTCGGGCGTTGCGCGGGCAACGCGCTCGAAATACGCGAAACCCTGCAATGCCTCTGCGGAGAGCCATGCGCCGACCTGATGGAAGTCACCATGGCCTTGGCCGAGCGCATGCTTTTGTTGGCCAAAAAGGCACCCGATGCCTCCGCCGCACGCTCGATGCTGCAGGCCACGCTCGATTCCGGACAGGCGCTGGCGAAATTCAAGGAGATGATGGCCCTTCAGGGGGCCGACGTCGCCATGCTGGATGAGCCCGACCGGCTCCCCACCGCCGTCTTGCAGAATGACTTCAACGCCCTGCGCGGCGGCTATATATCCGGTGTCAGCGCCGATCACATCGGACGTGCCTGCCTCACCATGGGCGCCGGACGCAAACGCACCGACGATACCATTGACTTCGCCGTCGGGATATCCGATCTCGCCAAGATCGGCGACGCGGTTGAGCCCGGCCAACGCCTGCTCACCCTGCACGCAAACGATGCCTTCAAGCTGGAGGATGCCGAGCGCCTCGTGGCTCAGGCCTTCACTTACGCCGACGAACCCGTCGCACGTACACCGCTGGTCGCCGAGCAAATTGGATGATTACCCGGCTGCGGCGCGAAACAAACCACGCGCCGCAGTCCTTTTTTTGACACTGTAATAAAGGAGAGCGCCATGGATTATCAGGAATTGGACAACGCCCTGCAGGCCGTAAAAAAACGCTGGCCGGAGGCACGCCCGGCGTGCGGGCTGATTCTCGGCTCGGGCTGGAGCGATGTCGCCGAGGCCTTCACCATCCGCGATACCATGCCCTACACCGATATCCCCGGCCTCGGCGCCACCGGCGTGGTGGGCCATGCCGGGCGCCTAGCTCTGGCCGAATACGCCGGAAAGGAAACACTTATCTTTCAGGGACGCCGCCACTGGTATGAAGGCGTCGGCTGGACGCCTATTGCTATTCCCGTTTATCTGCTCAAGCAACTCGGAGCCTCGATGCTGCTCGTGACCAATGCCGCCGGCGGCATTCGCGAAGACCTCCCTCCCGGAACGCTCATGGCCCTGGACGATCACATTAACTTCCTCGGTGGGCATCCGCTGATTGGAGCGCACAACCCTGTCTGGGGTCCCCGCTTCCCCGATCAGACCTTCATCTACAACCCCGAACTGCGTGCCGCCATGGACCGCGCCGCGAAGGCTGCGGAAATTCCCCTCAAACACGGTGTTTATCTCGCCGCATCCGGCCCCACCTATGAAACCCCCGCCGAAATTCAATTCTACAAACGAATCGGTGCCGATGCCGTGGGCATGTCCACCGTACCCGAAGCCCTGCTGGCCAATGCGGCGGGTCTGCGAGTCGCCGGCCTCTCCTGCATCACCAACTTCGCCGCCGGCATCCTAGCGCAGGCGCTCTCGCATGAAGAGGTCACTGCCGCCACCAAAGAAGCCATGCCGCGCATGAAATCCTTTGTCCTGAAATTCTGGGAGGAGCTCGCACCATGAACCACAGCAAAGAAACCGCCATTCGACTTCTCGAAGCCGCCGCCGAGGCCTCGCGCAACGCCCACGCCCCTTACTCCAAGTTTCATGTCGGGGCCGCCCTGCTCACCGAGGACGGCACCCTCTTCACCGGCTGCAATGTCGAGAACATCTCCTACGGCCTGAGCAACTGCGCCGAGCGGACGGCCATCTTCAAAGCCGTCTCCGAGGGACACCGCCGCCTGACCGCCATCGCCATCACCTGTGCCGATGAAAAAGTATTCCCCTACCCCTGCGGTGCCTGCCGCCAGGTCATGTCGGAATTTTTCCCACCCGAAGCCCCCGTATTCGTCGCCCCCAACACGCGTCTCGACGAATACCAATCCTTCACCGTGAGCGAACTGCTCCCCAAAGGATTCGTTTTTTAATCCGACGCAACCTCCGCTTGCGCTATTCGTTCCGCATGCTATATTCCCCCGCATTCACCAACCAAACGGAGGAACGGTCATGAATAAATTCTGGATGATACTTTGCGTAGCCACGCTCACAGGATGGTACGCCCGCGCTCAGAACGAAGAATCCCCCGTCACAACCGAGGCACCGCCTGCCTTGCAGGCCGAAGAAACAAAGGAGAACACCATGGTCGTCATTAAAACATCCGAAGGGGACATCAAGCTGAAGCTGTACGACGCCGAAGCCCCGATCACCGTCAAAAACTTCCTCGATTACGTGGACAGCGGCCACTACAACGGCACCATCTTTCACCGCGTCATCGGCAACTTCATGATTCAGGGTGGCGGCTTCACCAAAGACATGTCGCAGAAACCCACCCAGGCCCCCGTCAAGAACGAGGCCAACAACGGCAAGCAGAACAAAAAAGGCACCGTCGCCATGGCCCGCACCCAGGTGGTCGACAGCGCCACCAGCCAGTTCTTCATCAACGTGACCGACAACGCCTTCCTCAACTTCCGCGATGCCACCCCGCAGGGCTACGGCTATTGCGTCTTTGCCGAAGTGATTGAGGGCCAGGATGTGGTCGACAAGATTAAGGGCGTAAAGACCGGGAACGTCTCCGGCTTCCAGGACGTGCCCCTCACCCCCGTGGAAATCATCGAAGTCACCCGTGTGACCGAATAAGCGCACGCCCCGCGCCAACACAAAATAAATATAACCACTGCCTCTCCCTTTTCGGGAGAGGCGTTTTTTTATTCAGGCCTTATTCGGGCACGCTCAAACCGACCGGCATCTACACCTGTTTCCAACCCGGCTTTTTCAGTTTATTTATGATCAGCGGGGCGGACACGAAAACAATGAGTCCCGCAGCCACCACCCCCACGTAGAGCTGCGGATTCCCGACCGGCAGATTATCCGGAGGAACAAAGCCCACAATCAGCGAGAAGATGACCCCGAACAATCCGAGACCGGCCACCAAGCACATGCCGAATAGGCCTCCCGGTATCTTATAGGAACGAGGGAGATCGGGTTGTTTAATGCGCAGTTTTATGGCGGCAAGATACATCAGTATATACATCACCAGATAGAGGGTGATGGTCATGGCCGAGAGCAAAAAGAAGGCCACACTCACGTTCTTCATGATAAAATATAGGGATGCAAGAATAGACACAAGAACCGCCTGAATGAGCAGAATGTTAATCTGCATGCCGCTGGAATTGGTCTTTGCCATAAACGGAGGAATTTCCCCCTGCTTGGCTGTTTCCAGCAACCCTCTGCTTGGACCTCCGATCCACGACATCACGCCACCGATCGCGCCGAACGCCGCCAGGAAGCCAATAACGGGAACCAAGAAGCTCAACTTGAATTTGGCAAGCAGATCGCTGAATGCCTGCATCACGCCTGCATCCAGGCTGATATCCTTTGCGGGCAGTACCGTCGCCACTGCCAGGGAGCCAAGCGCGAACAGCACAAACACAACACCCATCGATAAAAACATAGCCGCCGGAAACTGTTTTGCCGGTTGCTCCAATTCATTCGCATGGACGGCATGAACCTCTACGCCAGCAAACAAAAGAATGATCCCGGCAAGAAACGAGATGCTGCCCAAGTTGGTTATATGCGGGAAAAAGCGGGCGTGTTGAAGGGTATGCGACACATTATCCGCGCCGGATGAGACATCCAGAAAGCAGATCGGATTTCCCTGGACCACCCAAAGAACAGCCAGCACAATGATAAACACGCCGGGAAGAAGCGTCCCTAGAAGTACACCATACTTGGCCAATAAGCTTACGGACTTCGTTCCCTTCAGCGTCACAAGGGTCGCGCCCCAGTAACAGATGAGAATGACAATGCCTGTATAGACACCACTGCTTGCAAGCTCCGGCTTCATAAACAGGTACGCCAACGCCCCGGCGGCAAAGGCCAGCGCAGTCGGATACCACACCACGTTCTGAATCCATTGGAGCCAGATGGCTGTAAATCCCCAGCGTGAACCGAATGCTTCTTTCACCCAGGTATATACGCCACCGCCTTTCTGGCTAAACGCCCCGCCCAACTCAGCCGCCACGAGAGAGGCTGGCAGCAGAAAGAACAAAAAGGAGAACCCCAGGTAAAAGATCATGGAGAGGCCTTCTTTTGCCATCATCGGCAGCCCTCGAAGGCTGGTCACCACGGCGGCCACAATCATCATACTCAGCGTAAAAACACTCATTCCGGTTTTCTTCTGCATAGACGTTCCATTCTCCGTTTAACGGTTAGTGACAATATCCGGCCGATTTCAATGGCTTGGTTACTGGGTTGTTTTTGAAATATTCCACGCATGCCTGCATATCGTTGACCAGCATTTGCCCCAAATCTCTGCTGACGCCATGCCGAACCAGAATACGCATAACCACCAGATCCTCACGATGCGCCGGCATAGAATACGCGGCCACCTGCCATCCCCGGGAACGCAGCCGGTCCGACAAATCATACAGTGTAAAACCGGGATCTATTCCCTTTTTCAGCGACCAGCTCAACGCAGGGATTCCGCCCACTCCGTTATAAATGATTTCGAAGGGGCCCAGTGCTTCAACCTGCTTTGCAATGAACCGGGCTGTTTCGTAACAGGCGTTGTGAACTTTCCGATACCCCTCTCTGCCAAGACGTAGGAAATTATAATACTGAGCCACAATCTGTCCTCCGGGCCGTGAAAAATTCAGGGCAAACGTGGGCATGTCGCCTCCCAGATAGTTCACGCGGAAAATCAAATCTTCCGGCAGATCTTCTTTGGAACGCCAGAGAACCCAGCCAACCCCTAACGGCGACAGCCCAAACTTGTGGCCCGACGCATTGATGGATTTAACGCGTGCAAGCCGAAAATCCCACAGCAGCTCCGGATCACAGAACGGAGCAAGAAATCCTCCACTCGCACCATCCACATGGATGGGAATATCCAGGCCGGTCTCCGCCTGAAGTTTGTCCAGCGCATCGCTGACTTCCTTCACCGGTTCATACTGACAGGTAAAGGTCACGCCGAGCGTTGGAACCACGCCAATGGTGTTTTCATCGCACCGCTTGATCACCTCTTCGGCATTCATGATCAGTCGATCGTCTTCCATCGGAATTTCGCGCAGCTCCACATCCCAATATTTGGCGAACTTGTGCCAGCAGACCTGTACCGGGCCGCAGATCATATTCGGTTTGTCCGTGGGCTTTCCTGCCGCTTTCCTTTTTTCGCGCCAGCGCCATTTCAAAGCCATACCGCCCAGCATGGCGGCCTCGCTGGACCCGGTGGTCGAGCAGCCCATCGTGTTTTTCGCCTCGGGAGAATTCCACAAATCGGCCAACATGTGCACACATCGCGCCTCGATTTCAGCCGTTTGAGGGTACTCATCCTTATCAATCATGTTCTTGTCCACACACTCATCCATCAACTTATGCACTTCCGGCTCAACCCACGTCTGACAAAAAGTGGCCAGGTTCTGGCGCGAATTCCCATCCAGCATCAATTCATCATGGACCGCCTGATACACATGCCTGGCCTCCTGTTCGAAATCGGAAAACTTGTATTTGGGCAGACAACACGACAGATCGGACGATGCATAAATATCGTCATCGATCATCTCTCTAATAGTATCTTTCGAGTGCAGTGGCATGGCTTCTCCTTTTCGTATTGACTGACAACAACCGTTTTTATTTTGAGCGAACACAAAAGCCCGCACCTATCATACGCTTGTATCAAAACAAGTGTTTACTTCCGAAGAGGTCTTGTAAAGCATTTAACCGGATTGCACCCCACGGTTTCTGCTGCACGCTCCGTGATCTTTCTGAGAAAATCTCACACTTCACGAAATATTGAATACTTTTCAAAAAATAGATTGAACCCCTCGCTTCCTCGGACTATAACACCCGATTGAAACAGATGTTTTAATCAGTCGATTGAAAGGAAGGCTGTGGTGGAGACCAGTCCAGAACAAACACGCGAGCGCATTCTTCGGGCGGCGGCGGAACTCTTTGCAGACGGTGGGTTGCACGGTACCGGGATTCGCGCCATCTGTGAAAAGGCGGGCACCAATTCGGCCTCCGTGAATTACTATTTCCACTCGAAGGAAAATCTCTACATCGAGGTGTTCCGCAGTTTGTTCGACGGGTTCAAGCAGGTCTTTCAGTCTATTCCCGACAAGATACACGATGCGGCCTCTTGGCGGGCGGCCCTCACGGAATGGGTCGAATATTCGCTGCGCGCCTCAATCAGCGATGACCCCCGCGACCGCTGGATCATCCAATTGGTCTCGCACGAGCGAACCGACCCGACTTCGGCCATGCCTATTCTTCAAAAACAGTTTTTTGACCCGCTGAAGGCGTCCATTCGGCGCATTGTAACTATGGGCATGCCGGCGGACAGTACCGATTTCGATGTGCATCTGGTCACTATTTCGCTAATGGCTCAATGCACGGTGTATCATCACCGAAAACCACCGTGGGACAAACTGTTGATCCCGCCCGGAGTGGACCACGAGACCTGGATATCCCGCACCACCCAATTTATCGTCGAAGGCATTACCTGCCGTTTATCTTTTAGAACCACCCACGTCTAACCATGAGGAATCCATGATGAAAAACAACCGCCACAAAGGTATAACCATGAAGCAAACACTTCTTCTCTGTTCCGCTCTGCTCGGGCTGGCTCTGGCCGCAACCGGCTGCAAGCAGCGAAACGCACCACCGCCCGCACGCATACCCGAAGTGACGGTGGTGACGGTTCAGCCGGAAGTGCTGCAACTCACCACGGAACTGCCCGGGCGCACCACCGCCGTTATGATGGCGGAAATACGCCCGCAGGTTGGTGGGCTCATCCAGAAATGCCTCTTCGAAGAGGGAGCCGATGTCGAGGCCGGTCAGGTTCTCTACCAGATTGATCCCGCCCCCTACGAGGCCGCATTGGACAGCGCCAAGGCATCGCTCGCCCGTGCCGAAGCCGGGTTGAACTCCATCAAACTACGGGTGGAGCGATATGAATCGCTGCTCAAGAAAAAGGCCATCAGTCAGCAGGATTATGATGACGCTTCCGCGAACATGGAACAGGCCAAGGCCGCCATCCTCGTGAGCAAAGCCGCCCGCAAAACGGCCCGCATCAGCTTGGGATATACCAAAATCACCGCCCCGGTTTCCGGACGCATCGGCAGGTCCAGTGTGTCGGAAGGCGCCCTGGTCACGGGCTCGCAACCCATGCCCCTGGCCACCATTCAACAGCTAGATCCTATCTATGTGGACGTACCGCAGGCCGCCAATCAACTGATCGAGTTGCGCCGCCACCGCGATCGCCTCAAGGACAAGGAAACGAATTACCGGAAGGTCCGTCTCAATCTGGTCAACGGAACCGAATATGAACACGAAGGCATTCTGAAGTTCAAGGATGTCAGCGTGGACCCCACCACAGGATCGGTTATCCTGCGGTCCGAGTTCCCGAATCCGGACGAAATGCTGCTGCCGGGCATGTTTGTACGGGCTGTGATTCTCGAAGCCGTGCTGGAACAGGCCATCCTGGTGCCCCAGCAGTGTGTTCGACGCAATCCGAAAGGAGAAGCGTATGTGCTGCTGGTGACCGATGAAAATAAAGCGGAGCAGCGCATGGTCGACGTGGAACGTGCGGTGGGCAATCGCTGGCACATTGCCTCGGGCCTGGAACCAGGTGATCAGGTGATCATGGAGGGATTCCAAAGCGCACGCCCCGGAAGCCCCGTGAAACCGGTCCCCTTCCAAGCGGAAAAACAAGGCGACCCCGCCACCAACAACTCTTCCTCATCTACCCACTAAGCGGAGGCCATCATGCTGTCAAAATACTTTCTGGACCGCCCCGTATTCGCCTGGGTCATCGCC
>CAZBEO010000072.1:0-18452 GCA_964490935.1 uncultured Verrucomicrobiota bacterium
TAAAAGGACGCTGAGGACAGCATCCCTCCCAAAATTCGCGATACTTGCTTCTCTGCGTTCAGAGCCTCTTCAATATATCGCCGTGCAGCTCCTCACAAAAAAGCCGGAAGAACCCGAGAAACACGAAAAGGAGAGAAAGATCATGCAACCTTCATCCGTAGCGTGGACTTTCAGTCCGCGAGCTTTGCGTGGCACCGCGCCTGCTTGGTAATGGCGTTCCGCCGGGAAAAAAGCGCGTGCCCGGACGCTGTATTGCGCAACAGAACAATAAGAGGAGTGACAGGATATGAATACGCAGGAAAATGTCATCGAAATCAACACGCTGGAAGAGTTTACCACGCATTGTCTTGGCCGGTCGCTCGAGGGGCTCGAGGAGCTTCGCCGCGATAGTATTCATTGCGGGGATACGCTGCTGCTGAACCAGCCGAAAGGGCTTACCCAGTTTGCCACCCTCTGCGAGGCGCTGCGTGATTTTTATGTCTTCGAAGGCGATATCCGCACCCTTTTCCTGCTGGATACCGATCTGCTTGGTGATCGGCAAGGGACGCTGAAGGAAACGGAAATGTTGTTTGAGGACCTGCTGAATTCGATGCCCGCCCTGCTGACGGATACGGAAGTTCCCGTGCTGGCCGAGCATTTGAAAACCACGCTGCCCGGCATTATCGACCGCTTTCAGGATTTGCTGCCGACTCTGAAGAATTATATCGAGGATGAATATATCAACTACGAGAAGTAGACGGCGGTTTCATGCCCATGAATACAGTCTTATCACAGCGAATTGAACAGTTGCGTCCGATGCTGCCCGGACTGGAGGCGGACCTGGATTCTCTGTTGCGCAATACCGGGGAATCTTCCGGAACGATCCGTGCGTCCGACACGCAGCTCTGCGCCGAGGTTCAGGCCTGGTTGCAGGCGGAGCGAGTGGCCGAAACGCCGCAGTTCATCGTGGTGATGGGATGTCTTTCCATGGCAGAGTTTCTGGCCGTGACCAGCCGCCTGAAAAAACAGGACCAACTCCTCATACTTGAGGCCGATTCGTCCGCCGTCCTGCATTTCATTCAGCTCAATCTGATTGAGCGCTGGCTGCGCGATCAGCGGATCGGATTGGCCGTGGGCCGCCGGAAGGAGACGGTCAAACAGCAGTTCTTCTCCCTGTATCACCCGAAGCGGGACCCGGAGGTTGTCTTTCTAGATACCGGTCGGAGCCGCCCGGACGAGCGTGCTTTTTATATGGAAACCCTTCGGGAAATCCGCGAGGAAGTCCGGCTGGATGTGTTTAATGCGGGCACCCTGGTTTGCCGGGGGCCGCTTTGGCAGTTCAATACACTGATCAATCTGCCGCTGTTGGCGACTCACCCTGGCATCCGCGCGCTGGAAGGCTTGTTTGGCGGGCGGCCCGCTCTGGTGGTGGGCGCCGGCCCCTCGCTGAATGAAGCCCTGCCGCTGATCAAACAGCAGGCCGACCGCTTTGTCATTATATCCACCGGCACGGCGCTGCGTCCGTTGCGCGAGTGCGGCATCCGCCCAGACCTTGTGGTGGCGGTGGATGGCAGCCATCTGATCCGCCCGCAATTCGAAACCGAATGCTCCGATCTATTCTTCTCCTGCTCGTCATTGGTCTATTCGGATATTACCAATAAATTTCGAGGTATTTTCAGCGGAGGGCTTGAGGCCAGTCCGTTGGATAAGTGGATTGACGAACAAATCACCCCGCGCGGCATGATGTATGCTGGCGGAACGGTGACATGCAGCGCGATGTATCTGGCCACGCTGATGGGCTGCTCCACCGTCTGTACTGTCGGGCTCGATCTTTGCTTTCGGGATGATGGCACCACGCACGCCGGGGGCACCATGTATGATGGGCACCGCAGTGATCCGCGCTCGCTGGTGCAGGTGCCCGGCAATTACCGCCCGACCGTATCCACCACGCAACAGTTTCAGTGCTATATCGATCTGATTCGCGATTTCGTGGTGCGCACGCCCCAAAGCACCTTTGTGAATCTGAACAGCGATGGTGCCCAGATTCCGGGCATGACCCTGGCTCCTATCGGCGCACTCGCGGAATTTGCCGGAGAGGCGTTCGATGCCTACTCGGTCATTGAATCCGCACACCAGGCGTTTCGTCCCGCTGGGTTGGATGAACTGCGTGCGGCTTTGCGTGAGGTGCGCAATCAACTGGACGGCATCCTCGGGCGGAGTCGGGAAGGCGCAGAGCTGTGCAACCGTATCGTGATGCACCTGAAGGCTCCCCAGGCCGATACCCTGGAGTTGATTCGCCCCTGTGTGGACCAGTTGAGCGAACTGGAAGACGACCTCGAGGCGGCGCAAGCCTCCAATAGTTTCACGCGGATGAGCCTGTGGCCCGCCTTCTATGAATTTTCTGCCCACCAGCAGGATGATGAAGAAAGCACGGCAGAGAGTCAGTGTGAAACCTTTCATCGCTTCAGAAAGCTCTATGAGCAGGTGGCGGGCGCATCCAAATGGACGCGCGACGCTCTGGATCAGGTGCTTGCCAGATGGAGCAAAAACGAGAAAGAAAAGATCGAGACGCAACAAACGGGGTTAAGCAGTTGAACAGGTGAGGAGGAGTTATGGCCACGGCAACAATGTATCAGACCAATACCTACCAGCAAAACGACGTGATGACGGCCAGCCCCATGCAATTGGTGCTGATGCTCTATGAAGAGTGCATCCGCTCGCTCGAAAAGGCTGAAAAGGCCTTTCGTCAAGATGATCCAGCCCGCATTGAGATCATCGGGAAAAATCTGCTCCACGCACAGGACGTAATTACGGAGTTGGCCATCTCGCTCGATATGGAGAACGGCGGAGAAATCGCAGAAAATCTGCACCGGTTGTATGATTTTACCCTCAGCCATTTGAGTACGGCCAACGTGCAGCAGAAACTGCAGCCCATTCGCGACGTGATGGTCATCATGACGGAACTGAAAGAGGCCTGGACCGAAGTGGCCAAGCAGGAGCCCGTCCGCGAGCAGCCCGCCCGCCCGTCCGAACACGGAAGCTTTCATATCACAGGCTAAGGCCCAAAGGAGCGCGCCATGCAGGAACTCTGCCGCCGTATTCAGGAACAGACCCTCGTCATGGAAAAGGCGCTGAACGACGGACGGTTTCAGGATTTCACCAAACTGATTTCCGTACGACGAACCCTCCTCGAAGAACTGCTGCGAACCCCCGGATTCTCACGCAGAGAGCACCCTTGGATACAGCCCATGCTCCGGCAAAGTCAGGAATGGCTCGACCACATACGGGAAAGCAAGGCGGACGTGACGGAGAAACTTCGACGTACCCGAGTGAAACGAAGTTCGCTCAGCCGCCTTCGTGGAGCCTATGCTGCAAGTGGCGGCGGCGGCAACGTGATTCGCCGAAAAGGGTGAACGCAATTCTACTCCAAGAAAGTCCTTTTCAAAATCAAACAACCGGCGTATGTTCGCTGCACAAGGTGCGGACATAATCCCGTCACAAAGCCCGTTGAATTAACGAACGCTGGAGATCTTAATGAGCGACCATAGCAATGCACAGATACTTATTGTCGATGACTCTTCCACGATGCGACGCATTATGCGACTGACCCTCAGCAAGTGCGGCTACAGTAATACCGAAGAAGCTGAAAACGGATTGCTGGGGCTGGAAAAAGCAAAAACTACACAGTTCGAATGCATCATTTCCGATTGGAACATGCCCGAAATGACTGGCGTGGAAATGGTGGCCGAACTGCGGAAACTCCCGAATTATGCCTCCATCCCCATTCTGATGGTCACCACCGAGGGTGGAAAAGAAGCCGTGGTCGAAGCCTTGCAGGCTGGCGTCTCCTCCTTCATCGTAAAACCCTTCACCGCCGATGTCCTGCGCCAAAAAATGGACACCCTCTGGGGAGACTGAAACTTATGGGCAGCATCGATTCAGATACCAATAAAGTGTACCGAAAAAAATACTTCATGGACGCCGAAAAGGTGGTCTTCTCCGGTCTTCAGGAGCAGAAAGAGATCAAGGATGAGGTCTGCCCGCTAATTACCGCTGAAGAGATTCAGTTGGAAAACGAGGCGGTCACCATCACGCACGGGCTGGACCATCCACAGGAAGCCATCCGGATTGAAGCCTTGAAAGAAGGAGACCGAATCACCAAATTAAAGATCGTCTGTCCGTGTGGACGGCAGACAGAAATAAATCTGCAGTATGCGCCGGATCATACGGCGCGTAAATAGACGGAAAGGATTCCCATCATGACCAAGACGATTCAGGACTTGTACCCGGCCTTTGTCGAAAGCGTTCAGGAGATTTTTGAAACCATGGTGTTCATGCCGATTATCGCCGAAGAGCCGCTACCCGTCGGACACGAGCCGCCACGCGGCGGAATTGCTGGCTCCCTGAGTATTACCGGAGGGGAGCTCACGATCAACCTCTCGCTGGTCTTCGGCACGGAGCTTGCTTTCACCATCTTCAGAGCGATGATGGGTATGGAAGAAGCAGACCCCGTCCAGATGGAGGAAGTCAGTGATATTGTCGGCGAACTGGCCAACATGACCTCGGGTGGTGCCAAGACGCGGATGCAGGAGGACTATCCGCACCTGCAGTTGGGCCTTCCCTCGGTGGTGGTCGGAAAGGACCTCTACGTGGATCCGCCGAAAAATGCGCAGACGGTGATTGTTCCTCTAAATGCGGAGCCCGGCAAATTCTTCCTCGAAATCTCGCTGCACGCCTGAAGATGGGCGGCGGAATGGGAAGATTATGCGTACGGTAAAACAATGGAGGGCGGCGGCGGTTGTCCTTTCGGCTTGGGTGTTGGCAACGGGGCTTTGCGGCTGTGTTCTGCAGCGCGGCGTAGACTTTGGAAGCCGCGCCGGTCGGGCCGAAAACATCCCGGTGATCCGCGTCTACAATGTGGTTCCCGGGTCTTGGCCCGATCAAACACAGACCGTTCTGCTGCTCCCCCCCCTGGGGCAGGCCATACCTAAATACCGCGAAAGCCTTCAGTTGGATATCCAGGAAGAATTCCAGAAATACTTCAACGCCCGGGTGGTCAGCGTGGGCGCACGGGGGAAAATGGAAGAATATGTGTCCGAAAAAAATCTCTTGCCGGAATCCGGCTTTTTTGATTTCGAGGAAATCAAGCGGCTGGGAGCCCTGATGCAGGCCGATTATGTGGTTTGCACCTGGATTCAGGAGGTGCGCCCCTACCCGCCACAAATTCTGTCCCTGTATATTACCATGCTGGATGTTCAGGGGGGCAACCTGCTTATCGAACTCGATGCCACCTTTAACGCCGCCGAACAGAAAGTGGTGGTGGCCCTCGAAGATTATCTGCAACGCCGCCGCGCAAGGACGTACGACCGGAACAGCCTCGATGTGATGTTGCAATCACCCTCTGATTTTCACCTGTTCGCCATTTCCGAATGCTGCCGCGCCATGGCCCTGGAATTGGCACCACCGCCCAAAACAAAAATCTGGCCTTGAGTTTAAGCTTTGAAAGCGTTATGCCGATAACAGTTTACAGGAGGAAGGTAAAATGAATATCAACGAAATCACCGGTGGGCATCCACTGGGCTCGGCGGCCTCGCTCAAGGCTCTTACAAACCCGGCTCAGACGCCTGCGGGCTCTTCCTCACGAAGCGGCATAAGCAGTGACAGCGTGGATACCTCTGTATTCAGCAAGCTGATGCAGCGGGGCGCACGCGAGCTGCGGGATCACCTGCAGCCGCGACCGGCAAAAATGGCCGAATGGTCCGGAAAATTGAATAGCCCGTTGGAGATGTCCGACGCCGTTATTCAAACCGTCATGCGGCATATGGTCGGTGCCTGATTCCGCCTGTCATTGGGACGGCAAACATCGGCCCCTCTTCTCAGGAAGAGGGGCCTTTTTATTCGGACGCAAACCGTGGCTCCTGTTTGAAAAAGATTTCTTTGGAAAAAGTGCGGACGCCCTGTTAAGATTCCTCCCGATTTCTATAACACTTCGAGGGATGGTATATGGAGCAATCGGTAGGTAACGGCAAAAGTCCGGGGTGCATTCCTGGCTGCGCTTTTCTACTAGTCGTTGTGCTGTTGCTGCTCAGCCTGGCGGGCAACGGAGTGATGGCTCTGAGCCTGGCGCTTGGAAACCATTTTCGCGCCGGGTTTGGAAACGATACGCCCGTGGACGAATTTCCAGTGCTCGACGAAGTTTGGTCTTATGGCGACGGAGAAACTCGGGTGGCCCGCATTGCCGTGAATGGCGTTATTTCCCGTTATGCCGAGGGCGGTTTCTTTTCCTCGCAAATAGATATGGTCGAAGCGGTCATCCAGCAAATCCGCGCCGCGCAGGCTGATGAAACCATCGAAGCCATTATCCTGGAAATTGATTCGCCCGGCGGTGGGATTGCCCCCACCGATGAGATATACCAAGCGCTGATGAACTTCCGAGCGTCCGATCCGGACCGCCGAATACTCGCCTTTTGTCGCGACATGGCCGCTTCTGGTGGCTATTACCTAGCCGTGGCCGCCGATTGGATTATTGCGGAACCCACCACCATGCTCGGCTCGATCAGCGTCATCATGCAGGCACTCAACTGGAAAACACTCAGCGATAAAATCGGCATCACGGACGTGACCATTACCTCCGGCGAGCACAAGGATCTGCTCAATCCGTTTCAGGATGTTTCACCGGAAGAGCAGGCGATTCTGCAAACCATGGTGGATGGCCTGCATGCGCATTTTCTGGAAGTGGTCTGTCGGGGGCGGGATCTGAGCGAAGAGGCGGTGAATCCCTGGGCCGATGGGCGCGTCTTTCTGCCGGCGGTGGCGCTTGAGGCGAACTTGATTGATGAAATCGGCTATTGGGATGAGGCGATGACTCGCTGCGCCGAGTTGCTGGGAGTGGATGCGGTGAAGGTCATACGCTATGAATATACCACCTCCTTCTTGGATTTTATAAGTGGTGTTCATCTGGGTATTGATCCACAGGGGTTGCTGCGGCAGGCCTCGCCGCGTTTTATGTATCTTTGGAATCCGACCTTTTAATAGGAGGAATGCGTCATGGCGGAAAAAGAAGTGATTGGATTGGTGGGATTGGGCTACGTGGGGATGCCGCTGGCGATGGCGTTTGCAGAACAGTACCGGGTGGTCGGGTTCGATGCCTCGCAACGCCGCATTTCCGAGTTGAAGGCCGGGAAGGATTCAACCGGCGAATTCAATGCGGCGGAATTGACGGCGGCGGAACGGCTGGAATTGACCGTCGACCCTGCCGCGTTGGCGGAGTGTACATTCATCATCGTGGCCGTTCCCACGCCGCTGGGTGATTTCAACGAGCCTGATTTGACGGCACTTCGGAGCGCCTCCGTCACTGTGGGGAAAGTTCTGAAGCCGGGCATGGCGGTGGTCTATGAAAGCACGGTGTATCCGGGGGTAACGGAAGAGGAATGCCTGCCGTTGCTCGAGCGCGAGTCCGGACTGAAGCTGGGTGATTTTGATCTGGGCTATTCACCGGAACGCGTGAATCCGGGCGATCGCGAACACACCGTGGCGCACATTAAAAAAATCGTGAGCGGACACAATGCCGCCTCACTCGAACGGGTGCGGCGGGTGTATGGCTCGGTGATTGTGGCCGGCGTTCACGCCGCGCCTACGATCAAAACCGCCGAGGCCGCCAAGGTAATTGAAAATGTCCAACGCGACCTGAACATCGCTCTCATGAATGAACTGTCGAAAATTTTCTCCATCATGGGCATTGATACGCACGAGGTGCTCGAGGCCGCAGGCACCAAATGGAATTTTCACCGATACCATCCTGGACTGGTCGGCGGCCACTGCATCGGTGTGGACCCGTATTACCTGACGCACCGTTCCGTGCAACTGGGCTATCACCCCGAAGTGATTCTGGCGGGACGCCGCATCAACGATTCCATGAGCCATTACGTGGGCGAGCAGACGGTCTGCGCGATGGTACGCAGCAAGCGCCTGCCGCAGGAGGCACGCATCCTGGTGATGGGGCTGACCTTCAAGGAAAACGTGCCGGACATACGCAACTCGAAGGCCGTGGACGTGGTGCGCTTCCTGGCGCACTACGGAGCGGACGTGACGGTATGGGAACCGATGCTCTCACCCGATGAAATCCACGAACGCTTCGGCTTCAAGACGGGAACGCTGGACGACGTGCGCGAGCTGGATGCGGTGGTGCTGATCAATGCGCACGAGGCATTTCGTTCTGTTTCGCTGAGCACACTTCGCAAAAAAATGCGAACACCCGTGTTGGTGGATATCAAAAACTTCTTCTCCCGCACAGAGGCGGAAGCCGAAGGTTTCCACGTGGTCAACCTGTAACAAACAATCCAGGAAACTACCCTAAGCAATGAATGCGGCATTTCTGATCAAACTGTTTTTCACGGTACTGGGGGGGCTGGGCATCTTTCTGCTGGGCATGAAGCACATGTCCGAGGGGATGCAGGCGGTGGCCGGTGCGCGGCTGCGCAAGTGGATAGGGTCGGTCACGGACAACCGGCTGATGGCGGTGACGGTTGGGGTGTTGGTGACCTGCGTGGTGCAGTCGAGTTCCATCACGACGGTGATGGTCGTGGGGTTTGTCAACGCGGGTCTGATGAATTTGATGCAGGCGGTCGGCGTGATTCTCGGTGCGAATATAGGCACCACGATCACCGGCTGGATTCTGGCCATCAAGATCGGAAAATACGGTCTGTACATCATCGGCGTTTTCGCGTTGATCTTTCTCTTTTCGCGTCGGGAACGGCTGCGCTTCACGGGTATGGCGATCATGGGCATTGGGATGATTTTCTTCGGATTGGAGTTGATGTCCGAGGGATTCAAACCGCTGCGGGGGATGCCGGAATTTGTGGAATGGTTTCACGCCTTTCAGGCGGACACCTATTTTGGCGTGATAAAGTGCGCGCTCGTGGGGTGCCTGTTGACGGCGGTGATTCAATCCTCCTCGGCCACGCTGGGTATCACCATGGGGCTGGCCAGCACCGGGGTGATTCATTTCGAAACGGCGGCGGCACTGGTGCTCGGGGAAAACATCGGCACCACGATCACGGCGTTTCTGGCCTCGTTGGGCACCGGCACCAACGCACGCCGCGCGGCCTATGCGCATATCACGTTCAACGTACTCGGGGTGCTGTGGATTACGGCGCTCTTCCCGTATTATCTGGATCTGATTCGGGCCGTCCTGCACACGAATCCGAATGCGTCGGTGCTTGGAGCGGATGGATTGGCGACCTATCCGCACGTTGTTCCGGCCATTGCGCTGGTGCATACCGGTTTCAATGTGAGCAACACGCTTCTCTTCCTGCCCCTGATGGGCGTGTTAACCCGCGTGATCACGCGGTTGGTGCCGGACAAAGAGGCCAAAGAGACGCCGCACCTCACCTACCTTGATTTTCATTTGGTCGATGGGCCGGGGCTGGCCGTGGTGCAGTCGCGCAAGGAAGTCGTGGTCATGGCGGAGGTGGTCGAAAAAATGTTTGTCGGCCTGCGCGAAATGATTGAATCGCAAGATGGAAATGAGACGGTGGAGAGTAAAATATTTCAGCGGGAGGATCGGCTGGACATCATTCAGAAGGAGATCACGGTTTTTCTGAGTCAGGTGGTGGCCGCCCAGGTGACGCACGATATAGCCGAAGAGGCTCAGAATCAGTTGCGGCTCGCCGACGAATATGAATCCATCAGCGATTACATCACCGGGGTTCTGAAAAAGAAGATTAAGCTGCGCAAAAATGAACTTAAGCTTACGGATGAGGGCCGCACGGAGATTCTGAATCTGCATGATCATGTTGCCGGATATGTCAACCGGATCAGTCTGGCGGTGCGGCAGGATTCGAAAGACATCATGATCTTTGCGCACAGCGAGGGCGCCCGCATCCATTCTCTGATGAAACTCTACCGCAAGCAACACCTCGAACGGCTTGCACGCGAGCAGGTCAACCCCTTGGCGAGCTTGGTCTTTACCGACATGTTGAACGATTACCGCCGCATGAAGGATCACGCACTGAACGTTGCCGAATCCCAATCCGGCGGACGGTGAAACGCCTTCTGTCGGTTTTCGGCACCGTCAATCCGCAGGATAAAAATACACCGTTCGGATTTCCGGCCAGGCGGCGCGGTACCAGCTTTGCGCTTCACCGCAAGTCAGCTCCCCGTAAATGAAAATCACCTTCAAGTGATCGGGGTGCGCCTCGAGCGTCTCTTTCAGGGCGGCGGGAGCGTCGACGCGGAATGATTGCACTTCGTAGGCATTGCCGGGGGCCTCGTCGGCCCAGCCCTCTTCAATCAGATCGAGTCGCCCGGTTCGCCTGCCCTCGGCGTCGCGATCGAGGTGCAGTTCCCAGGGCTGGTTCGGACGCTGAGTGCGATCTGCAAAACGCGGGTCCGGCAGAAAGGCCTTGTAATACAGTTCGTCCTCGCCTGTTGGCGAGAGGCGTGCGCCATCGGTGGTATTGATCTGCTCAAAGAAGGCGAAGAGGCGGCGGGCATCCGCCACGCGCATATTTTCATCCGGGCGGACGGTGATGTAGAGATCGCGCCCCTCCGCATGCATCTTGCCGAAGAGAGCCAGCAGGGTCGGGAGCGACGCCTGTTGCAGGAGATTTTCGCCGGACTCGTCCGCTACCTCGAAGACAAAAGACGTTTCCGCCTCACGGGCGGCATCCGCCGTGGACACACTCACGGAAAAGTCCACGCTGCGCGAGCCATCACCGGGTGGCAACGGAACCAGTCGCAGCAGCACCGGCGTCCCCGGCGGCTGGGCCTTGCTCGGATTCAGCCGCTGGGTTCCATAGATAGGGCTTTGTGGTGCCAAGCGCGGCACATCGAGCAGCGAGCGGGATTCGTTGTAGAGCGAAATAATACTGTAGGGATCACCGGTGTCCGCCGTGTAGAGCGGGTGCTCTGGGGTACTTTCTGGGTCGAGGGCCGATCCCGTGAACACGAATCCCTGCTCCGGCAGCACCCCTTGGACGGCATCTGAAAGAATGAACGATTCGGCGGCGACCCATGCGCCCGTCAGCGAGCAGGCCCCCGGGGTATAAGGCGTGAGCAGGGAGACGGCTATTCGTTCGCCGCGCGGCCAGAGTTGCAGGGCTTCATAATCCACCGGGTGTCCCGGCGGCACGCCGATGAACTCGAGGGCCGCACGCACCTCACGCGGCGCACACATCGAGACGGCCAGCGCCTCGTAATCGTGGCCGCTCTCCGGACCAATCAGAATAAACTCCACCGGTTCTCCAGGCGAAAGTTCGGTCCAGTGCGCAAGCACATAGACCGCCCGCTCCCCGCAGAGAGCCAGCAGACCGGGGCGTACCAGGGCGTTCGTATCCTGTGCGTACCGTTCCTGCACGTCGCGGGTCCAAACACGGAACGGATCGTTTTCGACCTTCTGCTCTTCGCTGATTTGCGCCCGAACGCCTAGGCCGAAAAACAAAAGGAGAACCCCTGAAAGAATGAAGATTGCTGCATGGTATATTTTCATCACGTTGAACGCTCCGAGCGAAATGCTTATCGGTACTCACATAGATCGGCCGCATCCCGACGTTTCTTTTCCGGAAGGACCGCGTCTTCTTCAGGATAACCGACACTGAAGAGAATATCCACACGCGCCCGGCGGCTTAATCCAAGAATTTTCTTCACGGCACGTTCGTTGAACCAACCCAACCAACAGGTGCCGAGGCCCTCCTCCGCCGCCTGCAGCGCAAAGTGTTCGCCGGAGATGCCTAGGTCAATCAAGCTGTAGGGCACGCCGCGCAGCGTGCCGCCCAGACGCGCTGCATAGCCGGAGGTCTCCCGAATCATCACCACCAGAACCGGCGCATGGCAGGCAAACTGATTCATTTTGTATAGGCCGGAAAATGCGGCCTCGGCCAGCCGTTCCCGAAGCTCGGGGGATTCCACCACAAGGAAACGCCACGGCTGTGAATTGCAAGCAGAGGGCGCCAGGCGGGCCGCTTCAATGCAGCGCTCCAGTGCCGCCCGGTCCACCGGGCGCGGACTGTATTTCCGCAGGCTGTATCGTTTGCGCACCAATTCAAGAAAATTCATGACTGGTGGTATGAATAGGCTATTGCCCAACCCTGCGGCAAGCACAGCGCGGATATATTTGTCGTTCTTTTTTTGAACATTACAACAGGCGCAGGGTACTTTAACAGTCGAAGCCCGCTGGGTATGTTCGGAGGTCAGATCACAAGAGATTATCTGCCTATCGGTCGTTCCAAGTGAACGCTGAAGGCAAGGGTCCACGGACCCACTAGTCCAGATCTGCTAACAATCCCTTACTTGGCGGGATTCGCTATTTTTCTCTACGTATCAGACCGATTTCTGAATTGACATCTACGCCCCATCCCGCAATTATCCGCCCTGTTCATTTATCCCGCACGGGCGATTAGCTCAGTTGGTTAGAGCGCCTGCTTCACACGCAGGAGGCCACAGGTTCGAGTCCTGTATCGCCCACCATTTCTAGCAGCCTATCGGGCTAGCAGCGAGACAGGCAAGATGATAAGAGCCTGAAGCAGGCCGCAATAGCCTGAAGGTGCCTGATACTACGCTACTTACGCAGCGAGCGTGGGCCAAGAGCGTGAGGATGGCGATTTGATAAGAAAACAGGCATAACCACCGCGTGTGACAGTGAGTTGATAATCAATCAGGGCCGGATCGGACAGCCCTGAAATGGTTTTGCAATGCCTGTGCAGGAGGGTGTCAGAAGTTGGTTATTAGAACCTCGTGGCGCTCTACTCCCCGGCTTGCAGCCGAGCGGCTGGTTGAATATTTGAGCGTCAGACGCTTGAATGAATATCCTTTGAATAGAGCCCGGACGGTCTGGTGATCGTTGAGGGATACCATGAATCTGCCCTTGATCCCGGCGAGGGTGTCTCGCAGGTCGGTGAAGTCCTGCTCGACAAATGGGACGGCATAGCCTGCGGTCTGGTAATACGGAGGATCGCAGTAGAAGAAGGTGTCTGGCCTGTCGTAACGGCGGATGCACTCGAGGGCAGGTAGGTGCTCTATCGTGACCCGTTGCAAGCGCCAGTGAATCTCTAGGAGGGCGTCTTCGAGCGTCAGGAGGTTAAGGCGTGCGGGTCCGGTTGTGGAGGTGCCGAATGTTCGGCCTTCGGTACGGCCTCCGAATCCTAGTTTCTGGATGTAGAAGTATCGGACGGCCCGCTGAATGTCGGTCAGGGTGGATGCGTTTTTTGAAAGCTCCAGCTCAAATAGTTTCCGCGATGTGACGGCGAATCGGTAGTAGCGGAGGAACTCTTCGAGGTGGTTCTGGATACATCGCCAGAACGTGACCAGCTCGCCGTCGAGATCGTTGATAATCTCACACTTGCTTTGCTCCTTGGCGAAGATCACCCAGCAGGCCCCACAGAAGGGCTCGCAGTAGCAGGTGTGGTCCTGCGGCATGAGTTTTACAATTGAATCAGCCAGGCGGCTTTTGCCGCCCATATACGATAATACACTTTTCATCTTATCCTTTTTCACGAACCGCCGAACATGTTGTTTATTGTCGGGGGTAGCGTTTATTCGTGGCGATGAGGTATATCGTCGGTTATGGCGGCAGGAACCGCCGTACCTATCCCCGGCATTTGCTGCCGGGTAAATTATTCAGAACGGTAACTCCTCGGGGTAGGCGGTGTGGTTGTGGTCTAGGTCGTGGCCTACGGCGAGGTGGTGGTTGTCGGGGTTGATGGTGGTGGGGTGATTTAGTGGGTGGGCGCGTGAGGGTAGCTCCATCGGGCGGATGCCGTAGTCTTTGCAGATGCGGCGGATGTGGGTGTCGAGCATTTGCAATACACGCCACAGGATGAACACGGGGCAATCCTCCAGGCATTTCGGGAGCTTTGACTGTTTGTGGATTGCTCGGATATAGTCCCAGGTGATGGGCTCTTTTTCAAGCCATGCGAGGTCACCCATGAAGAGGCGGATTTGGTGCATCATGCGGCGCTCGGCGGCGCTGGATAGTCGGCTGATCCAGTATTCATCGCCCGACAGGATGGCGAAGTGCAGCATCACCTTGTCGAAGTCTTTTACGGGGTCGCATTCTTTTGTTGATCCAACGCCTGAGCATTCAGATAGCTGCATCCGGTACCAGGCTTCGCGTGCCAGTTTGTTGTTCGGCGACTCTTCGGAGCGTTTGCATTCCTCCACCCAAGCGCGTTCAAGAAGTGGCCTGTAGCATTTCTGTTGTCGGGGGGTGAAGCTCATTTATTAACTGCCTTTCCATCTATTGCGCTGTTCGGCCAATACCATTTCGGGTCCGGCATCCTTTCCGCAAGCCGGACAATTCTCTCAGCCGTCACCGGATGGACCACGGCCAAGACCCACCCGACAGCGAGCAGGACCAGTTCCACCAGCGCGAGGAACGGCCAAAGAAGAGGCCGAACAAGACGCTGGACCACTACAGAAAATCCGCTCATACTTCGCTCCTTTTCTGATGGTCAGCTTGTGCGTTGGCGGAACACCTCCGCCGGTACTCGGTGATCTGCTCAGGCGTCATGTGCGCCCAGGCTAGTCGCGTGCGGTCAGGTACCTCTGGGCAGCGGCCATGCCTGCCGCAAAACGCGACGGCCTCGGCCACGGACCAGAACAGATCGCTCTGGTCCTCCGGCCATGCGGTCATCACATCGTCCCACACGACGTGGTAAACCGGCCCCCAGTAGTTAGGCACCACAGCCAGCCGTCGGAAATCCATTGTCAGTTGCTCAGTCATTGGTTTCTCCAACATCGGCCTGCACGCTATCGTCGCTCCGCTCCTCAGCGTGAGGCCTGGCGTTCTGCATCTTCCCCATTTCTATGTTTAGTCGCCACGCCGTGAGTCGCCACGCAACCAACCCGTCGGGCGCAACGATGCGTTGAACCGAAAACGGCAGATGATGCTCGAACCCGTTAAGGTCAGTGATCCACCAACCATCCCGCGCCAGACTGACACGGATCAGACGGCCATGCAGAACAAAGCGCCGGACCGTACCATCAAAAGCCAAAAAACGTGGTTTCATAATCATGGTCTTTCCCCGGCTTTTGCTGGCCGGTCAGCTTGAGCGTTGGAATCTTCTCCAAGGCGGACTAGTTGCACGTCTCCGGATGGTGTAAACGTGGTTGTGAATAGGGTTCCGGCGTCGGATTGCTTGTATATTTTTTCGGCGGCTAGGTGGTGGTATATGGCGATGGCTTTGCGTCGCTGGTCGCGTGTCAATTCTTGGTAGGTGATGGTTTTCATCCGTGGCCTCCTATACCTTTGCGATGTCGAGGGAGATGGGTTCGGGTTTTTCGTCTGGGGTGGTGCGGATGGATACGCGGATGTATTGGCGTGAGCCTATGGTGCGCTCACAGTCTTTGATGATGTCGCAGGCTTGTTTCCATTTGGGGTGATTGACTTTCAGGCGGGTGAGGTCGCGGATGCGCTGCATGTCTAGGTTGCCGTTTCTGCGGGGGGTGAATGCGTTGGTGGCGATGGTTACAAGGTCAGCGTTTGGGATGTTGGCTGTCATCTCTGCAATGGCCTGTTTGATGAGGGTCTGGGCGAGCTGTAGGCGTTCGTCGAACTCGGTGCATTGCTGCATGTCGCGGGCGATGGTTATTGAGCCGTCAAATGAGCGGAATTGGATGTTGCCTTTTGCCCCTCCGAGGGGCTTGACGTTGGTGTCGTCGTTGGATAGCTCCTGCATCTGGTCAATGAGGTCGTTGGTCTTTGTTTTGATGTCGGCGAGGCGCTTGTTTTCGGCGTTCCACAGGGCGTGGATTTTGCGGGCGATGGCGTCGCGTTTTTTGTCGTAGGACGGGACGAATTTAGCGGGTACGGTTTGGCCGGTTGGGTCGGTGTAGATGGTGGTTTTTTTGGTCATGATTATTTTCCTTTTTTGGTTCTGATTGTGACGGCGAGGATGACTGCGGCGATAAGGATCGCCTGGGGGGTTGTGAGTGCGTTTGTGATGTCGCGGATTGCGGCGCATGACCACCGTGCGGTGGCGATAAAAAGCACGGTTCCGGCGATGATAAGAATGATTGAAATGATTCCTTTGGTTTGCTGTTTCATGCTTTGCGTCCTTTCTTGGCGTAGAGGATTTCCCCCATCATTTGTGTGCGTAGTTTAAGGGCGGCCCAGAAGTGTTCTTCGCTCAGTTTTTCTTTTCGTTTTGAGGAGATTCTGGAGGCGACTTTGAGGGTTTCAACGAGGATTCCGAGGCGTCCCATTTCGTTTGCAATACGTTTGCATTCGTCGCGCATTTCTTTGGATGGTGAGCGGACGTATTGTTTAACGATTGGGAGGATGTCATCTAGGGGGATTTCGCGCTTAAGGCGGACGGGCATTCCGATGCGACCGAGGATCTGCTCATACATGTAAGCCGACTTGCTCAGCATGTCGTCAAAGCGCTGCGTGGCAATGAGGGCGAGGGCACAGCCAGTCATGTCGCGAATGTCCCGCAGCATTTCTAGTTTTTGCGGGTTGGTCCGGGAGTCGCCTGGGAGGAGGCGGTGGGCCTCATCCACGATCAGAATGCGGTTCTTGTTGAAGGCCCGATAGATTGATTCGCTCATTTGGTCCATCGCCTGATTTTTATTCACCCCGACAGCGGAGGCGATTCGGCGGAGGAAGAAGCACACACCGCCGATGGGAGGGGCCACTACATAGACGGATGTGCCGTGATTATTCTCCTCCTGCCACTTCAGCGCGGCGACGGTTTTCCCCATCCGTGATTCCCCGATGATGGTCGTGATGGAGTTGTTTGCGCGGGCGTAGTCGAGGCCACCATAGATCAGCTTTGCGATGGAGTTATCCACGGTTTCCGCCTGGATAATGCTGCCACGTTCAGAGACGATGTTTTTGTATGATTCGATGGCCTTGCAGACGTTATCCCAGGAGCCTGAATAGGTGCCTTTCAGTACTCGGAATATGGTGCTGTTGTCGTAGCCGATGGCGTCCTGCGCTTCTTGGTATCCGAGGTTTCCATTTAGCATGTGCTGGTGGAACCAGATCAGCAGAGACTGCTGGGCATCGGGCAGGCGTTTCCAGTTTTCGAGGTTGAGTGGAATGTTTATGCGTGCGTTTGCGGATGATGCCTTTGCGGCGTCCGATTTGTCGATTTCTTGGGTCATGCGTTTTGCTCCTTTTTGTGTGCGTTTTTAGTCGCGCAGATAGTCGTAAATTTCATCTGCGCCAAATTCGTTTTCAGAGCCTTTTTTAGTGGCGAATACTTCTTCTTCCACGTCGGGTAGTGCGTCGTCGCGTGTGCGGCGGAAGATATCGGATGGGGTTGGTTCGGAGCCGTCGATCACGGCGGCGTTGTGTGCGATTAGCGCGGCGTGATTGGCGGCTTTATCGGCATGGCGTTCGCGGATGGGTGCCATGAGTTCGGCTTCGTGTGCGTTCTGTTTTCCGATCATGTGATAGATGGCTTCGGAATCGTTTTTGCAAGGGACGTTCAGGCGGTTTGCAAATCCGAGGTAGGCCATGTTTTCGGGCTCGGTGACAAAGATTTCTGCGGGGTCTAGCGGGGAGCAATGGATCATGTATTTAGCGCCTGGGCGTAGAGGCTGGGTGAAGCCGTTCGGGGTGGTGACGACGGCGGGGAAAATGTGATCGCCGGGGCCGAGGTGTTGGTTCTGAAAAGTGATGAGGCCGTTTTTCTGGACGGGGATTAGTTTGTCGATTGCGAGGTGTGGTCCGAGGAGGTCCGGGATGCAGTGTTTAGAGAGCTGCACGAGGTTGGTGGTTGCGGCCTGCCAGACTTCGAGTGGGGAGAGCTTGCGGGCGCGGGCGAAGAGGCGCGGATTGCTACGGATGAGGGCGCGTATGGCGGCGGCCTGAATGGGGTCCATTTCGAGGAGCAGGGACATGGGGAGCCAGCTATCCGATTGATCCGACACCCGAAACTCTTCGGTCATATTCCCGGCCTGTTCCCAGCCTTCGAGGTCATGCCAGGTACGGGCGTTGATGCGGTAGACCATTTCGTCGTAAATGCGGGTGTATCGGTTGTATTCGAGCATCTCAAAAAGGAGCATCTGGCGGCGCTCCGTGGATAGCTCGGCTGCGGCGCGGAGGATGTCCTTAGTATAGGACTCCAGCTTGTCGGCCTGCTCAGGGCGTGAGAGGCGGCCATTGCTGCCGAGTTGGGCCGGGAGGTGAGCCCCTTCCAAATGGGGGAGATTGTGCTGTGATTCGAGGGCGGCTTTCAGGCGGAAATTACCCCCGACGCATCCGGGGAGTGAGCCTTTCAAAACTTGTTCGTTCAGGATGCCGGATTCGACAAATTTCAACGCGCCGTTGGTGAGGGCGGAGAGCTGTTCTTTCATGGCTTTTGGCAGGGCGGCGGTTCCGTGCTCGGTAATAAACGTGGTGCCTGTTTTGAGGTACCCGATTTTGCAGACGACATAGGCAAAGAGGAAGCGCATATCGCGTTCGTTTAGGTTGCTGAGAATTGTAGGGTTAAATGCCGCATGAATAAAAGAGAGCGTCCCATGCCTTG
>CAZBEO010000073.1:0-18176 GCA_964490935.1 uncultured Verrucomicrobiota bacterium
GATTTTCAAAAAATAATTGAATGCGTGAAAGTTCGCCCTTTTGGGACAAACTCTACCTATCCAGGCGGGCATCAACTGGCCCACCACACCAACAGCCCGGCTCGCAAACGACCACTTCCCACAGGTGTAGTACAGGCGATCCACCTGCCAGCCACCCGTCTTGAGCAGCAGTTCCGCCGTGTAATCCGTGAAGGTATAGAGATGCAACCGATCAATTTTCTCCAGATGCCGACAAAATGGTGAAAGCACGTTTGGCAAGCTCACCAACAGGCGATCCGTTGGAATGGAACGCAGCAGGGCCACGGGATTTTCCAGATGCTCAAGCACATCGAATGCGCTCGTGATATCCCAAGGCATCTCCTGAAACACGGGAAGCCCCTCATTCAGATCAGCCTGAATGTCCGCCCGACCAGAAGAGTCCACCGTGGTCCGTGAGGCCACACATTGCCAAGCTTCGTGGAGCTGGCGCTCATAGGCGTTATCCGCCCCAAATCCGCATCCGCCCAGATCAAGCACCTTCAAGCCGGCCAGTTCCGATCGTATCACTTCCGCTTTCGACTTCATTTCCCCTTCACCTTTCTTTCACGCCGTCTGGCAGAGTCTATGCCCTGCTAACAGCCAATTAAACACATAGTATGCGGGCACGCAAAATAATAATTTCCACAGAAAGCTACCCCAGCAAAGCCCCTCCCCTACCTCCGTTTGCACCTTTCATTTAACCGCTTCTTTATTTGACGGATTGGTGCGTGCAGCATAGCGTGTGCGCCATGTTCAGCAAAAGGTATATTTAGTACCTTAAGGATTCTTTCCCTGCAAAAAAAACGAAGCCTTCCAACGAATGAAGAGAGCAACGAATGAAAGACGTGAGAAACAAGGATCGATCATGAGTAAGGTGGGCTCTCTCTCTCTTCCCGTTGCGCTGCTTTTTCTTCTAGTGGCATGCAGTCGAGCGCCCTTGCCAGACGAGGCGATTTCGGCAACGGAACCGCCTGCTCTGCCCGCACTCGAAAAGATGCTTGGATCTACCCTGCTTGACCAAAATGGCACAGCCTATCCAACCGGCATGCTCCACGGAAAAATGATCGGACTCTATTTCGCCGCGCAATGGGACCCACCAAGCTGCTACTTCACCCAGCACCTGGTCCATTTTTACGAGACCATGAAGCAAGGGAAGAATCCATTCGAAGTGGTCCTGATCAGCGACGATCGTTCGGCCAGAGACATGCTGATTCACATGAAGGAATTAGATATGCCCTGGTTGGCCATTCCCCTGACCGACGGGAGCCGTCAGATTCAACTGAAACAACAATTTTCCGTGCTTGGATTGCCCGTTTTGATTGTCATGGATGACGGCGGCCAGATCATCACCACGGATGGTCGGGCCGACGTCATGCGAAAGAAAGACAAAGCCTACGAAGTCTGGCGATAACCTTTTTCTTGGGGAAAAGACCAGACAGGATCGACAGGATAAACAGGATATAAATCCGGTTAATCCCGTCTAAGTCCAACGGATTGCCGGTCAATCATTCAAATAGTGCCGCAGCACGTCCAACGTACCGAGCGGTCCATCGAATTCGGACACGTAGCCCCCAGCGGAGGCAACTAGGAGGCGCACCTCGGGAATGGCACTTCCTGGGCATCCCGTTTTCCCGGCGGTCAGCCCATCGAGCATCGAGAGGTCATTCTCGTGATCGCCCACGGCCAACACCTCGTCGGATGGAAGCCCCCGGTGTTCCATGAAGCGATGCAACGCTCGTCCCTTGTTCAAGGCATCCGGCTGCGCAAAAAGCCAAGGCCCGTTTTTCACGAGCAGTCCACCGCCAGCTTCCCGTATCACCCCATCGAGCATCAGTGCCACCACAGCATGCTCCTCCTTTTCCGGATCAACAAAAAAATAGGTGCCCATATCCGTTAGAAAGGTTTTTTCGGCGTTCACATACCGCGCAAATTCCGGCAAACGCGATTGCAGAATCCGCTGCACGTCCCGATGAAAGGCCTTTTGGATGGCCTGTGCTTCCGAGTTCCATGGTTCGAGCGGAAGATAGTCCGCTTCGAGACGATCATAGATATAGCTTTCTCCGCAGATGAGCGCCTCAGGCCTACAGGTCAGGCCATGCTTTCGGCAAAGCCCGAGCACTTTTTCCTGTCCTTCGAGGTGCCTTCCGCTGTTGGTATACCAAGTGATACCACGCGCAGGAAAAGTGTTCATTTCCGCGATGACCTCGGGATGAAAAAACCCGGGTTCTTCATCATACACCATGATGGTTCCGTCAAAATCCAGAAAGATATGTTTAATCATGAGGAAGGTTCTCCGATGGTGCGAAGCGTCAGGGCTCCGGACTGCTCAATACGCTCTACGATCCGTTCAGGCGTTGTTCGATTCAGGCAGGCCAGGTCGCCACGTCGGCAGGTTCGGGAAAGGCAGGGGCGACAGTCCAGGTTCTCCTCGGTGATCAGCACATGCCCATCGCCGTAGGGTCCGGTGCGCTGCGGATCGGTGGCCCCAAAAATCGCCGCCACCCGCGCCCCACTCGCCGCTGCCAGGTGCATCGGGCCCGAATCGACCGTAATCACCAGGTCCATTTGGCTCAGAATGCTTCCCAGTTCAGGCAAGGTGGTTTTTCCGCACAAATTGAATACCTGCGGGCTGGAAATCTCCGCCGCCAGGCGCTCACAAACCGACGCATCATCCGGCCCACCCGCAATGAACACCGATTGCACACCCCGCTCCAGCAACAACCGTCCCACTCCGGCAAACAAGGCAATCGGGGCGTTCTTTGTAACCCAGCGGGAACACGGAATCAGCGCCACGCGCGGGGCGTCGCCCTGCAACTGGAAATCCGGAAAGGCTGTCGGGAAGACAATCTCATCGACCGGCACATTCAGAAAACGCGCCACGTCCAGTGCCTCTTCCACGGCATGACGATTCTTATCCCGCACCCCCGCGACGTGATGATAAAAGAGGCGTGCACCCTCGCGCTGATACGAGGGGCCGATACGTTTTCCCCCGCGCGCCAGGCGGGCCGCGGCCGCACTCTTCAGCAATCCTTGCATATCCAGAATATAATCATACCGCTCGCGTCGCACCTCGCGCAGATAATTGGGCAGACCGCGCAGGATATTCTTTCGCGGAAAAGAGAGGACGCGGTTCACCTCCGTAAAACAGCGCACCAGAGGCACATATTCTGGTTGGGTCACCCAGTCCACCTCCGCCTGCAACTGTTTTTTGAGGAGGTGTACGGTCGGCAGGGCATGAAAGAGATCGCCGAGCGAACTCAGCTTGACCACCAGAATCCTGGGGCGCGACACCGGACTTTTTTCCTCCGGCTTCATGCCTGGTTCAGTAAATGCACCATCACTGCTTTATGCGTGTGTAGGCGGTTTTCCGCTTCGTCGAACACCACCGACTGCGGGCCATCTATCACCTCGGCGGTTTGCTCGTATCCGCGTATGGCTGGCAGGCAATTCATGAAAATGGCGTCCTCTTTCGCGTGCGCCATCAGCTGCGCATTAACCTGATAGGGTTGAAAGACCTGGACCCGCGCCTCCAACTCCGCCGCCGGAATGTGATAGCTCATCCAGGAATCGGTATAGACCACGTCGGCACCCTTCACTGCTTCGACGGCGTCGTGCGTTACGCTGACCTTCGCGCCCGATTCCGCTCCAAAGGCCTGCGCCTCGGCGAGTACCTGCGGGTTGGGAGAATAGTCTTTTCCAGCGGGGCATCCCACCCGGATGTTCATGCCCACTTTGGCGCATCCGAAAAGCAGCGAATGCGTGACGTTGTTGAAGGCATCGCCCAGATAGGCCAGTGTCATACCTTTCAACGCGCCTTTATTTTCGCGCACGGTCTGGAGGTCCGCCAGTATCTGACAAGGATGCGTATAATTAGTCAATCCGTTGATGACCGGGATCGAGCCGTACTTCACCATCTCCTCGAGATTTTCGTGACTGAACAGGCGTGCCATGACGATATCGGCATAGCGGCTGAGCACCTGGATGGTGTCGTGAATATTCTCCTTGCCGGAGCCGAGTGGCGAGGTGGACATGTCGTAATAAATGGCGTCGCCGCCCATCTGACACATGCCCGTTTCAAAAGATACGCGGGTGCGCAGGCTGGGTTTTTCAAAGATCATCACCAGCACCTTGCGGTGCATCGTGTCGTAATATTTCGACGGTTCCCGCTTCAACTCATCCGCCAAATCCAGCACCTGCAGGATTTCCTCGGCAGCCCAGTCCTTCAACGTCACCAAATGCTTCATAACACATCCTCTTCCTTGATCCATTCTTCCTGTTTCTTTGTTTCCAATTCATCCGCCGATCAGCGCGTCAGATCGTGATAATACCGATCAATTTCGACATCCCGTTCAAAAATCAAAATCATCAGGGCCGCCCGCACCCACATGCCGTTGCGCACCTGCCTCCAATACACCGCACGCGGGTCTTCGTCCACCTCCACGGCAATTTCCTTTCGCCGCGGAAGCGGATGCATAATCACGGCATCCTTCTGAAGCAATCGGAGATGTTCCGCCTTGAAGTGATAGGGCGTTGTATCAATGGCGCGGCTTTCTTCCGTGGTATCCCACTCATCCTGAATGCGCGTCATGTAAATGGCATCCAATTCCGGGATAATTTTCTCGAAATCATACGTCACTTCATAGTCCGTGCCGGCCTCCTTGAGAGCATCCAGAATATCCTGCCCGATCTGCAGTGGCTCCGGCGCGACGAAATAAAGTTTCATGCCCTGGTAAAGCGAGAGGGTCGTGGCCAGGGAACGCACCGTACGCCCGCGCAGTAGATCGCCCACAAACGCCACCTTTTTTCCATCAATGCCGCCGCGCTCTTCAAAACTGCGTTGCAGCGTGTAGATGTCCAACAACGCCTGGGTCGGATGCTGATCCTTGCCGGAGCCAGCATTGATCACCGGCACCGGGCGCTCGGTGTTGGAAAGCAGCCAGGCAATGCGTTCGGCAAACCCCCCGGTGGGATGACGCATAATGATCAAATCAAAATAGGAGCTGAAGGTCCGAACGGTATCTTCCGGCGATTCTCCCTTGATCTCACTCGAAGTGGTGGTGTCGCGCACATTTTCATGCCGCATGCCGACCATCTGCGTAGCCGCTGCAAACGAAAGAAAGGTACGGGTCGAAGGCTGCGCAAAATAAATCATCGCGCGTTTTTCGGAGAGCAGGTCCTGCAGAAAACTCATTCCGCCACGTGTCTTGCCGATGCGCCGCGTTTTGGTGGTGATTTCGCAAAGGCGCTCCAGCATGGGGCGATCGAACTGCTGGGAACGAAGCACGTGAAACGGGTTTTTCCCGCAATTGCAGTACGTCCCCTTCTCGCACGACGGAAGGCCCAAATAATCGTCCCAGGTGATGCCTCTCATTGGATTTCGCTCACGAAACATACGCTTCTCCTTCATCAATGAATACAGACTGGCTTTTTGCGCAGGCGGGATACAACTAACAAATCACGCCCGCCCGCGCCAAGCAGCAATTTTAAGGCACCAACACCGTTAAGGCGCACGGCAGCACATCAATGACCAGATCAGGACCGGTCTTCAGCAATTCACCATCCACCTGCACCGGCCCCGAGTAACCAGCACTGATCTCCGCCTTTTTAAACGAATACGTCTTCACCTCGCGGATGTTGGTGAAAGTCCCGTCAAAAAGCCGGGTAATCTGCGGCAGCACCTTCGGCATATCCTTTTTACGCAGCACCACCAGCTCAAGCTGACCATCTGCTGCATTGGCGTTCGGCGCCACGCGGGCCCCGCCGCCGTACTGCGTCAGATTCGCCACCGTCAACAGAATCGGGTCATTGAAGGTTCGGCTCTTTTTCCCATCCAGGCTGATCTGAAAAGGATGCGGCACGTAGCCCAGATATTCGTACACGGCGGAAAAGACATACGGCAGAATGCCGCGAACCGGCGACTTCTCGAAAGAACGCACCAAGGCGGCGTCCCACGCCATGCTGCACGTCACAAAAAAGGGGCGCCCATTCACACGTCCCACATCAATGCGCTGCTTAGTCGCTGCGCAAAGCGCCTGTACGGCCTGCTCCGGGTTGAGAGGAATACCGAAATGCCGCGCAAACCCATTTCCGCTGCCAGTTGGAATCACCCCCAGCGCCACGGTGGTATCGATCAATACGCTTCCAATCGTATTGACCATCCCATCGCCACCCACCACGATCACCGAGTCCACCCCATCGGCAACCGCCCGTTTCGTTTTGGCTTGTCCATCAGTCGGAGAACGACTGAACTGGTAGGTCAAATCAAGGTGCTCATCACCCCAAAACCGCTCGAAGGCCGTCTGCATCGCGCCAAACGACCAGACCCCCCCCGACTTGGGATTGATCAGCACGCGTACTTTGCGAATGGACGTCACGTCAACTCCCCGGAAACGTCACTGCAAATCCCTGGTCTGACACTGTGCTTCATAAATGATACCGCGCTCCGTATTAAAGCGGATGATTGCCATGCCTGCGTCTTCCGAAGGGCCCGTTACCTTTATCTTGGTGTTCGGACGCAACAAACGAACCAGCTTGCCGGGAACCAGCAGCGAATAGACCGGCAGATTCCGTTTCAGCACCACAACCCCAGTCGGAATTTCCGGCGCGGACGAGGTACTCTCGCCACGTCCTTCCAAAATTTTGGCCACTTTGTTTCTTGCACGTCCCACCTGCCGACCCCAGCCGCCCAACTCATCGCGCTTGGCCTGTTGTTCCAACTTCCGTAGATGTTGTTCATACTTATCCACTGACATCTTGTTCGGCAACGGTCCACTGATCATCGTTCGTTTGTTGATGCGCACCAAGCCATTTTCCGTCAGCCATTCGGAAAGAAATCGTCCGTCCACCTCCACCATGGCGTAGTAGCGCGTCTTGCCGCGGCCCATAGCTGTCTGCATCCTTGTATAAACCGTAAAACCGTCTTTTCCCGAAAGCAGTTTCTGCGCGTATTTCTTGGCCTGAATCCCCGTACGAAGCATCCCTTCGGCATCCGAGTTGAAGTATTCGGCCTGATCTTTTAAGCGCCCCACCGCCCATTCCTCGTCATCCGTGCTTTCCGGACAGTCCACAAAGTAGAGCCGGATTTTCATCTTGGTTCTTTTGTGCTGCAGCCAAAAACTATCGCCATCGTTGGCCGAGTCATTGGGCACATACGTACAGTTTTTCAGTATCTTCCATTCTGCACCCGCTGCGACGTAAGGCGCGAAAACTCCCCATCCGGCGAGCAAAATGAAAAGCAAAAGATATTTCGTGACGCGCATCGTTCCGCTCCTAACTTCATCGCTTCTGTAATCGGTTTGCAAGGTACTTTTCTTCATGCCCGGGGTCAAGCTGTTCGTCTTCTCGCAACCTGTCGGGCTTTGGGCTCGCCGTCCTGCGACTCAAGCACAGCGGCTTCCCCGTTGTTTTGGCTGTCCTAATCGGAAGTCATGCAGTACATTTCCCCTCTGACACGCGGAACAATCGGTATCGGGATCGGGTATCGGGATCGGCCTCGAAATCGCTATCGAAGAGAAAGGAATCACTCTTATGACAGCAAGCAAATCGAAACACTGGATCGGCTTTGACTTGGGTGGAACCAAAATGTATGCGGCGCTCTTTGATGATCGGGCAAAGAAAGTAGCCGAAATCCGCAAGAAAACAAAAGGCCGCGATGGGGCCGAGGCGGGATTGACCCGTATGGCCGAAATGGTGCGCGAACTCTGCGAAGAGGCCTCGCTCGATACTTCAAAAATCAGCGGAATGGGCATCGGCTGCCCCGGCCCGTTGAACCTAGAAAAGGGCATACTGGTGGAAGCCGCTAACCTCGGCTGGAGCAACGTACCCATTAAAAGCTGGTTTGAAAAAAAGCTGGGCTGCCCCGTGTCCATCGGAAACGATGTCGATGTCGGCGTACTGGGTGAATATTATCTGGGTGCCGGGAAAAACCAGCGCTGTGTGCTGGGCATCTTTCCGGGAACCGGCATCGGCGCGGGATGCGTCTATGAAGGAAAAATAATCCGGGGCCACTCCAAAAGCTGCATGGAATTCGGCCATATTCAGGTGCTCCCGAACGGTCCTCTCTGCGGTTGTGGGAAATATGGTTGCCTCGAGGCGGTAGCCAGCCGACTAGCCATTGCCGGCGAAGCGGCGAAAGCCGCCTTTCGCGGCCAGGCGCCCAACCTTCTCGCAGCCACCAAACTCAAGCTTACGGAAATTCGTAGTGGCACCCTTAAAAACGCCATCGAAGCTGGCGATACCGTGGTCGAGCAGATTGTGCGAGATGGCGCACGATGGCTGGGCGTCGGCGTGGCCATGATGGTCAATGTGCTGGCACCGGATGTCATCATTCTTGGAGGCGGACTGGTCGAGGCCCTGCCAGATATTTTTCTCAACGAGGTGGCCGACGCCGCCCGAAAACGCTGCATGCCCGCCTTTTCCAACTCCATCAAAATCAAAATTTCACAATTGGGTGATGATGCCGGTGTTGTCGGAGCAGCCCTTCTGGCACGGGATGCCGCCCAAACCTGAAATCCTATGGTCTCTTTAAACAAATCGCCGTTCTTCGCCGTTTTACCGTCTGCTCTTCCAAATCGCGGTAGCGATTTTAACCAAGGCGGGTTGGCACCCGGCGGTCAACCAGAAATCAGACCCTTTCAGAATCAACCAACGTCAATAGGGTTGCAGGGAACCCGCTTTGGATAGGGAGCAGAAGTTATGTCGCTGAAACAAAAAAAGAAACTGACAAAACATCCTAACGCACCCTTGGCCGTAATTGATATCGGTGCCAGCGCGATTCGGCTGCACATAGCCCAACCCATAAAAAAAGGCGGGCTCAACACCCTCGAATCGTTGCAGCAGTCGGTCTCCCTCGGCAAAGACACTTTCACCTCCGGTCAAATCAGCATGGAATCCACCGAGGCCTGCGTCAAGGCCCTGCGCACCTTTCGCAAAGTACTCCTGGAATACGACATCACGGATGACGAGCAGATTCGGGCCGTGGCCACCAGCGCCGTGCGCGAGGCGGTCAACCGGGATTCCTTTCTTGACCGTATCTTTATCGCCACCGGACTCTACGTGGAGGTTTTGGATGAAGCCGAATGCAATCGCTACACGTATCTCAGCGTCTATCCCCTCCTGGAAAACAACAAGCTCCTGAAAAATTCCGATGCGCTGATCCTGGAAGTCGGCGGCGGCAGCACCGAACTCATTCACGTCCAGCAGCGTAACGTGGTTTTTTCCCAATCCTATCGCCTCGGATCCCTGCGCCTGCGCGAAACACTCGAAAGCGCCTATAAATCCCAAGCGCGCCTAGCACGCTTGATGGAGGCCCAGATTCAACGCGACATCGACCAGATACAGCGCGATGTTCACCTTAATCCCGACGCCCGCCTCCTGGCTCTCGGCGGTGATGCACGTTTTGCAGCACTCCTGTGCAACCCCTCCTGGGATCATCACTCGCCCATTCAAATGGACCTCGCCGCGCTGCGCAAACTGAGCGACCGTTTTCTCGCGATGACCGTAGATGACATCGCCCGGAAATATCACATGCCCTATCCCGACGCCGAATCCCTCGCGCCCTCGCTCCTGATTTACTCCCGACTAATGGAAGCCCTCGGATTGCGGAAAATCATTATCCCCGGTGCCACCTTGCGCGACGGAATCCTCGCCGAAATGACCGCCCAGCATGTGCATAACGACGAGTTCCGCCGACAAATCCTGCATTCCGCCCTCGAATTGGGCCGAAAATATCAGATCGACGAGGAACACGCCCAGCATATTGCCGATACCTGCTCGCACCTTTATCAATGCATGAGCCGCGAAATTTATCTTTCCTCACGCTATGAAATGCTGCTACGCGTTTCCGCCATGCTCCACGAAGTAGGCGGCTTTATCAATGAGCGGTCGCATCACAAACACTCCATGTACATCATCCAGAACAGCGATATATTCGGGCTCAGTTCGCGCGACCGGAAACTGGTGGCCCTGATTGCCCGCTATCACCGCAAGGGCCTGCCCTCTCCATCGCATTCCGGCTATTCCAGCCTCTCACGACGGGAGCGCATCATTGTCTCCAAGCTCGCGGCCATTCTGCGCGTAGCCGATGCGCTGCAACGGACTCATCTGCACAAGGTCGCCCACCTGGGCCTCAAGCTGGAGCCCGGATCGCTCGTCATCACCATCAAGCACGGCGCCGATATTTCCCTCGAACAAATCGCGCTCGCTGAAAAGAGTTTATTGTTTGAACGGGTATTCGGGCGCAAAATCCTGATACGCGCAGGAAAATAGGAGAACCTCTCATGACTTCGGAACATGCTGAATTGATCAATCGCGAGTTAAGCTGGCTTGAATTCAATCAACGGGTACTCGATGAAGCCATCGACCCGAAAGTCCCTCTGCTCGAACGATTGAAATTCCTGGCAATCACCTCCTCCAACCTCGATGAATTTTTCATGGTGCGCGTCGGCGGCCTCAGCATTCTGCTCAAGGAGGGCGTAACCACCACCGACCCGCGCGGCATGACCCCGCAAAAGCAGCTCGAAATCATCGCCCGCCGTGTGCGCAGCATGGTAACGGCCCAGTACAACTGTTTTCACCGAAGCCTGATTCCCCAACTGCGCCAAGCTGGCTTGGAACTCCTGATGGGCGATACCTGCACGCCCGAACAGGACGCCTTCACCAAACAGTACTTCAACGATGAACTCCTGCCCGTGCTGAGTCCCATGGCCATCGACATCGAAGAACCCTTACCCCTGTTGCGCAACATGGGATTGAACCTGGCCGTCCGACTCAAGGACACCGAAAACACAGGAACACGCTGGAAGTTCGCCATTGTCCCCATTCCCGCTAACTTGGACCGCCTCGTACGGATGCCCTCGCCCATCCGCACGTCCTTCATGCCGATCGGACGCATCATTCAACGCCACATCAATCAACTTTTTTATGGCGAGGAAATTCTGGAAACAGCCGTATTCCGCATCACGCGCAATGCCGATATGCGCGTACGAGAAGACCTGGCACCCGACCTGATGTCCGGGATGGAAGCCATCCTCCTGCAGCGCAAATTCAGCGAGAGCGTGCGCCTTGAACTGGACCGCCGAGCCACCCCCACCCTGCTGACCTTCCTGAAAGACGCCCTGAAAATTCCAGACCGGAGCATCTATAAGATCAATGGATTTTTGGACCTCTCCTGCCTGATGCGTCTGGGCTCCATCGACGGCTTTGATGAACTGAAATATGAAGTCAGAGAACCGCTTCCTTCTCCCGATCTGGATGCCAAACTCCCCATCATGGACCAGATTGCCAAACGGGATATTCTACTCTGTCATCCCTACGAGGCTTATGACCCCGTGGTGAAGCTGGTGGAAGACGCCTCCCGTGATCCAAACGTACTGGCCATCAAGCAGATTCTTTATCGGACCAGCCGCAGCAGCCCGATCGTTGGCGCGCTCAAACATGCCGCTGAACAGGGCAAGTATGTCACCGTTGTGGTCGAACTCAAAGCCCGGTTCGATGAAGCCCGAAATATCGAATGGGCCAAGGAGCTGGAATATGCCGGCGTACAGGTCATCTACGGCGTAAAAAACCTCAAGACGCACGCCAAGCTCTGCCTCATTGTTCGCAGAGAGCCCCAGGGAGTCGTGCGCTACGTCCACTTCGGAACCGGAAACTATAACGAGAACACCGCCCGACTCTACTCCGACATCAGCTACATGACCTGCAAAGATGAATACGGCTTTGACGCCTCTTCCTTCATGAATGCCATCACCGGCTATTCCCAGCCTCGGGCCCTCCTCAAACTGGCCGCCGCTCCGTTTGAACTGCGCGATCGGGTTCTCGACCTCATCGAAGGGGAAACCGAACGAAAAAAACAAGGGCAAAAGGCTCATATCATAGCCAAAATGAATTAGCTCGTGGACCCGGCCATCATCCGCGCCCTCTACCGGGCATCTGCCGCCGGCGTCAAAATCCAACTCAACGTGCGGGGCATCTGCTGCCTGCGTCCGGGGGTGAAAGGCCTAAGCAAAAACATCACCGTGACCAGCATCGTGGACCGCTACCTGGAGCACAGCCGCATCTTTTACTTCCTGCAAGGCGGAGAACAAAAACTTTTCATATCCAGTGCCGACTGGATGCCGCGCAACCTCGACCGCCGCGTCGAGCTCCTGATCCCCGTGGAAGACCCCGCCTGTCATGCCAAGCTCCTGAACGTGTTGCAAGCCTGCTTGCGCGACAATGTGAAAAACCGGCGCATTCTCTCCGACGGGACATTCCAAAAGCCTGGGCACCCTCGATCCAATCTCTTCCGCTGCCAGGACCGACTCTATGCTCAACTCAAAGAAGCACTCGAAAAAGCCAACCAACTCAAGCTCTCGCAACTGGAGCCGCACAAACCCTTCAGCGAACATTGACCGATGAAAACCGTAACCCCGGAAGAACTTCTCTTAAAGCACAGGGGAGAGCACGAACACGCCCAACACGTCGCACACCTCTGTGACACGCTCTTCGATACCTTGTGCGACTACGCCCACTTCACACCAAACGACAAAATAATACTGCACACTGCCGCCCTACTTCACGATGTGGGATATGCCATGAATCCCGCCCGGCATGTGGAGGCTTCCGTACACATTGTTCAGCAAGCGCCCCTGCGCGGGTATACAAAAAAACAACGCGACCTCCTCGCCGCCGTCATCTACCTCCACCGAAAAAACTACAAACCCATCCTCAAAAAAAGCGAACTGACCCGCCTGCGTGACCCGATTCACGCCATGAAACTCGCGGCACTCCTCTGCATCGCCGATGGCCTCGACCACGGTCATGTTCAGGACTGCACCATTCAACGCATCGTACTCCGAAAAAACGCCGTCACCCTTTGGGTCCGCTCCGCTTGGTATCCTGGGAATGTATCCTGGGCACTCGCCAAAACAGCACTCTTTCGCGCCGTCTTTGATGCCGACATTCAAATCAAGGAACGAAAATGCACCTCCTCTCCAATGCGTTATCGCGGCCTACTAAAACCCGATGATACCGCCCTCGAAGCCTTTCGCACCCTCCTCTATTCTCAATATCGAACCTATATCGATAACCTGGAAGGTGCCTGTGAAGGCACCGACTCGCGCTACCTTCACGACTTGCGCGTAGCCCTCCGCCGCGCCCGCATGCTCTTCACCTGGTTCAAACCCATCCTCGGCGACCCACGCTTTTTCGAACCCCGTAAACAATTTGTTGCCAATCTCATTAGAAACCTCGGACGTGCCCGCGACTTTCAGGTCTGGATCGATTTTATCCGCGCCGCCAACCTCCCCTTCAAACCACGCGAGCAAAAGAAATGGCTCGCCTTCAATGAAGCAGAAAACAAAAATAACTCCGCACTCATTCGCAAGTCCGGGAAGCTTCTGAAAGTGTCCGCCACCACCCGCAACAACCGCGCACTGGCCAGATATCTCCGCGCCACCTTGCCCGCTCTCATCGTGGCACGCACCGAGCCGGAAGGCATTGTTTCCTTCTCCGCCCGACAACTCAAACGACGACTAAAACAGCTCGCCACCCTCCCCGCTCTCTCCGAATCCACCTCACCCGCCGAGGCGCATGAAATCAGAAAAACCATACGCAAACTCCGCTACTTCTCTGAATTCGCAGAAACAGTGCTGCCCCCCGTCATCGCCCAACTCACTCGGCGGCTGAAAAAAACTGCCGACGCTCTCGGCAACCTGCACGACATGGATGTACACATCGCCCGCATCAAGCGCCTCAAAAAAATGCCCCCACCCGCCGCGTTCCTCCAACTCATACGGACCAATCGAGAAATCTATCAGAACGACTGCGAAACCACCTATGCCCACCTCCTGAATGCCGACTTTCAGCACCGCGTGCAGGCGGCCCTGCGCAAAGCTATTCCCCGTCGACTTCCTTACGCGAAAGACAGCTTATAAACCAGGCAATGGAAAAACAGACGAGGAAGGAAAACGGAAAATAGTACACCCAGTTCACCTCCGTATATCGCTGAAGAATCCAAGTCGCAGGCACCGACACCGTCACCCCCGCACACCAGGCGCTGAAACGCCCACGTCGCGTCAGCATACCCAGCAGAAAGAGCGCCAACACCGGTGCACTGAAGAGACTCATAAAGGTGGCAAAGGCCTCCACAATGCCTTCCATCCCTGAAACAAAAAAAGCCACCCCCGTGGCCGTTACGCCCAACGCCAACGTCAAGCCACGTGCCAGCATCAGATCATGCTGCTCGCTGCACGGGGCGCGACGAAGCGGACGGCAAAAGTCATGCACAATCACCGTAGCCAGCGAGTTCAAACCAGAATCCAGGCTCGACATCGCCGCCGCAAAAATGGCGGCAACCAGTAGTCCTGAAATACCATTCGGCAGTTGATGCATGATGAAGTACGGAAAGATGCGGTCGCCGGCGGCTTCAGCCGGCTGCAAGGCGGGAAACTGCGTGTAGAAAGCAAAAATGCCCAGCCCGATGAACAACAGGATCGAGATCAGCACACTGTCTGTAACGGCATTGAACACCACAGCCTTGGCCATCCCTTTATAGGTGCGCACGGCCAGCAGTCGCTGAACGGTTACCTGGTCGGTTCCATAATCCTGCATCATCTGAAAGAAAAAAGACACGGCCACCACCACGGCGGACATACGAAACAAACTGATCTTCCAATCCAATTGCAGATGGTCCTGCTCACGGGCTACATGCAAAATACCGCTCAGACCATCCGGCACCGCACCGCAGAGCGTCACCGCCACCCAGATCGCCCCGCCCACCAGAATCACAAACTGCGCCACATCCGTCCAGAGCACCGCAGATAATCCGCCCAGCACGGTGTACAGTGTGGCCACCAATCCGATGATCAGAATCGCCCACGCCATCGGCATCCCGGAGACCACCGACAACGCAAGCGCCGGAGCATACACCACCGTGCCCAACCAACCCAAACGCCCCAGAAGGAACAAACCCGATGCCACCCGACGCGCCGACAAACCAAATCGGATCCCGATATATTCATAGGAGGTCGTCACCCGATGACGACGATAGACCGGGTAAAACAAGAAGATCAGAATCGGTGCCAAAAGTGGGCTCACCACCGCCACCACAATTAAGGTGACATTGCTCCGATAGGCCAATCCGGGCAGCCCCATATAGGTCACCGCGCTCGTCAGCGAGGCATACATACTCATCGCCACCGGAAGCCACGGCATCCGCCGACCCGCCAGAAAAAAATCTTCCGTACTCTTCTGTTTGCGCGAAAAGAACAAACCGATCAACACCATCACCAACAGATAGCCAATCAGAATGAGTGTATTTTCAAACCCGAATCCCGCTGGTTGCATGGGGCATGGCCTCCTGATTATTCGCTTTTCCAATCGTTGGAAACTTTTTCGAGTATTTTTCCAATCGTTGGAAACTTTTACAACGGTTTTTCCAATCATTGGAAACTTTTTCGAGCATTTTTCCAATCATTGGAATATCACGTTATCCGTTCAAAAAGCGGCGGGACCATTTTTTTTGATTAAATGCTTTAATCCCTCGAAACCGCTGATACATTGCAGCGCCGAAAGCGCCTGTTATCTGGCACAACTGATACGCCTATTGAGGCGGAGCGCCAAAATAGGCCGTCAAAACCGAACCCTAATAGAACGGAACGGATTTATCTTATGCCAAAACGCACCGACATTAAGAAGATCATGCTGATCGGTTCCGGCCCCATCATTATCGGTCAGGCCTGCGAATTCGACTATTCCGGCGTGCAGGCCTGCAAATCGCTCCGCGAAGAAGGCTATGAAGTGGTGCTGATTAACAGCAATCCCGCCACCATCATGACCGACCCGGAGTTTGCCGACCGCACCTATATCGAACCGCTCACCCCCGAGGCCGTACATGAGGTGATCCGCCGCGAACGCCCCGACGCCCTGCTCCCAACGCTCGGCGGCCAAACCGCCCTCAACCTGGCCATGACCCTCCACAAAACCGGCATCCTCGAACGCTACGGCGTGGAACTCATCGGTGCCAAGGCCGACGTCATCGAAAAGGCGGAGGACCGCATGCTCTTCAAGCAGGCCATGCAGAAAATCGGACTCGATCTGCCAATCAGCGGCTGCGCACACACCCTCGAAGAGGCGCGCAAGGTGCGCGACAGTATCGGCACCTATCCGCTGGTCATACGCCCCGGATTCACCCTCGGCGGAACCGGCGGAGGCATCGCCTACGATGAGCAGGAATTCGAGGAAATCGCCCAGCGCGGCCTCTTCTACAGCCCCACCAGTGAAATCCTCATCGAGGAATCCGTCATCGGATGGAAGGAATTTGAACTCGAGGTCATGCGCGATCACAAGGATAACTGCGTCATTGTCTGTTCCATTGAAAACATCGACCCGATGGGCGTGCATACCGGCGACAGCATAACCGTCGCCCCCGCCCAGACGCTCACCGACCGCGAATATCAGATCATGCGCGACGCCTCGCTCGCCGTCATGCGCGAAATCGGTGTGGATACCGGCGGCTCCAATGTCCAGTTTGCGATCAATCCGGAAAACGGGCGCATGATCGTCATCGAAATGAATCCACGCGTGTCCCGTTCCAGCGCCCTGGCCTCCAAGGCCACCGGCTTCCCCATCGCCAAAATCGCCGCCAAACTCGCCGTAGGCTACACGCTCGACGAACTGCGCAACGACATCACCCGCGAAACGCCCGCCTGCTTCGAACCCTCCATCGACTACGTCGTCACGAAGGTCCCCCGCTTTGCCTTCACTAAATTTGCCGCCACCGACAACACCCTCGGCACCCAGATGAAATCCGTCGGCGAGGCCATGAGCATCGGAAAAACCTTTAAACAATCCCTCCAAAAAGCCATGCGCTCGCTGGAAACCGGACGCGCCGGTCTCGGTGCCGACGGCAAGGACACTAAATTCGAGGCCTACGACGATGAAATGATGGCGAAGGAACTGCGACGCCCCAACGCCGACCGACTTTTCATTGCGCGTTGCGCCTTTCAGCGCGGCTGGTCCCTCGAAAAAGTCCATGAACTGACCCGAATGGATCCCTGGTTTCTGCGCCATATCGAAGAACTCGCCGCCTACGAAGCGGAAATCAAACAGGCCGGCAACATCGATGGACTCAAACAGGACCGCCCCCTCTTTCTGCAAGCCAAGGAATTCGGCTATTCAGACCGACAAATCGCCTGGCTCCTGAAATGCACCGAGGACGATGTACGCCACGCGCGCACCGAACTGAACATACTGCCCGTCTACGCCTCCGTGGATACCTGCGCCGCGGAATTTGCCGCCTTTACGCCGTATTACTATTCCACCTATGGCGCACTCAACGAAGCCACCCCCTCCGCCCGCAACAAAATCATGATTCTCGGCGGCGGCCCAAACCGCATCGGTCAGGGCATCGAATTCGACTACTGCTGCGTACACGCCTCCTTCGCCCTGCGCGAAGCGGGCTATGAAACCATCATGGTCAACAGCAATCCTGAAACCGTCAGCACCGACTACGATACCAGTGACCGCCTCTACTTCGAACCACTCACCCTCGAAGATATCCTCCACATCTACCGCAACGAAAAATGCTGGGGTGCCATCGTACAATTCGGAGGCCAAACGCCGCTCAACCTCGCCCTGGATCTTGAGCGCCACGGCGTACATATCATCGGCACCGCGCCAAAAGATATTGAAGCGGCCGAAGACCGTAAATATTTCCAGGAGTTGGTCACCCGCCTGGGCATCAAACAGCCCGCCAATGGGCTCGCCGTCAACATTGAAGAAGCCGAACGCATTGCCGAACGCATCGGCTACCCCGTGCTGATGCGCCCCTCCTTCGTGCTCGGCGGACGCGCCATGGTCATTGTGTACGATGCCGAACATCTTCGCAAATACATGCAGGAAGCTGTATCCGTCTCCAAAGATCGACCCGTCCTGATTGATCACTATCTCGAAAATGCCCTCGAAGTGGATGTGGACTGCCTTTCCGACGGCGAAACATCCGTCATCGGCGGCATCATGGAGCACGTCGAGTTAGCGGGTGTTCATTCCGGCGACAGCGCCTGCATCATCCCCGCCCCCACCCTTTCCGAACAGGTCAAGCAAACCATCCGCATCCACACCTATGCCCTCGCCAAGGCCCTCAACGTGCGCGGCCTGATTAACATCCAATACGCCATTCA